>DHQM01000204.1 GCA_002408105.1 Gammaproteobacteria bacterium UBA5338 | reverse complement strand
ATCGACATGTCGTTGTCGTTGAGGACCACCAGCAGGTTGGCATCCAGATCACCAGCGTGGTTGAGGGCTTCGAATGCCATGCCCGCGGTCAGCGCGCCGTCGCCAATGACCGCCACCGCGCGGCGCGACTCCCCCAGGCGCTCCGCGGCCAGTGCCATGCCCAGCGCCGCGCCAATTGACGTGCTGGAGTGGCCCACGCCAAAAGTGTCGTACGGGCTTTCCCCACGTTTGGGAAAGCCTGCAATTCCACCCCGCTGGCGCAGGCTCGCCATCGCCTCACGGCGACCGGTCAAAATCTTGTGGGGGTAGGCCTGGTGCCCCACGTCCCACACCAGGCGGTCATGGGGGGTATCGAACTGGTGGTGCAGGGCGATGGTGAGCTCCACGACACCAAGGCCCGCACCAAAATGGCCGCCGGTGCGTCCGACGGTGTACAACAGGTAGGCGCGCAACTCGTCCGCAAGTTGGACCAACTCGGCCGAATCGAGCCCCAGGCCACGCAAGCCGGCCGGCGAATCGACCTGATCAAGCAGTGGGGTGACTGGGCGCTCGCGGGGAATTTCTGTGAATGTGCGGGGCATTGGGGGTGGTTGGTCTCGAAATATTGGTGTCATGGTACTCGAATCCGGCCCCCGCCACCCACTGCGGCGCCCTCAGTGGTCCCGGACCAACAACAGGTTCGCCAGCTGCCGCAAGCGCTCCGCGCGCTCACCCAGCGGGAGCAGCGCCTGCAGTGCCCGCTCGTGGGTCGCCTGAAGCGCCGACTTGGCGCCTTCGATCCCGAGTAACGCCGGAAACGTGGACTTGTTCAGCGCAGCGTCTGCGCCCACCCGCTTTCCCATGCGCTTGGCGTCGCCCTCGGCATCCAGCAGGTCGTCTCGGATCTGAAACGCCAGGCCAAGTCCGGCGGCAAACCGATCAATGGCATCGAGTTCATCGCCACCGGCACCGCCTGCCAGCGCACCCATGCTGGCTGCCGCACGCAGCAAGGCGCCGGTCTTGCGTGCGTGCAGCAACTCCAGCTCGGCCCTCGGGAGCTGTTTGCCTTCGCTCGCCAGGTCACAGGCCTGGCCACCCACCATCCCTGGGCCACCGGCAGCCCTCGCAAGGCTGTGCGTCCAGGCCACCTGCACCGCCGCTGGCGTGTCCGGATCAGCAACCAACCGCTCGAAGGCCAGGGCCTGCAGGGCATCGCCCGCCAAAATGGCGGTCGCTTCGCCAAAGCGAATGTGGCAGCTTGGCCGGCCACGCCGCAGGTCGTCATCGTCCATCGCGGGCAGGTCGTCGTGGATGAGGGAATAGGCGTGCACCAATTCCACAGCCACCGCCGGTGCGTCGGCAGCCGCCAGGGGACCGCCCACCGCTTCACAGGCCGCGTAGGTCAGCAGGGGTCGCACACGCTTGCCCCCCCCAAGAACGGCATAACGCATCGCGTCGAACAATTCTGCACTCTGCCGATCGGGTGGCGGAAGTGCACCCAGCAGCAACTGGTCGATGCGCCCGCGCAGCCGGTCCCAATGCGCTTCAGGGGTCAACCTCGACCCCCGGATCTTCGGCTGGCGCTTGCTCGGAATCGTTGAGGGTCAATGTCGCTACACGCTGCTCGGCTTGCCGCAGGCTCTCCTGGCACTCACGGGCCAGGCGAATGCCCTGCTCAAACAGTTTCAGGGATTCTTCCAGGCTCGTGTCGCCCTGTTCAAGCGCACCCACGAGTTCATCCAACCGGTGGAGACTCTGATCGAAATCGATCCGTTTGCGTCGCGTGCCCATGGCGCTGCCCCCCGTGAAAAAGCGCGAACCCTAATCAACCCACCCCATGCGGTCAACCACCGCCCGCGGCCACCGCTCAGGGCGGATTTTTGTGTCTAGACTTTGTGGTGGGCACCGGGACACCCATTGTATCGCCTCGGCCTGTTCCGCCATGCCCAAAGTTCCGTTTCGCTGTTCGGATGGAAGAGGTCCGCGTGGATATCGCAACCCTAATTGGCCTGATCGGTGCGTTCGCCATTGTGCTGATGGCCATGGCCCTGGGTGGCTCGATCGCCATCTTCGTCAATGTCCCGTCGCTCCTTATCGTGCTCGTCGGGAGCATTTTTGTGGTGCTGATGAAGTTCACCCTCGGCCAGTTTCTAGGCGCGGCAAAAATCGCAACCAAAGCCTTCATGTTCAAAATCGAAAGCCCGGTGGAATTGATTCAAACCGTAGTCGAGCTGGCCGAGTCGGCGCGCAAGGGGGGCCTGCTCGCCCTGGAGGGCAGCGACATCGAGAACGGCTTTTTGAACAACGGCGTACAACTCCTGGTCGATGGCCACGAACCCGACGTGGTGCGCAGCGTGCTCAGCAACGACATGAAGCTCACCGAAGAGCGCCACGAATGGGGCGGCAAGATCTTCACTGCACTCGGTGACGTTGGCCCGGCAATGGGCATGATCGGCACGTTGGTTGGCCTGGTGGCCATGCTGTCCAACATGTCCGACCCCAAGGCCATTGGACCCGCCATGGCGGTGGCGCTGCTCACCACCCTGTACGGGGCGATGTTCGCGAACATGTTCGCGCTGCCCATCGCCGACAAGCTCAAACTGCGCATGGTTGAAGAAAAGCGCAACAAGGCATTGATGATCGACGCGCTGCTGGCCATTCAGGCCGGCCAGAACCCGCGCGTCATCGAATCCATGCTGAAAACCTACCTGCCCGGCGCCGCCCGCGAAGAAGCGGCCGTCGAATAGGTGTAGGCGGGTCTGACCCATGAGCCAACCCGAGCCCTGCGAATGCCCTGAACCGCCAGCGGGAATCCCGGCCTGGGTCATGACCTTTGCCGACCTCATGTCCCTGCTGATGTGCTTCTTTGTTTTGCTGCTGTCCTTTTCAGAGATGGATGTCATGCGCTTCAAGCGACTCGCCGGCTCGATGAACGAAGCGTTCGGGGTGCAGCGCGAGGTCAAGGTGCTGGACATCCCCAAGGGCACCAGTGTGATCGCGCAGGAATTCAGTCCGGCCAAGCCCGAGCCCACGCCACTGAATGTGGTGCGCCAGTTCACCGTGCAAGACACCCTGAATTCCCTGATGGTCGATGGCGCCGAAGCCTATCGGGAAGAGTTCGACAAGGTCACCGCCGAACCAGCCGAGCCCGCAGAAGGCGCGGACCGCCAAGCGGCCGAAGACCAAAGCGCAGCGATTGCAGAATTGGAAGCCAAGCTGCGCTCGCTGGTCGCCGAAACGCGCGCCGATGCCGAAACCGTTGCCGAGGCCCTCGGCAACGAGATTGCCAGCGGTGCGCTCGAAATCGAGACCCGCGGCCGGATCATTGTGATCCGCATTCGCGAACAAGCGGCATTCGCCTCGGGCTCGGATGAGATCAACCATGGGTTCATTCGGGTCATGGCCAAAATCCGGGGCGTGCTCAAGGGTGTTCCAGGCGCTGTCAGCATTGAAGGACATACCGACAACCTGCCCATCTCCAACCACCGATTCGAGTCCAACTGGGGTCTGTCGACAGCCCGGGCGGTGGCCGTCGCCGACGAGCTGTTCGCCTTCAACGACCTCGACCAGGACCGCTTTCGCGTCACCGGATTTGCGGACAAAAAACCGATCGCTGACAACGCCACCGCGGACGGGCGGTCCCGCAACCGCAGGGTGGAGCTGGTCATTGACCAGGGTCTGGATGAAGACACCGAGCGCGAGATGCAGGCCATGAGTCAGACGGATGCGCAGGCCGTAGAACGGATGCGGACCGCGTTCGACTTGCAGCCCTTTGAGGTGTTCTGAAGGGGGCCTAGCTGCCCGCCACCAGGAACACACCGGCCAGCATCAGGGCGCCTGCCCCCAGGTTTCGCCCCAGACGGGCCTCCCGAAACCACAGGGCACCATAGAGCATTCCAAACAGCAGGCTGGTGCGTTTGGCGGTGATCATGTACGCCACTTCAACGCCGGCAATCGCCATGAAATGGCACAGCACCATGCCCGCCATCGCCACACCCACCAGCAGCTGGACACCCGGGCGCACCCGGAGCAAGGCGCGCCGGCGGGGGGAAGTCGCCAGCACCCCCAGGGCGACC
>DHQM01000170.1 GCA_002408105.1 Gammaproteobacteria bacterium UBA5338 | reverse complement strand
ATGTGTGCGAGGCTCTCGACCGCGTCCGGAAAGCTCAGGTGATCGTGTTCCATCAGGAACCCGAGTGCCGTTCCGTGAGCCCCGCAGCCGAAACAGTGATACAGCTGTTTGTCCCGACTGACAGAGAAGGACGGAGTTTTTTCGTCGTGAAATGGGCACAGGCCGAGGTGGTTGCTGCCCGATCGACGGAGGGAAACACGCTCACCGACCAACTCCACGAGGTCGACACGGTCCAGCAACTGGTCGATGAACTCTTGCGGAATTCGTGATGCCATCAAGCCACCCGCTCTGGACACCGGCCACCGGACTGCACGCCCACTTGAAATGACCGTCCGATTGTGGCCTCAGTGGAACCGGATGTACATCGAATACGCACGCCGCCGAGAATCGCAGCCCTCTGGCGCTGGAGTTGTCCTACTTCAGGCGGGTCCGGACCAGCCGGCTGACGGCTGACATGTCGGCACGGCCCTGCACGCGCGGGCGAAGCCAATTCATCACGGCGCCCATGGAGGACATGTCCTGCGCCGCGGTGGTCGCGAGCGCCTCATCGACGAGGGCCGCCAATTCGCCCGCATCCAGCGGCCGCGGCAAAAACGCAGAGAGCACCGCAATCTCGTACCGCTCTTGCTCGGCGAGGTCCGCGCGCTCTGCCTGTTCAAACTGAGCCGCTGAATCACAGCGCTGCTTGACCATCTTGCTGAGCAGCTGCACAGCGCCTTCATCGGGCAAGGAGCCACGTTGGTCGACTTCCTGGCGTTGAATCTCCGCCAATGCCAGACGCAGCGCACCCACCCGGCGCTTGTCACCAGCTTTCAGGCTGGCCTTGACGGCCTCACTGAGGTGATCTCGGACACTCATGCGAAGCCGCCCAAGGGCGAACCCGAGACCAGAGAGGTGGGCCGACCCGACAGGAGGAGACAGGTGCCCTCGAACACAGCGCAAGCCCGCGCGCGCAGGCCACCCAGCAGCTTAATATGGGCGGGATGCGCGACGTGATTCGCGCTGCAGTTTCTTGGCGTGGCGCTTGACGGCAGCAGCAGCCTTGCGCTTACGCACAGCCGTCGGCTTTTCATAGAACTCTCTGCGGCGCACCTCGGCGAGGATGCCTGCTTTCTCGCACGAACGCTTGAAGCGACGCAGTGCGACATCAAACGGCTCGTTCTCTTTGACTTTGACTTGCGGCATAAGGTCTCTAAATGCGTGAACTCTCGATCAATGGCGTCGGGTCGGGAGTGTTGGGAAATGGGCGCGTAGTTTAGGGCGTAGCGAAAAGCCTGGCAACCCGAACCGGCGCTAGGGAATCCGTACGTCACCGCAAAAAATTCGCATCTGCTCGCCGACCCGCTCTGCGACCGAGACGGTGATGCACTGCGCGAGCCCTGCCAGGGAAAAGTACGGCCTTGTCACATGCACAGCCCCTGGGCGGCTTAAGGCCCGCTGAAAGTAGGGGCGCCTGGACCACACGGCGCCGCTTTGGCTGCGCAGTGGCTCAAACCGCGCATCGGCGGCAGAGGGTGCGCCACTGCGGCCGACGTTGGCTCCCACCTGAATGCCATCGGCATCCAGCAAAAAGCAACACTCGGCTTGGGCCAGCGCCATGAATGGCTGCGCAGCGGCTTCAAGGGCGTAACCCGCACGCAGCAGGCTCGCACCGTACCCAATGGCATTGCGGTACGGTGCGATGAATTCCCGGTGGCGCTGGCGCGTGAGGCCAGCGGTCGACCCATGCAATGACCAGAGCCGATCAAGCTGGGTGTGGGCCACTGTCGGGCCCTGCAGCGTCGCGGCGGGGCGCCCGAAATAATAGCCCTGCACCAGGTCAACGTCCGCTTCCATCGCGATCAAGGCTTCACGCTCGGTTTCCACGCCCTCCATCAACACCAGAGCGTTGGCCTCGTGAATCAAGCCGACCAATCCGGGCATGATCCGGTTGATGAGGGGCTCGCGCGCTGCCGCTCCAACCAACGAACGGTCGAGTTTGATCAGGTGTGGTTTGAGGCGCCAGATGCGATCGAGGTTGGAGTGTCCCGCACCGAAGTCGTCAAGCGCAATGAGACAGCCGTACTCATGCAGCTCCTCGACGGTTTGCCGCAACACCGCTGAGTCTTGTAGCTCCGACTCCAACACTTCGATGACCACTTGACTCGGCAGGAGCCCCTGGGCGGACAGCGCATCGAACAGCTCTGCAGCCAGGTTGGGGTCGGTGGAAAAGCGCCGGGCCGCAACATTGACGAACAGCCAGCCCTCGGGCTTGGCTTGGGCGTAGCCGGCAAAGTGGGTTGCCAATGCCCGCCGATCAAGGACGTCCACCTCACCGCACCGCTCCGCCTTGGCGAACAGCTCCTGCGGACTGACCGGCAGGCCGTTTCCGGTGGTCGCGCGCAACAAGGCTTCGTGCCCCACCACTCGGCTGTGCGCAAGACTTACGATGGGTTGAAAATGGCTATGCAGTTGGTGGGCAGACCACTCAGCCTGCGGCGACTCGGCAAGCGTCGGTGCTCCCTGGGGATGCTCTGCGGGATCTTTATTCAAAAGCATTCAAAGGCCCAACTGCACTGGAAATTCGCATGCTGCTCGGTCTCCAGATGGGGGTGGTGGCGTCCCTAAGCTTAGACCAGCCTGCGAGCGCCGGGTGGTATAATGCGGGTTTTGCCGCCAAAAGTGCCACTGCATGCGCGTCCTGGGCATTGAAACCTCCTGCGACGAAACCGGTGTAGCCGTCTACGACACCCGCGCAGGGCTGCTCGCCGAAACACTGCACAGCCAAGCGGACCTCCACGTGGAATACGGCGGCGTGGTGCCTGAACTCGCTTCCAGAGACCACATCCGCCGCACACTCCCCTTGGTGCGGCAGGCACTCAAGGATGCCGGCCTTTCAGTCAACGACCTGGATGGTGTGGCCTATACGGCGGGCCCTGGCCTAATGGGTGCGCTGCTGGTCGGCGCAGCGGTGGGACGCAGCCTTGCGTTCGCAGCCAACATCCCGGCGATGGAGGTGCACCACATGGAGGGTCACCTGTTGGCGCCCATGCTTGCACCTGACCCGCCCGAGTTTCCCTTCGTTGCATTGCTGGTTTCCGGGGGCCACACCCAGCTGGTCGAGGTCCAGGGCGTCGGGGTCTATCGGCTCATTGGCGAATCCGTGGACGACGCAGCGGGAGAAGCGTTCGACAAAGCCGCAGTGCAACTTGGGCTTGACTACCCCGGAGGCCCTGCGTTGGCGCGCCTGGCAACCCAGGGGAACCCGGACCGCTACCGGTTCCCGCGGCCAATGACGGACCGGCCGGGGCTGGATTTCAGTTTCAGCGGCCTGAAAACCTTCACGCGCAACACGGTTGAATCCGCACAAGCCAACGGAACGCTGAACGACGCGACCCGCGCCGACATCGCGCGAGCATTCGAGGATGCAGTGGTCGATACCCTGGTGATCAAATGCCGCCGCGCGCTCAGTGCAACCGGGCTGACCCGCCTGGTGATCGCCGGCGGCGTCAGCGCCAACGAGCGCCTACGGGCCCGGCTTGAGGCCATGGCCCAGGCACAGCAGGCCGAGTTGCATTGCCCCCACCCGCGGTACTGCACCGACAACGGCGCCATGATCGCGCTGGCCGGCGCCCTGCGCCTCGCCGCCGGCGGCAGCACAGGAACAGCCGTGCTTGCCCGGCCGCGCTGGTCACTGGAGTCGCTCACCCCTCCGTGACGCGCGGTGGGCACACCTCACTTGGCGGGCAGCGTGGCGCAGGGACTCTGCGCCGCATAGTACGCGGCAAGGTTGTTGATGTCCGCGTCACTCAAACCACTCACCATGGGCTTCATGACCGCACTCATTCCGCCGCTGCGGTCACCGGTCTTGTACGCACGAATGGAGCTGGCCAGATAGGCCTCAGACTGTCCCCCAAGGTTCGGGTACATGGGGTTGGTCGATTTGCCCGTGGCTCCGTGGCACGCGACGCAGACCCGCCCGGCGACCTGCTTTCCCGCGGCCGGGTCGGCGGCCTGCAGCAGCGGCGCAGTCCCCAGAAAAGCCAGGCACCCAAGCAATTTCAACACTTTCATGTACGCAACTCCAACTTGATAGTGGTGACCCGGCGGCACATCCGCCCGCCGGCGCGCTGCACAGTGTAGGGCACCACAACTGCTCCGCCGACCCAGGATTTTGCTCAGGCTTTGCGCCGCGCTTCGATCAGCGCCTCGAGCGCAGTCAAGCGGTCCTGTCGCAGTCGATCGGCAATTTGCTCGCCGGACAGGCCGGCCTGTACATGGTGCCGCGCGCTCACCGCCCTCGCATGCTCCAGTGCGGTGCGCCAGAACGGCGCGTCGCAGCCAGCACCCTCGCCGCGCGCGCTTTGGTGCGCCGCGCGCACCACAAGGAAATCGTCCAGCCGTTCCGGTCGACGCAGCGCATCCAAGGCCTCCAAAACCTCAAGCACAGACGTAGGGCCAAGCCCAGCACTGGCGGCACAGGCCAGACCGCGGACCATCGCCGCGGCGGTTTCACGAAAACGGTTGGGGGCACGCACCCGTCGGCACCAGCGCTGCAACTCAGCATCGGCCGCACCGCGTCCTTTACTGGTGTCGTTGGCGATGCACGCCGGTGGCGCTACGGTCAGATCCGCAACCCAGGCTGCAAAACGCTGCTCAGACTGCGCGCCGGAGCGCGCCGCAGCCGCCAACGCCTCTTCGCAATGCAGCCCAACCGATGGCGACGACCCGTCCGGCATGGCCACCGCGTACAGGCGCGCAAACTCAGGAAACAGCACGGGCAACGCTTCACAGCGCCGCAACAGCTCCACGAAGCGCTCCGGCTGCGGTTCGTCCAGCGCACGCTGGAATTCACCCCAGACCCGCTCTGGCGTCAGGGAATCGAGCTCGCCCGATCGACTCATCTGCGTCATCAGCTCCCAGGTTTGCTCGGCGACCCTGAATCCGAGTTCCGCATACCGTGCCCAAAACCGGGCCACCCGGAGCACGCGGAGCGGATCCTCGGCGAATGCCGGCGACAGGTGCCGAAGCCGCCGGGCACGCAAGTCTTCGATGCCGCCGTAGGGGTCGATCAAGGTGCCGTCATCCGCCTGAGCGATGGCGTTCACGCTGAGGTCGCGCCGACTCAAGTCCGCTTCCAGGGTGACATCTGGCGATGCCTGCACGTCAAAACCACGGTGCCCTCTACCCCGTTTGCGCTCGGTCCGAGCCAGCGCGTACTCCTCACCTGTTTGCGGATGCAGGAATACCGGGAAGTCCCGCCCGACCCGGCGAAAGCCCTGGGCGAGCATCTCGTCCTCGGTGCTGCCCACAACCACCCAGTCGCGCTCGTTCACCGACCGGCCCAGGAGCCGGTCTCGCACTGCCCCGCCCACCAAGTACACTTGCACCAGCTGTTCTCCCTGCGAAACCTGTCTCTCGCCATTGGCCCCGACCGGCCTTACGCTCAAGCAGCCCATGGGTGATGACCAAACCCCTGCGACCACACAATGCCCACCGCAACCCCCGAACCAATTGACTCTGATCTGCCGGGCTGGCTCGAACCTGTGCCCCGCACCTTGCCCGACTGTGGCGGCGTTCGGCTACACCTGCTTGCAGACGACTACCCGAGGGGCCCATTGCCCGGCGCAGGCCCTCAGGTCTCCATCGCCGCACCGCCCTACTGGGCGTTCTGCTGGGCGAGTGGACTGGCCCTGGCGCGGCACCTGCTGCGCCACCCCGAGTGGGTCGCCGGCCGTTCGGTACTTGATTTCGGCTGCGGCAGTGCAGTGGTCGGGATTGCCGCCGCCCGGGCCGGTGCCGCGCGGGTCATTGTGTGCGACCAAGACTCCAGAGCGCGCGCGGCAGCGCTGCGCAACGCCGCACTCAACGGTGTCGAGGTCGAAGCCACGCATGCGGTGCCCTTTGAGCGCACCCCACTGCCTTTCGAGCTGATGCTCGCCAGTGATGTCTGCTACGAAGAGGACAACCTCACCCTGTTGCAGCATGCCGCCAGTCTCGGGATCGCCGTGCTCGCGGCAGACTCTCGTCTCGACGGGCGACTACCGACTGGCTTTCAACGGTTGGGCACCGTGCATGCCCGCACCATTCCAGACCTGGATGAAGCGGAGCATTTCAACCGCATTACGCTGTTTAGCAGCTGCTCGCCATCCTAGGGGAAGATACCGGTGACCAGGCATGGCTGTTTCACACTCAACCGCTGTAGTAGGCTCGCCCATACACACCAAAAATAACAACAACTGGAGCCGCGCATGTTTTATGGTTGGCGCTTGCTTGGCGTACTGAGCTTCATTTACTTCATGTCAATCGGCATCGTCTTCTATGGCTTTGCCGTGACCCTGCCCGAAATCATTGCAACCTTTGGTTGGTCGCGCGGCCAGGCAAGCACCGGCTTCGCCATCACTGGCGCTGCGCTCGGACTCTCTGGCCCCTTGGTGGCGGCCATGATCACGCGCATAGGCACCCGGCTGACCATCTTCGCAGGCGGCTTTGTCACTGCCTCCGGCGCCTTGCTGACCTACTTCACCACCTCATTGGTGCAGTTTTACATCAGCGCCGGCTTGCTTCTCGGGCTCGGCATGGCGATGCAGACGATCATTCCCGGCACCCAGTTGGTGTCCAACTGGTTCGCTCGGCGCCGCGCCTTGGCAATCGGGCTCTTCATGGCCTCCGGCGGCCTGGGCGGCGGCCTGGTGCCCCCACTCACCGCCTACGCAATCGAAGCCACCGGTAGCTGGCGTGTGATTTGGCTGGCCATGGCAGCGGGCGCGTTGTTCTCTTCCTTCCTTGCCCTCGTGTTCGTCAAGGAGCGCCCGGCTGACTTGGGCCAGCAAGTCGATGGTGCCACACCGGACGCCGCTGGATCTCTCCGGTCCAACACCCAACCAGCCCGCGTGTATCAAACTTCAGCCACCTGGTCCGTTGGGGACGCCCTTCGCACCCCGACCTTCTGGATGGTGGTCATGGGGGCCTCGATCGCCGTGCTGGGTGGGTCTCTGGTCAACAGCCAGGCCCTGCTGCACCTGCAAGACGTCGGCATCGACAAAATCGCGGCCGCCTCAGCCCTTGGCATCATCGGTTTTCTGGGTATTCTGGGACGACTCATTTCCGGCAGCCTCGGCGACCACGTTGAACCCAAGCTGCTGCTGGCCTTCGGCCTGTTCTTTTCCCTTGGGGGCGTGCTGGCCCTTGAGTTCACGCAATCACTGGCGGGCGCTTACTTGTTTGCTGTGCTGTTCGGCTTCGGCAACGGCTTGGCGCTGGTCACCAGCCCGATGCTGCTCGCCAACTACTTCGGCAACCAAAACTACGCGCCACTGTATGCAACCCGCGGGGTGGTGGTGACGGTCGTTTCCTCAATCGGTCCCGTCGCAGCGGGCACCGCCTACGACTGGTTCGACAGCTACAGCCATGTCTTCTGGGGATACGTTCTACTCGCGGGCGCTGCCGGCCTTGTGGTGCTGCTCATCCGCCCGCCCCATCTGGGAGGGGGACAGGGAACCCCCGCAATTGCTCCAACAGCAACAAGAACTGCAACCTCGTGAAGGAGACCCACACGCGGATTGCGGGTCCCGCGGGACAGATCGAAGCACGGTTCTCCGACACAGGCGCCGAACGCACCGCCATCCTCTGCCACCCGCACCCACAGTTCGGCGGCACCATGGACAACAAAGTGGTGCACACCCTGACGCGCGCATTGGGCCAGGCGGGACTCAACACCGTGCGGTTCAACTTTCGCGGCGTCGGCGCGAGCGAAGGGGATTACGGAGAAGGGATCGCGGAGCAGGATGACTTGCGCGCGGTGGCCGCCTGGTGCGCCTGCAATGGCGCCAAAGCGCTGTGGCTCGGCGGCTTCTCCTTCGGCGCATTCGTGGCCGCCTCTGTGGCATCAAAATGGACGTGCGATGCGCCACTTGGCCAACTCATCCTGGTCGCTCCTCCGGTCGGCCGCTTTGACTTTTCAGGGCTTGATGCTTTCCCTGCCCCACTCACAGTGCTCCAGGGACAGCAAGACGACGTGGTTTCGGCAACGGAGGTTGCCGCCTGGGTCGAGCAGGTGCACAGCCCCGCCCATTTGATCAGTTTCCCCACGGCAGGGCACTTCTTCCATGGCCAACTGGTACAATTGAAAAATCAGTTGCTCGCCCAGCTCACGGAGTCGGGGGCTGGGTTGTAGTTCAAGGCCAGGCAGCGCCGCTGTTGATGTCACCCCTAGACCGCTACCAACGAGACCTGGCGCGCCCAGGCTTCGTCGCTGACCCGGCCCAGCGACGGGCACTGAGTCACATCCAGACGCTCTACCAACAGGTGGTGTCATCCCCACCAACGGGGGGCAGGCTGTCCCGTCTGTGGAAACGCCGGAGTCCAATGCCGCAGGGCCATGGCCTCTATCTCTGGGGTGGCGTGGGGCGCGGAAAAACCTACCTCATGGACCTGCTGTACGAGAGCTTGCCGCCGGGGGTGGCCCAGCGCACCCACTTTCATCGGTTCATGCGCGAGGCGCACCGAGAACTCACCGCTCGGCGGGGTACCAAGGATCCACTGCGCAGCATTGGCCACGACTGGGGCCAACGCACCCGCCTCCTCTGCCTGGACGAATTTTTCGTAACCGACATCACCGATGCAATGATTTTGGCGGGATTGCTGGAGGCGTTGTTTGCAGCGGGCACCACCCTGATGGCCACCTCCAACCTGGCACCTCACCAGCTCTACGAAAACGGCTTGCAGCGCGAACGCTTTTTGCCTGCCATCGACCTGATCGAACAGCACACTCACGTGGTAGAGCTTGACGGCGGGGTCGACCACCGCCTGCGCGTTCTGCAACAGGCCGAGCTCTACCACTGCCCTCTTGACGAGGCGGCCACTCGCCAGCTCACCCAGAGTTTCGCAGCGCTCAGCACCGGCGCCAGCACAACCAATACCAAGGTGGAAGTCGAAGGTCGTGACATCGCTGCGCGCGCGCTCAGTGATGGCTGTGCTTGGTTTGAGTTTGGCGCGCTCTGTGATGGCCCACGCAGCTCCGCCGATTACTTGGAACTGGCGCGGTCCTTCCACACCCTGCTGGTGAGCGGCCTGCCCCAATTCCGAGCTGACCTCGACGAGCAGGCCCGCAGGTTCATCAACCTGGTCGACGTGCTCTATGACCACAACGTCAAATTGGTGGTTTCAGCAGCGGTACCGATCACAGGGCTGTACACCAGTGGGCGCCTGGGATTCGAATTCCAACGCACCCAAAGCCGACTGCTCGAAATGCAGTCCGCGCAGTACCTAAAAAAGGCGCACCGCCCCTGACAGGTGGTGCGCCACCGGGACTCTTAGGCCACGACGGACGGCGCCTCGGCGGCGCCAGGCCAATGCTCCAAGTGCTGCTCAACGTACTGCGCAGCGGCCCAGACGGCCGCCCGTTTGGTGCCATACGGGCCAATCACATGGCCGCCACGCACCCGAAAGTACCACTGACGATCTTGGTAAAACACACGTTCTTGGCGCCGATAGGCGCAATGCGGCTCACCGCCACGGGCAGCTTGCATGGGTCACCTCCTCGCTCAATGGCGAACGCGCTCGACACAGTGGAAAAGACACTTCAACCGAGACCGCAAGACTCGGATCGACAGCATAGGACCAATCCAGCCGGGAAAGTAGCCCTTAGGCCAAAAGCCTATAACCCGCACCCGAATCCGAACCATCGCCGCGGAGAATTTGCGCTCGCCAATCGCATGATCGAGTCCTTTATAATCAGGCTTTGTGCCAGTCTTGCCCTCCCGTCCGGGGGGCACCGGGCCCACCGACCAGGAGCACCTCGTGGCCAACCCACCCAACGGCGCCTCAGACGCCGCCCGCCTTCAACACCTTGAGTCCCGCTTTGCAGCGCTTTGCGCCGCCGAGTTGCAGCTGGACCTGACCCGAGGGAAGCCCTGTACAGCCCAGCTGGACCTCTCCGATGGGCTTCTGGCCATGCTGTCAAAACCACTGCGCAGCCAAGACGGCATCGACGTGCGCAATTATGGCCACCTCGACGGCCTGCCCGAGGCCAACCCAGCCGCTTGGCCTCGG
>DHQM01000100.1 GCA_002408105.1 Gammaproteobacteria bacterium UBA5338 | reverse complement strand
TTCTTCGACAACAACCCGCGCGGCTTTGGCCTCATGCAGCGTGATCGGGCCTTCGTGCACTACGAGGATGACGGGGCCTTCTACGAACGCAGGCCGAGCCTGTGGATTGAGCCCATTGGCGCCTGGGGTGAAGGCGCCGTACAGCTGGTCGAAATCCCCACCGAGGGGGAAATTCACGACAACATCGTCGCCTACTGGGTGTCTGCTGGGTCTGCCCAGCCAGGCCAGCGCCTGCACTACCGGTATCGGATGGAGTGGACTGGAGTCCCCGACATTCCAGACACCATCGGTCGCGTCGTTCACACCCGCACAGGCCGTCCCGGCATTCCCGGCACCAGCGTCGAGCAGATTCCGCCCGGCCGCAGGTTCGTGGTCGATTTCGCGGGGGGCGCATTCAACGACATGCCGCAGCGGTTCGATCTGGTCCCGCAAGTCAGCACCAGCCATGGAACCGTCACCAACGCCTATTCCCTGCGTGTGGTGGGCACCAAGCGCTGGCGGGCGGTATTCGACCTGCACTACACCGGCGAGGAACCCGTGGACTTGCGCCTTCACCTCAAAGACGGTGACCGGCACCTCACCGAAACTTGGCTGTATCAGTACCTGCCCGGCTGAGCTGGTTGTCACCGACTCGTCACCCTGCTGGCATCTGGGTGACATCCGAGCGCGCTAGGGTGTGGCGGAATGCAACTGCTGCCCGGCCTGACCATCAGGCGCGCTCGGGCGCTCGAACTGCCACCCAGCCATTCGAGGATTTTCCCAATGTCACGCACCTTTGGCTTCAGGTTGCCCACCTGTCGGTTGATCGCCTTCATGCTGGCGCTGCTGACGTTCACCCCCTTTGGCTTTGCCGCCTCAGACGGCCACAGGAAGCACGCCGATCCCAGCGCCGAATCCACCTTGGGTCCGCGCCCCGGCTACCTCGTCGACGACATGGACCCAGGCCTGCTGAAGCACAGGCTGAGCCAGTGTGAGGGCCAGCAGGTGCGGTCGACCCCGTTTTCGATTGGTCACCGAGGCGCACCGCTGCAGTTTCCAGAGCACACCAAGGAGTCGTACGTGGCCGCCGCCCGCATGGGTGCGGGAATCATCGAGTGCGACGTGACCTTTACCGCCGACCGGGAGCTGGTGTGCCGCCACTCCCAGTGCGACCTGCACACCACCACCAACATTCTGGAAACCCCCCTGGCCGCAAAATGCTCGGTTCCCTTTCAACCAGCCGTTCTGGACCCGGACACGGGCGCGGTGATCGAGCCGGCAAAGGCCCGCTGCTGCACCAGCGACATCACCCTGGCGGAGTTCCGAACCCTGAGCGGAAAAATGGATGGGGCCGACCCGGCCGCCACCACGGCTGCCGAGTACATGAATGGCACCGCCAACTGGCGCACCGACCTGTACGCCAACCGGGGCACCTTGATGACCCATGCCGAAAGCATCGAGCTGATCCGCGAGCTGGGCGCCGGGTTTACCCCGGAACTGAAGTCACCTGAGGTGAGCATGCCGTTTGACGGTGACTACGACCAGGCTGCCTATGCGAGCCAAATGATCACGGAGTACATTGCCGCCGGGGTGGACCCGAAGGACGTGTGGCCGCAATCCTTCAACCAGTCCGACGTGCTCTACTGGATTGCTGAACACCCCGAGTTCGCCATGCAGGCGGTCTACCTGGACGACGCGAACACCCCAGGCGACCTGCCCAGCCTCGCCGAGCTGCAAGCCTACGCCGCGGCAGGCATCCGCATTGTCGCCCCACCACTCTGGGCCCTCCTGGACACCAACCACCGAGGCCGCATCGTTCCTTCTGACTACGCACGCGCTGCCAAACAAGCCGGGCTTGGCCTGATCACCTGGACATTGGAACGATCCGGCCCCCTCGCAGGCGGCGGTGGCTGGTATCACCAAACGGTCACCTCAGCGATCAACAACGATGGAGACACCTTCAAAGTCCTTGATGTGCTTGCCCGTCGAGTCGGAGTCATCGGAGTGTTCTCGGATTGGCCAGCCACCACAACGTATTACGCCAACTGTTTGCTCGATCGCTCCCGGTAATTCCGGAAGTTGCACGGAGCATCCAACAGCGGTGCTCCGTGCCTCGACACTTCAAACAATACCCCGCCGTCCGAGGGGATGGGCAGCTTTCCCGCACTCAGGATCTCTGCCAATATGGCCCTGACCAAAGCCCATAACAGGACGAATCGACCATGAGCATTTCTCTACACGACATCACCGTTGGAACCTACCGACAAGTGCTGGGAGCAACGGCTGGCTTTCTGGAAAAAGGCAAACAGCACTGCGAGCAGCAGGGCATTGCCTTGGACGACCTGGTGAACTATCAACTGGCCGAGGACATGTTTCCGTTTCGGTTCCAGGTGTTGTCAGTGGTGCACCACTCCATTGATGTGCTTGAAAGCCTGGACTCGGGTGTGTTCGGACCACCTTCCGGCCCCATGGACCAGAGTTACGCCCAGTTGCAGGAAATGGTTCAGGAAAGCCTGGCGGCACTGGAAAAGTGGTCCCCTGAGAAAGTCAATCAGTTCGAGGGGAAAGACATGGCATTTCAAATGAGAGACATCAAGATTCCTTTCACTGCTGAAAACTTTGTGCTGTCTTTCTCCCACCCCAACCTGTTCTTTCATGCCGCGACCACGTATGACGTGTTGCGGTTGAAGGGTGCCCCCATTGGGAAGATCGATTTCCTGGGACAAATGCGGATCAAACAGTAGAACTTGGACTGAATCACCCGCGGTTTCTGCCGCGGGGTCATTCGGCGCCTTGCCACTGCTTTCCCCCGGAGACTCCCTCATGCGGTGCTCTGACCCTCCCCGCGACAACGAACTTTTTTGCCCAAGTAGAGACTAACCCGGTACGCAGCAAGCGGCATCCTCAGTCAGGATGCGGGCTGCGATCATGGGCAAATAAGGAGAGCGATATGTTCGGCTGGGCAATTACCTTTCTGATCGTCGCACTGGTGGCAGGGCTGTTGGGCTTTTCAGGAATCGCAGGCGTCGCAACCAACATTGCGTGGATTCTGTTTGTGGTCGGGCTGATCATGGCCGTTGTGTTCTTCCTGATGGGAAGACGCCGCCCGCCGCTGTAGCTGGAGCGTCTTACGATCCCCAGCGTCACCATTCGGTATCCTGGGATTGCCAGGAAGGCACGCAAAAGCCTGATGGCCTGAGCGCTTTTGGGCGCCAGGGTCGACCTAGGAAAACATCAGCTTAGGAAAACAAAAGCAATTGCCCCGCTCGGGCCACCGCCTGACCGGGGCAATTGCTCGTTAAGGTGCTACAGCACTTCTTCCTTGAAGCCTTCTAGCGCCCGGGTCCACCACTTGAAGGTATCGTCCAGGTTTGAAAGCGTCACGCCATAGTCGATGTTGACTGTCATCGCCAGCACTGGGTCACCGTCGCCGTCGATGTAGGCTTTGCCAAAACGCTTCTTGCTGTTCCACCGGTTCGCATCCACGACAGTCACGTCGTACCCACTCCAGGCTGCGGCAAACTGGATGTCATCGCAATCCTTGCCCTCGTCGTTGCAGCCATAGAAAAAGATGAAGTACTTGGTGCCATCGATGCGCCCTTCAATCATGGGATCACCCGAGGCATCCGTTTTGAGTGACGCGCTGCCATGCCCGCGGGCCACATTCAAGATCGCCTCAGGTTGTTGTGCGGTCACGATTGGATCGGCCTGAACCCCGCCAACCAACAGCAGACCACTCAACAACAATCCCGTGGGTTTTCTTGCACCCATACGAATTCCCCTTGTACGCAACGTGTGGAAGCAGCGGCGCAAGCGCTGCAGCGATGGAAACGCAGAATGCTTGTGCGAAATTAAAACAGTACAAACCATGCCGCGTGGCACAAATACTAGTCGATGCACCCAACAAAGTTAACCGACGCCCACCAAAGCGCGTGCCAGGCCCCGCTTGGCGCCAGGTTGTGCGCCGTGGCTGGCCCCGCACCGATCAACCGCGCGCAGTTGATCACACCAGGCGAGCCAGGGCGGCGAGAGCGCGCTCGATGCGCTCGTCCCAAGGGCATGCACAAGACAGACGCATGCAGTTGCGGTATTTCTGGGTGGCCGAAAAAATCGGGCCGGGCGCGATGGTGATGCCCTGCTGGCGGGCACGTCGCGCCACCTCCAGGCTATCCACGTTGGGAGCCAGCTCCACCCACACCACGAACCCACCCGCAGGCTGGCTCACCCGAGTTCCACTCGGAAAGTGGCGCCTGACCCCATCGATCATGCGGTTGACTGCCCGGGCATAGCTTCCCCGCATGCGCCGCAGATGGCGCTCATAGCTGCCGTCCTGCAGCAGCTCTGCAACCGCCCACTGGGGCACGGTGGCGACCGCCATGTTGTGCACATATTTCAGGTACTCGACGCGCGCCTGATGCCGGCCGGGTGCCATCCAACCCACCCGCAGGCCGGGCGACAGGGACTTGGAGAACGACGCGCAGTACAGGATGTCGGCCTCGGGTCGCAGCGCCTTGCAGGGCGCTGGGCGCAAGGCCTCAAAGCCCAGGTCGCCGTACACATCGTCCTCGATCAGGGGCACCTGGTGGGCTGCCAGCAGGTCCACCAAGGCCCGTTTGTTCGCATCGGGCATGCAATGCCCCAACGGGTTGCTGAAATTCGGTGTGGCGACACAAGCCCGAACCGGCCAGCGCTCCAGGGCCAACTGCAGCGCATCCAGCGAGATGCCGACCTGGGGGTGGGTGGGGATTTCAAGCACCTCAAGGCCAAGGAAGTCGAGCGCCTGCAACAGCCCGTAGAAAGTCGGGGACTCGATGGCCACCAGGTCCCCCGGTTGGGTCACTGCCTGCAGCGCCAGAACCAGCGCCTCCTGGCATCCGTTGGTGACCACCACGTCGTCCGCCGCCACCAGGCACCCGGCGTTGGACATCCGCCGAGCAATCTGTCGGCGCAGCTCAAAAAGCCCCGGAGGAAACACGTAGACGGCCCCTTCGGTGCGATGAAAGCGCGCTGAACGGCTGAGGGCCCGCTCGACCGCCCGGGTCGGAAGAAAGGCTGCATCCGGCACTGCCGCACCGAGCTGCACCACCGCTGGGTCATTGGTCGCTTTCACCAAATCGAGGACCAATTCCTGACCGGTGACCGGTGTTGGCACCGCATGAGGCGCCGAAGAATCCGGGGCAGGCAACTCGCGCAGGGGCCGGGGACGCACGTAAAAGCCGGACCGCGCCCGTGCCTCAACCCAAGCATCGGCCTCGAGGCTGCGGTAGGCCGACAGTACCGTCGCGACGCTCAAACCACGACTGCGGCTGAGCGCACGCACACCCGGCAAACGCTCACCCGGCCGGTAGGCGCCGCGCTCGATCTGTTCCCGAAGTTGCAGGGCCAAACGGGCATACAAGGGTTCCATCAGAACAGGCGCTCCACCTCAATCAGTACAGATACCCGCAAAAACAACCAGTACAGTTGCTCAATATTATCAACTGTATCGCAACAATATTGGGCTTGTGTCCCTTTATTGGCCCGCCCCTGCCGCCTACATTTGAACCCGTTGAGGCCCACCGTTCCTGGAGAACCCCATGCCCATCCCCCTGACCTGGGTCGATGCCTTTGCGGATCGCCCCTTCACTGGCAACCCTGCTGCGGTCTGTGTGCTCGAACATCCTCAGCCGCCCCTGTGGATGCAGCAGGTCGCGCAGGAGTTGCAGGTGTCAGAAACCGCCTTCGTGCACCCAAGGGCCGACGGGGATTGGAACCTGCGCTGGTTCACACCCGAGGTCGAGGTTGAGCTTTGCGGGCACGCCACACTGGCCACGGCCCATGCGCTCTGGGAGCACCACGGAGTTGACACAACACCGCTCGTTTTTCACACCCGCGCCGGCCCACTGCGGGTCACTCGCGAACAGGGTCTGCTGCAGCTTGACTTGCCGGCGGACCCTCCGACACCCGTCATCGTGGATCCGGGCATCCCCCCACTGCTTGGGACGCCGCCGCAGTGGTTCGGCTGCTGGAGGAACGGCTACCTGGCAGTCGTTGAGACCGCGGAAAAGGTGCGCGCCTTGCAGCCCTCCATGTCCGCACTGTTGGCCTTGGACGCCGACGGCCTGCTCGTCACCGCACCTGCGGACCGCAGCGAATTCGATTGCATCTCACGCTTCTTTGCCCCAAAGCTCGGCATCGCAGAGGACCCGGTAACAGGCGCCGCACATTGCGCTCTGGCGCCCTTTTGGGGGCAGCGCCTTGGCCGTGAACGGTTGCGTGGTCACCAGGCTTCCCTCCGTGGGGGTGTCGTGGAAATGCTGTGGCAGGGCGACCGCGTGCAATTGAGCGGGGCCGCCCGCACGGTACTGACAGGAGAGCTGCATGTCTGACCAAGCCATTTGTTGGATGCAGGGCGAGATCCTGCCCGCTGCCCAAGCCTCTGTATCGGTCATGGACCATGGGTTGCTCTACGGTGATGGCGTGTTTGAGGGCATTCGCTTCTACCAGAACCGCCCATTCCGGCTGGTGGCCCACCTGGAGCGGTTGGTCCGCTCGGCCCGCGCCATTGCCCTGCCCTTGCCCATGACCTTGCAGGCGCTGACCACAGCGGTGCAGACCACCATCGATGCCGCCCC
The DNA here is from genome assembly GCA_002408105.1 of Gammaproteobacteria bacterium UBA5338. Taxonomy (GTDB): domain Bacteria; phylum Pseudomonadota; class Gammaproteobacteria; order Pseudomonadales; family UBA5862; genus UBA5862. The sequence continues at coordinate 42 of DHQM01000100.1, read as the reverse complement.
CTGGGACGCAGGCTATGTTCGCCTGGTCGTCACCCGCGGCAG
>DHQM01000225.1:5803-6494 GCA_002408105.1 Gammaproteobacteria bacterium UBA5338 | reverse complement strand
CGGCTTCAGGGTGAATCAGAACAGGGGTGGCCTCCGCCGCTTCTTCCTGGCCCTTTTCTGCTTGGCGATGGCAGTCGCTGCGGCCTTGCCGCAGGTGGACCGCACCGGTGACCGGTACCTCAACGAGAGCCTGACCCAGGCGCTCACTGTGTTCGCTGTCGCGCGCACGCTCAATGGCGTGATTTCGGTGCTCCAGGGGACCGAGATTGCAGTGCAGCCCGTCGGGATCGGTGTCACCCTGACCCCAGGAGAAATCCTGGACCCAGTCAACGACCTGATCGAGCGGTTCTCCTGGGTGATGCTTGCGGCTTCGGCCTCGCTGGGGTTGCAGCAACTGGTGGGCACCATGGTGGCCCATGAGGCGGTGCGCCTTGTCGCCAGCGGGCTGTTTCTGCTGGCCGGTGCTTTGCTGCTTTGGCCCGGTGTGCGCGACACCCCCTGGGTGCGCAGGGCATGGCCCCTGCTTCTGATGGTTGCCCTCATGCGGTTTCTGGTGCCGGGGTATTTGGTTCTGACTGCAGCGGTCAGTGACGCCTTTCTGGCCGCAACCCGTGATCAGGCGGCGGCTGAGTTGCGTGGCGCCCAACAAATGATGGAGAACGAGCGCAACCAATGGGAAACCCTGCAGCCGCCCGCTGAGGCGGCGCCTGACGCGGGCTGGTGGTCGGGGTGGGAGCGCTGGCTTGGCGAT
>DHQM01000225.1:0-5569 GCA_002408105.1 Gammaproteobacteria bacterium UBA5338 | reverse complement strand
GTGGGAGCGCTGGCTTGGCGATGCGCGCGGGCAATTTGATCTGTCTGCCTCCTTCGCGCGTTTGCAGGGAGCCGCCGACCGAATGATTCAGGAAATTGTGCAGTTGATCGCGGTGTTTGCACTGCAAACGGTGCTGTTGCCGCTGGGTTTTCTCTACCTGTTGCTGCGCATCGGGCGGGCAACTGGACGTGCCCTCGCGGGTACAGGACCTGCTTCGCCCGCGCCAAGGGGCGTCGGCTGACAGTGCGTTAGGTGATCCCTCAAATGGTCCGAGAGTAGCGTTGGGCCGCCTCGGATTCGCGCTGCAAGTAGGCGTCGAACACCATGCAGATGTTGCGAATCAACAGCTTGCCGGCGGCGTTGACATGGAGCACCTGGCCGTCGAAGTGCAGCAGGCCGTCTGCTGCCATGGCCGCAAGGACACTGAGCTCTGCGGCGAAGTATTGCTCGAAATCGACGCCGAACTTCGTGCTGAAGGCCGCGCAGTCGAGCCGAAAGTGGCACATGAGTTCATTGATCAACGCGCGCCTCAGGCAGTCGTCAAACCCCAGGGCGATGCCCTGAAACACCGGCAGACGTCCTCCATCCAGGGCAGCGGTATACTCCAGCTCGGTGCGTAGGTTTTGGCTGTAGCTTTTTCCCATGGCGCTGATCGCGCTGACCCCAAGTCCGAGCAGGTTGCAGTGGCCGTGGGTGCTGTAGCCCTGAAAGTTGCGTGTGAGCTGACCTGAATCCTGGGCCTGGGTCAAGCTGTCGTCGGACTTGGCGAAGTGGTCCATGCCGATGTAGCGGTAGCCTGCCGCGGTCAACCGTTCGATTGCGGTTTGCAGGATCGCGAGCTTGACCGAGGGGCTTGGAATCTCCAGGGCATTGATGCCCCGTTGCTGCTTGAATCGCTCGGGCATGTGGGCGTAGTTGAACAGGGAGACTCGATCCGGCGCCAGCGCAATGAGGCAGTCCAGGGTGTCGGTAAAGCTCGCTTTGGACTGTCGCGGCAGCCCGTACATGAGGTCGACATTGATCGAGCCAAAGCCGTTCGCGCGCGCCGCCGCGAGTGCCGCCTCGGTCACAGCGACGGGCTGAATGCGGTTTACGGCCTGCTGCACGGATGGGTCGAAGTCCTGAACGCCAAGGCTCAGGCGGTTGAATCCGAGTTCCCCCAGCACGCCGATGGTGTCGGGGCTCGCCTCCCTGGGGTCGATTTCAATGGAAAAATCACGGCTTGGCGCCGGGGCGAAATCGAACGCATTCGCCAAGCCCTGCATCAGGGCGCGCATTTGCGCGTCGTTCAGGAATGTCGGTGTGCCCCCGCCAAGATGCAACTGTTCGACCTGGGCGCCGGTGACCAACTCGCCCTGCAGGCGCATTTCTTTGTGCAGGCGCTCCAGGTAGGGCGCGGCCCGCTCCCGGTCCCGCGTGACGATTTTGTTGCAGCCGCAGTAGAAACAGACAGTGGCGCAAAATGGGATGTGCACGTACAGGGACAGTGCGGGGTTGCCTTGTACCGCCAGGCGGGCAAAGTCTGCGTGGTCAGCGGGGCCGAAGCGGTCGCTGAACTGCACTGCGGTCGGGTAGGACGTATAGCGCGGCCCGCTGGTGTCGTAGCGGCGGATCAGTTCCGGATCGAAGATGACTTGGCGGTCCATGGGGCGGTCTCGCTGAGGCGGGCGACGGGCTGGACCAGCCTACCTGCGCGGCCGATCGATCCCCTTGACCTGGATCAATGCGGCGCCTGCCGTGCCAGTGCTGGCCCCCCGGAGGCGGGGTCGCTAAGATGGCGCGCCAAACTGCGTCGTCTGGTCGTCTGGAAAGCGGCGCGCCAAAAATAAGGCGGAACCACAGATGCAACCGAAGTCAAACGCAACCGCGCCGGTTGGCATAATCGTCAACCCGATGTCGGGTCGAGACTTTCGCAGGCTGGCGGCGCGCGCCGACACTGTGACCCACGAGAGCAAGCGCAACCAGATCGCCCGCGCCGTGGTGGGGGCGGTGGCGGTGGGCGCCAAGCACCTGCTGATTCCTGCTGAGCCGCGCCGCTTGGCGACCGGGGCTGTGGAAAACCTGGACCTCGGGGCGGAGTTCGAAATCATTGAGACGCCCATCCGGCACCGCGCGAGTGACACTGTTGCCGCGGTCGAAGCCATGCGTGCTCGAGGGGTTGGTGCACTGCTGGTGCTGGGTGGGGATGGCACCCACCGAATCGTGACCAAGGCCTGGCAAGACGCGCCCATGGTGGCGGTCTCAACCGGCACCAACAACGTGTTCCCCACCATGCAGGAACCAACCCTGGCTGGTATGGCTGCGGGCCTTGTTGCGACCGGCTTGGCGCCCCTTGAGGCGGTTGCCCAGCGGGCCAAGCGGGTGCATGTGGAAATCGAGGGTGAAACCCCGGACCTCGCGCTTGTGGACGCGGTCGTGCTGGTGGGGGACCGGCTGGGGAACTTCGCCCCATTTTCAGGCGAGCACATGCGCCGGCTCGTGCTTGCTCGGGCAGAACCGGCGTCGGTCGGCATTTCGCCCATCGGGGGTCTGCTGGTGCCGAGCGGGGCGGCGGATGACACCGGCGTGCTGGTCGACTTTTGCACCCATGCGGAAGGGGGTCGCCTGTTGCGCGCACCCTTTGCGCCGGGTCTGATGAGAACCATCCATGTGCGGTCCGCGCGGGCGCTTGACCTCAACGAACCGGTGACCGTGGAAGGCCCGGCCATTTTGGCCTTTGATGGAGACCGGGAACGGGAGTTGGCGCCCGGGCAGACCGCGCAGCTGTCAGTGCGGCGCGATGGACCTTGGGTGATCGACACGCCACGCGCGCTCGCCCATGCCGCTGAGCAGGGCACCATGCTCGACCTGGACCACTGGGTCGATCCCTACGATGGTGTGGCCAACAACATGGGCTGCTGTTAGCCTCGTAGCGGGTGGGGTTGGGCAGGCTGTGAACCTTAGAGACTGAGGACGAACGCGTGGTGCGATCACCGGCTTCGGTGGCTGTAGGTTCCTGGCTGCAGTTGCCCATGTTCATCGACGTCGAAGCATCCGGCATGGGGCGCGGCAGCTACCCGATCGAAGTCGGTTTCGTTGACGAGTCGGGGCGCGGAACCTGCAGCCTGATTCGACCCTTTGCCGATTGGACCCACTGGGACGAGAAGGCAGAGCAGCTGCACGGCATCACCCGCACCACCTTGGAGCATCATGGACGCCCAGCGGTTCAGGTCGCAATGGGGCTGAACCGCCGGCTTGCCGGGCGCACACTCTACAGCGACGGCTGGGGGATGGACCAGAGTTGGATCGGACTGCTGTTCGAACGCTGTGAGCTGGTGCCGATGTTTCGGCTGGAAAGCCTGCGTACGCTGCTGTCGGAACCCCAAGCCTCGGCTTGGGGTGCGGCCAAGGATCAAGTGATCGCCGAGACCGGGACCCAGCGCCATCGCGCCAGCAACGATGCCCGGGTCCTGCAGCAAACCTATTTGAGGGTGGTCGGTGGCTGAGGGCGGAGCAATGGTCAGTTGCGGCCGGCCTGCGTCTTCACCCACACGCTCGGACACCCAGCCACGGAAAGGAGCACGTCGCCATGCCCAACCCCAAAATTGAGACCCTCGCGTTGCACGCCGGTTACGTGCCTGAACCGACCACGCGCGCTGCCGCCGTGCCCATTTACCAGAGCACCTCTTTCGTGTTCGACGACACCCAGCATGGAGCGGACCTGTTCAATCTGGAGGTGGAGGGCAACATCTACAGCCGCATCGGCAACCCCACGACCGCGGTGCTGGAGCAACGGGTTGCTGTAATGGAGGGTGGCGTGGGTGCGCTCGCGGTGGCATCCGGGATGGCTGCCATCACCTACGCGGTTCAGACCATTGCCGATGCCGGGGACAACATCGTCAGCACCAGTGCGCTTTACGGCGGCACCTACAACCTGTTTGCTCACACCCTGCCACGGCTCGGCATATCGGTGCGGTTTTGTCGCCACGATGACTACGAAGCCATGGCGGCCCTCGTTGACGACCGCACCAAGGCGATCTTCTGTGAATCGATCGGGAACCCGTCGGGGAACGTGGCAGACCTTGCCCAGCTGGCGGACCTCGCACACGGAAAGGGCATTCCGCTGATCGTCGACAACACCGTGCCAAGCCCCTACCTGTGCAGGCCGTTCGAGCATGGGGCGGACATCGTGGTGCATTCACTCACCAAGTACATGGGTGGCCATGGCACCACCGTGGGTGGCATTGTGGTTGACTCGGGCAGCTTCCCCTGGGCCGATCACCCTGAGCGCTTTCCGATGATGACGGTCCCGGACCCCTCGTACCACGGGGTGGTCTACAGCGATGCATTCGGACCTGCCGCCTTTATCGGGCGGTGCCGTGTGGTGCCACTGCGCAACATGGGGGCTGCGCTCGCACCGTTGAGCGCCTTTATGCTGCTGCAGGGCATCGAGACCTTACCGGTGCGGATGGACCGACACTGCGAAAATGCCCAGAAAGTGGCGCAGTACTTGGACTTTCATCCGGACGTTGAGTGGGTGAAGTACGCAGGCCTGAGCTCCAGTCCAGACCAACCCCTGGCGGCGCGATACCTTGGAGGCCAGGCCTCCGGCATTCTCAGCTTCGGTATTCGCGGTGGCTTCGAGGCCGGGGCACGTTTCATCGACGCGCTGCAAATGATCTTTCGGTTGGTCAATATCGGCGATGCCAAGTCGCTGGCATGCCATCCGGCATCCACCACGCACCGCCAGCTTGGGCGGGACGAGTTGCTGGCCGCGGGTGTCACCGACGACATGGTGCGCCTGTCCATCGGGATCGAGCACATTGATGACATCCTCGCCGACGTGGAGCAGGCACTGGATCGTGCCATGCCCTGAAGTGGCGAGGCGGTGAAGGGTGTTGCTGCACTGGCCTGCAGCGTGGCTACAGGCCAGTGCTATACTGCGCGGCTGAGTCGGGGGTGCAATCGCGCCGCCCAGCATTCAAGGCGACAGAATTCCGGTGACTTCCGAAAGTACCCAAACCCAACCCGACATCGTGATCGAAGCGAACGCCGGTGGCGACCCCGGCACCGAGGCAGCGCCTGTTCCCTTCAGTCGCTTCGATTTGCCTGAGGCACTGAGGCGTGCGATCGACGCAGCCGGCTTTGCCCACTGCACACCGATTCAAGCGGAATCGCTGCAGTACAGCCTGCATGGGCTGGACATTGCCGGCCAGGCGCAAACCGGTACTGGAAAAACCGCGGCGTTTTTGATCACGGCAATCGCCGGGTTGCTGAACAACCCCCCCGACAGCACAAGGTACCGGGGTGAGCCGCGGGCGCTGGTGCTCGCGCCGACCCGGGAGCTGGCGCTGCAGATTGCCGACGATGCCCGCCAGCTCAACCGCTTCGCCGACCTGCAAGTGGTGACCCTGATTGGTGGAATGGACTACCAGCGCCAACGGGACCAACTGCGCGGTGCACTCACGGACATTGTCGTGGCCACCCCGGGACGTCTGCTCGATTTCGTGGAAAGCCGCGACCTGTTCTTGGATCAGCTCGAAATCCTAGTGATCGACGAAGCCGATCGCATGCTCGACATGGGGTTCAT
>DHQM01000248.1:11968-12844 GCA_002408105.1 Gammaproteobacteria bacterium UBA5338 | reverse complement strand
GGTTGACGCGCCGCTCAGCGGCTGGCCGCGGTGCTGGGTGAGCGGCCGCAGCGGGTGAAGACCGACTGCGTATTGCGGTCTCTGGATGGTGCGGAGGGGTCGCCTCGGCGCAGCCATGCCGCGGGGTTTGTCAGGTTTGGGTGCGCTTCGCTGGGTCTCAGCGAATGGCTGTAATTGGTCTGTGGCCTTGAGCGCTGGCGCAGCTTAGCGGGAAACGCGCGGAAAAACAAAACAAGTGCGCAATGCAACTTTTGGGTAAGATGCGGCCTTTTTGTTGGCCGGTGGTGGCCGCACAGGAGTGGTGTGTATGTCCCAGCCCATGCCCGATTCGCGCCTGACGCCCTGGGCGCTTGAAGTTGAGCCGGGGTTCCGGTTGCGTGGGTGGCGCACAAAGTCCCGCGGTTTGCCGGTGCTGCACTTCATCCATGGCAACGGGTTTTGTGGGTTGGCGTACTGGCCACTGTTGTCCGAGTTCGTCGATGAATTCGATCTGATTCTGACGGATGTTCAAGGCCATGGTGACAGCGATGCCGGTGGCGCATTTTTGGGCTGGAATCGCACTGCCGAGCACTGCATCCAGGTCATCGAAGCATTTCGAGCCGAGTACGCGGCGGGTGTGCCCTGGGTCGGCATGGGGCACAGTTTCGGCGGAGCCATGACACTTTGTCTCGCCGGCCTCCAACCCAATGCCTTCAGTGCCTGGGTGGGGCTCGATGCGGTGCTGCACCCACCGACATTGAATCCGGTCGTGCGTGTGGCCCGGTTGCTGGGGTTGATGGACCGCTCGCCGATGGTGCGCCAGGCCCTGGCGCGGACATCCCAGTGGCCGAACCGCGAGTCCGCCTGGAACCACCTGCATGGTCGGGGAGGCTACAG
>DHQM01000248.1:11368-11842 GCA_002408105.1 Gammaproteobacteria bacterium UBA5338 | reverse complement strand
GTCGGGGAGGCTACAGGGGTTGGGATGACCAAGCCTTCAGGTGTTTTGTGGAGTATGGGTTGGGCGAAGCGTCTGACGGCACTGTCAGACTCAAATGCCCGCCATGGCTTGAAGCGCAGATCTATGGCAGCCAGCCGCTCAACTACTGGCGACTGTTGAAGCGGGTGAAGGCGCCCGGGTTGTTGCTCCATGGGGACCGCACCATTCCCTTTGTGGCGCCGGCAAGTCGCAAGGCGGCCCAGTCGTCGAAGTGGGTTGCGGCACAGCAGACCGCGGGAGGACACTGCTTCATGCTGGAGCGCCCTGAGGCCATTGCGCTGCAGGTTCGCGATTGGCTGCGCCGTCAGCTTGAGGGCGCAGTGCGGACCGAAGCGGCTTAACCCGTGGGCTGCGAAACACCTTTCGTTTGCTCAGCCAGGTACCGGCGGATGCTCCGCTGTGAGCGGTTGCGCCGACGCCCCCGGCGCTGGTAGT
>DHQM01000248.1:0-11164 GCA_002408105.1 Gammaproteobacteria bacterium UBA5338 | reverse complement strand
GCGCTGGTAGTGGTTCTCCAGCGTTGCGTCCAGCACCCGGGCCTTGACGTTGTCAGTCAACTGCAGCTCAAGGATGTCGACGATGGTCTGCTTGAGCGCTGGGTCATACACCGGACACCCCACTTCAACCCGGTGATCGAGGTTGCGTGTCATCAGGTCCGCGGATGAGATGTAGACTTCGCTGTCGCCGTCATTGTGAAACACGAACACCCGCGGGTGCTCCAAGTACTGGTCGACGATGCTGATGGCGGAGATGTTTTCGCTGATGCCCGGCAGCCCAGGGGTCAGGCTGCACATCCCCCGCACAATCATCTCGATCCGCACACCTGCCTGACTCGCTTGGTACAGCAGTTCAGTGGTGGCGTCATCGACCAGGTTGTTGACCTTGAGGATGATCCGGGCAGCCCGGCCTGCCTGCGCATGTTCCATCTCCCGTTGCACCAGGCGCACCCACCGGGAGCGGGTGTTCAGTGGGGAGACCACAAGGTGTCTAAACTGCTGGGCGCGGTATGGACGCGCAAGAAACTCGAACACCTGTTCGACTTCCAGCGTGATGTCTGGATGGGTGGTGAAGAGGCTGAAGTCCGTGTAAACCTTCGCGGTGCCTTCGTGAAAGTTGCCTGTGCCAATGTGTGCATAGCGGAGGACGCGCCCCGCCTCTTCTCGATGAATCAGGCAGAGTTTGGTGTGGACTTTGAGGGTGGGGACGCCGAACTCCACACTCACGCCGGCTTCGGTCATTGTCTTGGCCCACTCGATGTTGGCGGCTTCATCGAAGCGGGCGCGCAGTTCCACCGTTGCTGTCACCTGCTTGCCGTTGCGGGCCGCGCAGATGAGTGCGTTGACCACACGGGACTGGCGGGCCACCCGGTACAGAGAAATGTGAATGGACCGGACTCTGGGGTCGACGGCCGCCTGGTTAAGCCAGTCGGTGAAGTGACGAAAGCTGTGGTACGGGTAATACAGCAGAATGTCCCTGCTGCGAATGGCATCGAATGCGTTGCGGTGGACATCGAACTCCGAAGAGTGCAGGGGCGCCTCGGGTTGGCGCACCAGTTGGCGTCGGCCGACGGCTGGAAAGTTAATAAAATCCTTGAAGTTGTGGTGCCGAGCGCCTGGAATCATGCTGTCGTAGGACAGCAGCTTCAGTTTTCGGATGAAGAAATGCGTCATTTCTGCAGGCATTTCTTTGTCGTACACAAACCGCACAGGCGCTGCGTGTAGCCGGGCCTTGATGCTGCTCGAGAGTTGATCGAGCAGGCTTTGAGAGATGCCGTCTTCCAGTTCGAGTTCTGCGTCCCGGGTGACCTTGATGGTGTACGCGGTGGCCTCGGTCACATCCAACACCGCAGCGTAGACCTGCTTCAAACAGAATCGGATGATGTTTTCGAGCAGGATGAAGGTGTGGAGGGTGGGGCGTTTTTTACCGAACTGAGGAATGGCGATGAATCGACCGACGCGCTCGGTGGGAATCTCCAGCAGCGAATACTCCGAGCGGTCGTCGGCGAGGGTCAGCTTGATCGCCAGGTAGATCGACTGGTCCTCGAGCGAAGGAAATTCCTTATCGTCGCTGAGTAGAACTGGCGAGAGCACCGGCAGCACATGGTCGTAAAAATACTGCTGCACCCAGTGGCCCTGCGGCTCGCTGAGTTGCGACTCGTCCAGAATGACAATGTTCTGTGCGGCCAGTTGCTGCACGATCGCCTGATAGGTCCGTTCGAACTGTTGCTGCAGGTCCAGCACCTCAAGCTGGATCTCTTTCATCAGCTGTTCGGCGTCATTCCCTTCGGCGTTTTCCGACTCGATCAGGATCCGCCGTTTGACATCTGCGACCCGGACACGAAAGAACTCGTCGAGGTTGTTGGAGAAGATGCCGAGAAAGCGCAACCGCTCGATCAGCGGGACTTCGGGGTCCATCGCTTCCTGCAGGACGCGGGCGTTGAAGCTCAACCAGCTGAGTTCTTTGGCGATGGTGTGTGATGCGGTGGCCATGAGGCTCAACAGGGAAATTCAACAACCAGCCAGGCAGTATGTCCAAAGCTGGTGGATCTTTCATGACAGCCAAGCAGTGGAGGCCAGGGCCCTGAGTGGCAGACAAGTGTGGAGACAGACAGAAATGCTGGTGCCGAGGGTCGGAGTCGAACCGACACGGTGTTGCCACCACCAGATTTTGAGTCTGGCGCGTCTACCAGTTTCGCCACCCCGGCTGAGCGCGCCATTATAGCTGCGCGCCACGGCCGGTCAATCCAATGGTTGGCGCCCACTCGCCGCTTCCGGTACCCTGCGCGCCTCCCGAATGGCCCCAAACCCGATGCCGATGGCGCTGCGCGATTTCGATTTTGATCTGCCGGACGAACTGATCGCGCGGTATCCGACGTCCGTTCGCTCCGACAGCCGCCTGTTGCACCTGGCAGCGGGCGTTGTGCACCACCGGGTGTTCCGCGACCTGCCGGACCTATTGCAACCAGGCGATTTGCTGGTGCGCAACAACAGCCGCGTCATCCCGGCACGTCTTTTCGGCGCCAAGGCCAGTGGCGGTCGGGTGGAACTGCTGGTCGAGCGCTTGCTGGACGCCTGCCGGGCGCTGGTGCACATGCGCGCGAGCAAAGCTCCACGGGTGGGCACCAAAGTACAGGTCTTTGGGGCCAACGGTGTTTGCGAGGTCGTGGAGCGCCGAGGTGCGCTCTTTGTGGTCGAGTGGAAAGGGCAGGAGTCTTTGCGCGAGGTGCTCGATCACGCCGGTCACATGCCCTTGCCGCCTTACCTCGGCCGCGCCGATGAACCCCTCGATCGTGAGCGCTACCAGACGGTGTACGCGACCCGCGAGGGTTCGGTTGCTGCGCCGACGGCAGGCCTTCATTTTGACGAAGCGTTGCTTGACCAGCTGCAGCACCAGGGCGTCGAGGTGGGCGAGGTGACGCTGCATGTCGGCGCTGGGACTTTTCAACCGCCAAGGGCTGAGCAGTTGCGCGACGGTCGGCTGCACGCCGAGCGAATCGAGGTGACCCCCAAACTCTGTACGCAAGTTGAGGCGGCCCGCGCCAGGGGCGGGCGTGTTGTGGCGGTTGGAACCACCAGTGTGCGGGCCCTTGAAACCGCGGCGCAGGCCGGACGGCTACAACCACTCAGGGGTGAGACCGAATTGCTGATTTCACCCGGATTTCGCTTCCAGGTCGTTGACGCGCTGATCACCAATTTCCACCTGCCAGGCTCCAGCCTGCTGATGCTGGTGGCTGCCCTGGTCGGCCGCGATGAGCTCTTGGGTGTCTATCGGACCGCGGTTCAACACAGGTACCGGTTTTTTAGCTACGGTGATGCCATGCTCGTGATGCCCGAGTCCGCCACACGCAAACCCGCACATGCATAGTGTCGAACCACCAGCAGCAGGGCCTGTCTCCGGCTTGCAGTTCGAGCTGCTTGGAACCGCTGGCGCAGCGCGACGCGGTCGCCTGCGCTTCGCGCGCGGCGTCGTCGAAACCCCTGCGTTTATGCCAGTGGGCACCTACGGCACCGTCAAGGGCATGCTGCCACGGGATCTGGTGAGCGCGGGTGCCCAAATCCTGCTCGGCAATACCTTCCATCTCATGCTGCGCCCGGGTGTCGATGTGATAAAGCAACACGGCGGCTTGCACGGCTTCATGGGCTGGGGCGGCCCGATCCTTACCGATTCCGGGGGCTTTCAGGTATTTAGCCTTGGAGAGTTGCGGCGCATCGATGAGCGCGGTGTGTGGTTTCGCTCGCCCATTGATGGCTCCCCCGTGGAGCTCACGCCGGAGCGCTCGATTGAAGTGCAGCGTGCGCTCGGCAGTGACGTGGTCATGGTATTCGACGAATGTACGCCGTACCCCGCCACGCACGCGCAGGCCGAAGCGTCGCTGTTGTTGTCACTGCGCTGGGCGGAGCGGTGCAAGGCGGCCCACGCCGGCAGCCCCGCAGCGCTCTTCGGCATTGTGCAGGGCGGCATGTTTGCCGATCTGCGCGAACGTTCCCTGACCGGTTTGCTCGACCTGGGCTTCGATGGCTATGCCCTCGGCGGGTTGTCTGTCGGTGAGCCCAAGGGCGAAATGATGGGGGTGCTCGATCACTGCGCGGGCCGGTTGCCGCCGGACCGGCCCAGGTATCTGATGGGTGTTGGAACGCCCGAAGACCTGGTCGAGTCGGTGGCGCGTGGAATCGACATGTTCGACTGCGTGATGCCAACGCGCAACGCCCGCAACGGTCACCTGTTCACCAGTGCCGGGGTGGTTCGGATCCGCAATGCCCGGTACCGTGATGACCTGACCCCCTTGGACCCAGAGTGCAGCTGTTACACCTGTACCCACTTCAGTCGCGCCTACTTGCATCACCTTGAAAAATGCAAGGAAATCCTTGGCGCGACGCTGAATACACTGCACAACCTCCACTACTATCAGACGCTCATGGCCGGATTGCGTGGGGCAATTGAAGCAGGTAGATTAGCCGCCTTCATTGACGACTTCTACGGCCGCCGCCGCGTTCGCCACGTGGGTTTCTCCGAGCGGCCAGCAACGGAGCAATAACTGTATGCCGATCCTTGGCCTGATCACGCCGGCGTATGCCGAAGCCCCAGCCGGTGGGCCACCCCCCGGCGCAGAGTTCATCAACATCGCCATGCTTGTGGGCTTTGTCGCGCTCTTCTATTTCATTGTCTGGCGTCCGCAGAGCAAGCGCGCCAAGGCCCACAAGGCGCTCGTCAGTGGCCTGTCCAAAGGCGATGAAGTGCTGACCAGTGGCGGACTCGTGGGCAAGGTCACCAAGGTGGAAGATGACTTCATCGTGGTTCAGGTGGCCGACAACGTTGAATTGAAAGTACAGCGCCAAGCGGTCAGTGCCACCTTGCCCAAAGGCACCCTGAAATCGATCTAATCGCCGGCCGATTTGGCCCAACTGCCTTGTTCCGCTCGGGACGAGGGGCTCCGTAGGCAGAGTTTCGTTGTGAATCGTTTCCCTCTCTGGAAGAACCTGCTCGTTCTGCTCGTCCTTGGTGCTGGTTTGCTGTACGCAGCACCCAATCTTTTCCCTGATGATGCAGCGGTGCAGGTCTCTCGTTTGCAAAGCGGTGAGGCGGTGAGCAACGCCGCCCTCGACCAGGTGCGGGTGGCCTTGGAGCGTGCCGACATCGCAGTGAAAGAGGCCGTGTTGGACGGAGGCAATGCGCTGGTTCGCCTGAGTGACCGCAACCAACAGTTGGCTGCCAAGGAGGTGATTGAGCGCACCTTGAATTCAACCCGGGAGGCCTACATCGTCGCCCTCAATTTGGCAGCCACAACCCCCGATTGGCTGCGGGCCCTCGGTGCCAAGCCGATGAAACTCGGACTTGACCTCTCCGGCGGCGTCCATTTTCTGATGGAAGTGGATCTCGCCACCGCCATCGGACAGCGCCTGAGCATCTACCAAACAGAGATTCAACGCGGGTTGCGCGAAGCGCGCATCCGCTACCGAGAAGTTGGCCTGCTGCCGAACGGGCAGGGGATTTCGCTCAGGTTCGCTGACCCAGAGGCCCGCTCGGCGGCCCGTGACTGGATCCAGGATCAGTACGACCAATGGGTTGTCGCAGCCCGGGAGGCCGATGGGGCCTGGCTGCTCGAACTGCGGTTCAGTGAAGGTGCCCTCGACCAACTGGTCGACTACGCGGTCTCGCAAAACCTGACAACCTTGCGCAACCGAGTCAACGAACTGGGAGTTGCTGAACCCTTGGTTCAGCGGCAAGGGCGCGACCGGATTGTGGTGGAACTGCCGGGCGTTCAGGACACCGCCCAGGCCAAGAACATTCTTGGTAAGACCGCAAACCTCGAGTTTCGGCTGGAGGCCGACGCGGGGGACGATGCCCCCGGCTCGGAGCGCTTTGGTTTTCGCGACCCGACCAGAGGCAGCGCAGAGCTGGAGCGCGAAATCGTCGCCACCGGTGAAAACGTCGCCAACGCACAGAGTGGCTACGACGAAAACGGCATGCCACAGGTCAACATCAGCCTGGACAGCGAAGGCGGGCGTCGCATGCACCAGGCGACCCGAAGCAATGTGGGTCGGCGCTTGGGCGTGCTTTTTGTGGAGCAGAAAGTGCGCTACGACGAGCAAGAGCGCGATGGTGAAGCGGTTCGCGAACCGGTCACCTACACCGACCGCACCATCATCAGTCTGGCAACCGTACAGAGTGCGCTCGGACGCAATTTCAGGGTGACCGGCCTCGACAGTCCCCAAGAGGCAGCCGAGCTGGCGCTTCTGCTGCGCGCTGGGGCGTTGGCTGCGCCGATGCGGTTCATTGAAGAACGCACCGTGGGCCCCAGCCTCGGCAAGGAAAACATCGCCTTGGGTACCCGTTCTGTGTTGGTGGGCATGGGGTTGGTGCTGGTCTTTATGGGGCTCTACTACAAGCTATTCGGACTTGCGGCCAACCTAGCCTTGATGGCCAATCTGGTGCTGCTGATCGCGGTGATGTCTGTGCTTTCAGCGACGCTCACCCTGCCGGGCATCGCAGGAATCGTCCTGACCGTGGGAATGGCGGTCGACGCCAATGTGCTCATTTTCGCGCGCATTCGCGAAGAACTCGCGAACCGCATGTCGCCCCAGGCGGCCATCAATGCGGGGTTCGAACGGGCCTTCACCACCATTTTTGATGCCAACCTCACGACCCTGATCGTGGCCTTGATTCTTTATGCGGTGGGCACCGGCCCGATCAAGGGGTTCGCGGTCACCCTGTCCATTGGCATCCTCACTTCAATGTTCACCGCGATCCTGGGCACGCGAATGGTGGTCAACTGGATGTACGGTGGCCGGCGTGTCGATCGGCTCGCGATCTAAGGAAGTTCTCCGGTGAAGCCAACCAATGACTTGGATTTTATGGGGCTGCGCCGTTTGGCGGCTGCCCTTTCGATCGCGCTGGTGGTGCTCTCTGCAGTGTCCCTGGGTGTGCGGCAACTGAACCTTGGCCTCGATTTCACCGGCGGCGCCTTGGTTGAGTTGCGCTATTCCGAACCAGTGGATCTGGCGGCGGTGCGCACCCAGCTTGCCGATGCGGGCTTTGCGGACGCCCGGGTGCAGTACTTTGGCACCGAGCAGGACCTGCTGATCCGCATGGCGGAACAGTTTCAACCGAGCCTTGGTGACCAGGTGGCGGAGGTCTTACAAGCAAACGCCGAGGGGCTGGTGCAGTTGCAGCGCTCTGAGTACGTGGGCGCGCAGGTCGGTGAAGAGCTGCGCGAACAGGGTGGCTTGGCCTTGCTGCTGGCGCTCGTGGTGGTGATGGGGTACATCGCGTTTCGGTTTCAGTACAAGTTTGCCTTCGGCGCCGTGGCGGCGCTGGTGCATGACGTGGTGGTGACCTTGGGGATCTTCTCGTTGTTTCAGTTCGAGTTCGATCTGACGGTGTTGGCGGCGTTGCTGGCGCTGATCGGCTATTCGCTCAATGACACCATCGTGGTCTCAGACCGCATTCGTGAGAACTTTCGCAAGGTGCGCAAGGGCAGTCCCGCCGAGGTCATCAACCTGTCGCTCAATCAAACGATTGAGCGCACGCTGATCACTTCGCTCACCACCCTACTGGTGCTGTTGGCACTGTTCTTTTTCGGCGGTGAAACCATCCACCACTTCGCCCTGGCGTTGATCATCGGGGTGGTGGTCGGAACCTATTCCTCGATCTACGTTGCTTCCAACCTGCTGCTGACGATGGGCATTGCCCGTGAAGACTTGCTGGTCCCGGTGAAAGAGGGCGCTGAGCTAGAC
This sequence comes from Gammaproteobacteria bacterium UBA5338, assembly GCA_002408105.1. GTDB lineage: Bacteria > Pseudomonadota > Gammaproteobacteria > Pseudomonadales > UBA5862 > UBA5862. Next base: position 3,427 of record DHQM01000248.1, on the reverse strand, counting down.
GACCGGCCCTAGTTTTTCGGTGGGGCTGTGGTGTGACTTGGGCGGGGTGCGTGGCGCACCGCGGCGAGTCACCCCCACCAAGGCGCCAATGTGGTCTTGAGTTGATTGCAAAAGGCGATCGGCTGGTCGAGAAACACGTGGTGGTGGGCTCCGGCCACCGCGACAAACTCAGTTTCGGCCGGCGCCACATAGGCCATGTATTCCCTGACGTCGGTTCGAAAACTCGTGCTCAGTGATCCGTAGAGCACCGCCAGGCGCGTTTGCAGTTGCATCAAGGTGTCGGTTTGGTCTTCTCCAACGAAGTTGGCGAGAAACCGCGGGTCCGTCTTCCAGGTCCAGCCCCCTTCTGCTGCGCGCAGCGAATGGCTGGCGATGTGGTGCAATAAAAACCGGTTGGCACAGGGTTGCGGTGGAACCAACCGGAAGCGCTCCAAGGCGGTGTCTCGATCGTGGAACAAAACCGGTGGCAGCGCCCCGATGGACCTGCGGCGCCCGCCGGAAGTTGGCGGGCGAACCACCGCAGAGTCCACCAGGACAAGACCGGCCAGCGCTTTGGGCATTTGTCCGGCGGTTTTGAGCGCCACCCCACCTCCAAAGCTGTGGGCGACCACGCCGAACGGCATCGGTAGCTCGGCGTGCTCGGCAACTGCAGCGACTTCACGGGCGAATCGCTCCAGGCTGTAGTGCGCCCGGTGCCCGCTGTCTCCGCAACCGGACAGGTCCAGGGCGACCACCTGGTAGCGGTCCAACAGCTGCGGGGCGATGAAATCCCACCAATGGCTGTGGGCTGCGTATCCGTGGATGAGGACCAATGCGGGCGCACCGCTGTTGGTCCAGTGTTGGTAGTGGATTGGACAGCCATCGACTTCGACAAAGCAGCTCTGCGAGCGGCATTGAATGGCATCCAAAAACCACTCCGGGGCGGTTGGGTGCATGGGGTGGTCTCTTCGCAAACGGATCCGGGTTCTGGGCGATGGACTGGCGCAAGCCTGAGCGGCCAGATTCCACACTTCTAATTGTTGTTCGCGCAGTCTAAGGATTGGCTGGACCGAGGCCAAGTCTTGAATGAAAGAAACCCGCCGGGTGCTTGTCACCCGGCGGGTTGCAGCGCCTCGTATTTGAAGGTGGCCTACTGGAGACCACGCCTATTGAGTGCTAGAACGTGGCTGCAACCGAAAGCCACAGCTTGTCGGTGTCGGTCGCATAGTCGTCGCTGCTGTACTTGGCGTACTTCAGCATTGCGGTGTAGTGGTCACAGAATTTGCGGGCAACGACGATGTCGATCTCGCTGCCGTAGTCCTCACCGCCGGTTTCTGCCGAAAAGTCGTGGTAGGTGGCGGTGAGCTTGGTGCCCTGGACGGTGGTTGATGCGGAGACGTACAGGTCTTCGATTCCGTCCGGCGGGGTCAGCAGGAACTTGTCGGAAAAGCCCTGGAATGCGTGGCCGGTCGCCAGTGGTGTTTTGAAGCTCACGCCATCGTCACTGCCGAGCACTTCGTACCCAACCTTGAAGGTGGCTTGTGGCAGTGCGAGCCCACCCACCAGGTGGTAGTAGTCAGCGTCGTAGCTGGCGGGGTTGTCGCCATGGTCCGATTGCATCGCGTATTCGGCGGTGTACAGCAGGCTGTGCTCCCCGGTTTTGTATTTGCCGTCCAGGCGCACACCGTAGGTCGCACTGGAAAGTGCAGCGGCATCCTCGAAATCCAGCAAATACGCATACCCTGACACCCGGCCCAGCCAGTCACAGTCATACGCCGCGTTCAGCAGGTGAATGTCGCCGCCGAAATCGGGCGCTTCGAGCATGTTTTCCGGCCCAAAAATCCGGTTCACGTTGTGCACGTACGCATAGAACAGATCCAGGTTTTCGACGGGGTTGAAGGTCGCAGAGAGCCCATCATAGGTCTGCTCGTTTTGGCGCCAGCCAACCCCACCCACAAAACGCTGGTTGTCCAGCAGAATGCGCTGCCGCCCGGCAGTGACCGAGAACGGCTCCTGTGAATAGCGAATCCAGGCCTGGTTTACCTCGGTGCCTGCTGGGTCCGCCACCACCGGGTACTGGCCCTTACCGTTTGCGGTGCTGTTGTAGGCTTCCCCGCCCAATGCTGTCACGTCATCGAACTCGAGCTTTCCCTGAAAGCCTTGCCAGGGGGCTGTGGTGTAGGTGATCCGCGTCTTGAGTGTTGACGCGCTTGCGTCCTTGTCAATGCCGTCCTGGTCCACCGATTCGAAGCGGTAGCGCAGGTGCAGCTTGACGTCGCCGTCAGTGAGGGCGCCCACCCAGGGCGCGCTCGCAGTCGCCGTGGGCGCAAGCAGGGCCTGACCCAACAGTGCGGCGCAGCTGGCTTTCGCGATCCATGCGGGGGATGGTGTGGTTGTCATTCGCTGTACTCCTCAGGGTAAGACACTTCGGTTTTGGGGTTCAATCACCGCTGCGGCCGGACACTGCCGATCGCGCGTCGGGTTGGGTTGGCTGTGGCGCTGCACCGGAAACCTCATCGACGGTGATGCCGGCCGGAGCTTCAACTGGCGCAGTGGAGTCGGCAGCGGCATTCGCATCCGCGATCAGGTTGCGCAGTTCCGGTATGCAGGAGCCGCAATTGGTTCCGGCCTGCAGCTGGGCACCGATTTGTTCGACGTTGGTGGCGCCCTGGCGGGTGATCACGTCCAGAATGCTGTGTTTTCCGACCTGAAAGCAGGAGCAAATGACCGGCCCCGTATCCTGCAAGCCTGAGCTTGGGCGGCCGGCGAGCAGGGCACGGCGTTGCTCGATAGGCAGTTGGTCGGCGTGAAACTGCTCTTCAATCCAGTCCCGAGGCGGGAGTCTTCCGGCTGGGTCCAGGTAGGCGACGGCTTGGAGCCGGTCGTCGGCAATGAGCGCGAGGCGTGTGCGCCCGGTTCCCGTGTCGGAGTACTCAAGTACCGTGGCGTCGCGGGAATCGATCCCCAAGGGCGTACTGGTGTGCTCCAGCAGCCACTGCCGAAAATCCTGGACCGGGCGCCGATCCGCCAATTCGAACCGAGCGCACTGGGGCCGTTCGAGGCGTACCCAGTAGTCCACCGCAGGTGCGGGAATCGGGCCGCGTGTAACGAGAAAGCCTTGCCAGGCGGGTTGGTAAGGCGAAACCCGCACGGCGGTCTGTTTGAATTCCGGCTGCCCGGAATGGGGGTCGGTCACAGCCGCGATGAGCTGACCCACGCGTGCATGGGCGGCGTATTGGTCGTTCCAGTGGATGGGCGCGAAGGCCTGCCCCGACTGCATGCCAGGGTCCAACCGCAAACGCAGAACGAGGCGGCCTCGCTCATTTTCAACCTCAACGAGGTCGCCCGCTTTGCACCCCAGTCGGTCGGCGTCCTCCGGAGACAGAGACAGCTCGGGCTCTTCCCGGTGCTGGGTCAGCCGCGGCACCTTCCCGGTTCGGGTCATGGT
>DHQM01000087.1:1219-3179 GCA_002408105.1 Gammaproteobacteria bacterium UBA5338 | reverse complement strand
GCAGGGTGGCGGCGGCAGCAGGCGTACTGGACGGCTCAGTCAATGACCTTCTGACCCTGGTCAGCCTCTACCGCAACGAAGGCGCACCTTACAAAGCCGCAGTCTTATTGGAGCGACAGCTGGATGAGCGCCAACTGGAAGACCGCATCGCACTGCGTGAACAGCTGGTCGATCTCTGGCTGAGCGCGAGCGAAACCGCGCGGGCCATCAAAACGCTCGAACAGCTGATAGCGCGTTCACCCTCGCCAGAGCGTTGGTTGCGTCTGGGTCAATTGCACATTGAGCAGCGCCAATGGACCGCCGCAGCAGAGGCCTTGGCCTCAGCGACCAAAGCCGACGCGGAGAATCTCACAACCAAACAACTGGCTGAGGCATGGCTGTGGTTGGGCATCGTGTATGTCGAAAGCGGACGCCAGCAGGACGCACTCGCAGCATTCCGTCGATCAGAGCGCTTCGTCCTTACCCGGCGGGCCGCCCAACAGTGGCTGCGTTACTTGGAATCGATCGGGTGAGCCTGCTCAATCGAATCATCTTGACTGCGGTGGCCCTGTCGGGGGTGGGGCACGCAGCGGACGCGCAGGATCAGCCGGTTGAACTCGGGCCGATGGAAGTGCGCGGCTCGTCCGCGGGACTGCCGCAGCAGCGTCAGCCAGGCAGTCGATTGAGTGGTGATGAACTGCGCATGAAGGCCAGCGCAACACTCGGCCAGACCTTGTCGGAAGAACTCGGTGTCAGCAACGCCTCCTTCGGTCCGGGGGTGGGTTTACCGGTGCTCCGCGGGCTGACCGGCTCGCGGGTGCGGCTGATGCAGGACGGCATCGCCAGCCACGACGCCTCCACAGTCAGCCCCGACCACGCCAGCAGCCTCGAGGCCAGCCTGGCTGAGGAAATCCAGGTCATCCGCGGACCGGCAGTACTCGAATACGGGGGCGGCGCGATCGGTGGAGTCGTCAATCTGATCGACAACCGGATTCCGGAAACCTTGCCAACGCGACCCGTCACGGGCACCATTGAAGGCCGGTACGCCAGCAACGGGGATGCACGCACGACCAGTTTTCGGCTGGAAACCGGCCAGGGCCTGGTGGCCCTGCATGCCGACGGATTTTATCGGCGCAGCAGCGATACGGAAATTACCGGCGACGCGCTGGACATCGACGCCCTCATCAAACAGTTCGGTGCAGACGACTACATCACCTCGGCCGATGTCATCGAAAACACCGATGCCCAGGCGCATGGCGGCAGCCTGGGTATTTCGCTGGTCGGCAATCTCGGTTTCGCCGGTGCGGCAGTCAACCGCTATGAAAATGACTATGGCATTCCACCAGGTGTGCATGTCGACCTCGGCGTGGTTCAACACGTTCGCATCCAGGCCGCGCAGACACGATACGACTTCAAGGCAGAGCTCCATGACCTCGGCGACGCCGTTCCAGAACTGAGTCTACGTACCGGATACGTGCGCTATGCGCATGACGAATTTGAGGCGGGCAGTCCGGGTACGCAATTCAACAACGAGGCCTGGGAGGCGCAACTCGCACTCAAACATGTGACCCGGCCTTGGTCGGCAGATGCGCCAGTCAAGGGCACAGCGGGTGTGCAGCTGTTGGATCGGAATTTCTCCGCGCTCGGCGTTGAAGCCTTTGTCCCAGAATCGACCCAGAAAATGCTGGGCAGCTATCTCATCGAGACGCTGGAGATTCAGGACTGGCGTTTGGAGGTGGGTGCCCGGGCGGAAGTGCAACAAGTGACACAACATGCCTCCATCGAATGTGTGGGGCTCAACACCCGCTTTCATCGCGACCGATCAGAGTTCACCAGCCTCAGTGTCTCCGGTGCCGCACACCGGCGCATCCTGCCAACAGCCTGGTTGAGCCTGTCCATGAGTCATGCCCAGCGTGCCCCCGACATTCAGGAGTTGCTGGCTTGTGGGCCGCATCTGGCGACCCAGACCTACGATCTCGCG
>DHQM01000087.1:0-1018 GCA_002408105.1 Gammaproteobacteria bacterium UBA5338 | reverse complement strand
AGTTTCAGCGGCGTGGACACCGGTGGACTCGAACAGGAGACCTTCAACACGCTGGATATCGGTCTGCATTGGGATGCCACCTGGTTCTCGCTGCAACTGAACCTGTTTTACAACCAAGTGGATCACTTCATCTACCAGCGCAACCTGTCCAGCGCCGCCAACGGCCCCTTCTATAACCCGGAGAAGCGGCTATTCCAGGGCACCTGCGCATCAGCGAGCCAGTGTTTCCCGCTGATGCAATACACCCAGCAGGACGCGACCCTCACCGGCTACGAGACGGAGCTTGAGTGGCCGTTGCTCGAAACCGCAGCCAACAATTGGCTCATGAGTCTGTTTTCAGACCATGTGCACGCCCGCTTGGAGAATGGTGAAGCGGTGCCACGCATGCCCCCCATGCGCCTGGGCACAGCGGTCATGTTGCGGCGCTCACATTTAAACGCCGAACTGCGCCTCACCCACGCCTTTAAACAGGGTGACACGGGCGAGAATGAAACCGCAACGGCAGCGTACAACCTGTTCAATGCCAGCCTCAATTACAACCGGAGCCTCGGGGCGACCACCAAGGCCACTGTGTTTTTCAATGCCCGCAATCTGCTCAATGAGGAAATTCGCAATGCGACCTCTTTTCTGCGCAACTATGCGCCCGAACCGGGCCGGAGTTTTGAGTTGGGTGTACGGTTGGAGCTTTAATCCACGTCACCGGCCAAAACAAGCAATCGGTGCCAGGCTGTGTGCAACACTACTGAGCCTGCTGTCTCCGCCTCTCACAATGGCGCTCGACGACCCACTGACCGACCCCACCGACAGGCCCGACGAAGCCGACACCCTGCCGCCAGCGCAGAATGGAGCACGCCTGCGGGTCGACCCGGAGGGCAATTTCCCCGTGGACGTCCTGAGTGGGCGCACTGTGGTTCCCACCAACCTGTCAGATCTTTCCGGCGGCCCCTACCTCACGGACGACCCCGGCTGGTTCATGGATCCGGGCTTTTTGGTGGGGGGCCGTATCGTTTCGCCATTG
>DHQM01000073.1:15611-15928 GCA_002408105.1 Gammaproteobacteria bacterium UBA5338 | reverse complement strand
GCTCTTCCGATCTTGATAGTTCCCTTGAGTCCCGCGGGGGTTGGGTCATGATAAGGCGAGCGCGTTGGGTGTTGCTCGTGCTTGTTGGATTGGGCCCGGCCGGCACCGGGGCAGAACCGATAGCACCTGAGACGCTCAAGCAGCTGCTCGAACAAACCCAGAATGCAGGTAGGCAAGCACAGCAAGTGTATGTGGAACGCGAGTCAAGGTTCCTCGCCGCACTTGAGCATCAACGTGTCATGTTGGCGGAGGAGCGCGCGCGCGTTGCGCGCCTCACTGAGCAGATGCATGTCTTGCAGGCGGAGTACGAGGACCGT
>DHQM01000073.1:7822-15409 GCA_002408105.1 Gammaproteobacteria bacterium UBA5338 | reverse complement strand
CGTGTGCTCTTCCGATCTAGGCGGAGTACGAGGACCGTGCGGCGCGGCTGGATCGAACCCGTGACCGGTTGGAGTTGGGCGACAGCACCCTCAGCCGCTTGACCGAATGGTTCGAGCAATCAGTCGCTGCCGTTGAGGCCGACTTCGAACAATCGACAGTGACTGCCGAGTTCCCCGGTCGAATTGCCACACTGCAAGGGCTGCGGGGGGCGGTGACGGCAGTTCCGACCATTGAGCAGCTGGAGACCCTGTGGCTTGAACTGCTTCGCTCCATGATCGCTGACGCTGAAGTGAACCGTTTCGCTGCACCTGTGGTTTCTGGAGACGGCTCGGTCCAGACACGCGAAGTCTGGCGGGTGGGGCCATTCATGGCGGCAGCCGGTCCGAACCTGCTGCGATGGAATGCTGCCATGGGACAGCTGGAAGAGTCACCTTGGCAGCCCAGGGGCAAGAACCGCCGAATGCTGGAGGCATTTGCAGCGAGCAGCGTTGCAGAGGCCATCAACGTACCTGTTGATACGATGTCTGGCAGGCTGCTGGAGGTGATGGCCAAGCGCCCCACCATCGTGCAGCGTGTCGAGCAGGGTCGATCGACGGGCTACCTGATCCTCGCGTTGGGCGGCATCGGGATCGCGGTTGGGCTGTACCGGATTGGCGTGCAGCTGAGGGTCGCGCGTCGCGTACGGAGCCAACTCCGGAAGGTTGAGCAACCGGCAAAAGACAACCCGTTGGGCCGAGTGATCCTCGCTGCCACAGGAAAGACGGACGGTGGAACCAAGGACAACGCTGAGCAGTTGCAGAGCAAGCTCGACGAGGCCATCTGCAGAGAAGTTCCTCAGCTAGAAAAGGGCTGCAAGGTACTCAAGCTGCTCGCGGCAGTGTCGCCGATGCTGGGTCTGTTGGGCACGATCATCGGTCTGATTGCGACTTTCCAGGGCATGGGAGCCTTCGGTGGTGTGGATCCGGCGGTCATGGCAAGTGGTATTGCCCAAGCGCTGGTGACCACCCTGTTGGGGCTTGTGGTTGCAGTTCCCTTACTGTTCATGCATGCATTTTTGAGTGCCGGCGCAGGCGCCATGGTACAGACATTGGAAGAGCGAAGTGCTGGTCTCCTTGCATCGAGCCTCTCGAAAGTCCCCGCGCAACATGACCCTGGCGTCGACTGAATTGCTGAGGTTCATGCAGGCCGGCGGTCCGGTCCTGTGGGTCGTCTACGCGACTGGGGTGTTGATCGCCGGCCTGGTCTTCAACCAAGTGCTAACGCTGCGGATGTCCCTTTGTTCGTGCGGCGAATCACAGAGTTCAGGGGAGCGATTGCATGTGGAGCCTGGATCGTGGTGGGGGCACGTCCAGCGGAGATCGGAGTTGGCTGCAGTGGAAATTCCGGTGCGCCAGAGCCTGTTGGTGATTCGTGGCTTGGTGGCCGCCTGTCCGTGTTTGGGTCTGTTGGGCACCGTGCTGGGAATGATGCGTGTGTTTGATGTTCTGGCGACGGATGACGTTGTCGTCGCCGGCGAGTTGGGTGCGGCCATCGCTTGGGCAACTCTGCCAACGCTGGCTGGCATGTCCGTAGCACTCTGCGGACTCGCCGCAGTCGCATGGCTGGAATGGGAACTCGAGCGCCGGCTGATTCGAACGCAAAGTGTCTGGGAATGATGTACCGCAGGCGGAACAATCATCGGACTGAGGATGGCGCAGACGTCGACATGACTCCAATGATCGACATCGTATTCATCTTGTTGATTTTTTTTATCGTGACTACTTCCTTTACACGTCATGCCGGGGTCCAGGTTGAGCGTCCCATGGCACAGACTGGCACAGATCAACCGGATTCGGCGATTGTGGTTACCATCGACGCCGAACGATCGATACTCGTTGCTGAAGAACCTGTAGACCCTCGCCGGTTGTCAGCGGTCATCCGTGATCACCGCTCCCGCCACGCAGGAAGAGCGGTGGTTGTTGTCGCTGATCAGAGTGTACCCACCGGCGTTCTGGTGTCCGTGATGGATCGGATCCGTTTGGCTGGCGTGATGGACGCAGTGGTCGCGACTGAGGCGATGCAGTGAACTCGTGGCTGCGCGCGCCGATCGCATTGGCGCTGGCGACAGTCACCGTAACAGGGCTGTTTGTTGCGATGCTGCAGATGACCAAGATGGCGGGCGAGGTGCGATTGCCGAGCGACGGACCAAGGCGCATCGTCTTCTCTGCGAAGTCCAGAGAGTGGATCGACGAGAAAGAGAAGACGAGAGCGCTTCCTTCTCTCCCCGTGGCGCCAGCCTCTGAGAGCCCTCCGAAGCCGCAGGCCAGTACAGCGCAAATGACTGACAGTCATGATCCATTGCGTGACATGCTGCCGTTGGAAGCAGCAGGAGCGTTCCATCCCTCGTTGCAAGACATGCGCAGTCGAATGACTGAAAGCATGGTGCCTGGACTCGCTCCATCGGGTTTGAACAACGGGTTTGCGTCCACCCAGGAGCCCGTTCCATTGGTGCAGGTGCGACCTCGCTACCCTTCAGAGGCAGCCCGGAAAGGAGTTGAAGGCTGGGTGAGACTTGGGTTCACCATTACTGCCTTGGGTTCAGTGCGTGACGTTCGGGTGATTGATGCGAAGCCGCCTCGAGTGTTCGAAGAAACCGCAATTCGAACCATTGAGCGGTGGAAGTTCAAGCCGCAGGTGGTGGATGGGCACCCTGTGGCGCGGGACAATGTTGTGCAAACTCTGAAGTTCAGCCTGCATGCCAGCGGCCCCCACCACAATTGAAGGCGTTGATGTGCGGCACCGCTACAAAAGCATTGGGAGACGGCTGTTTCTCAACCTCGCGTGGACTTGGGTGCTGGGCGCCATCGGGGCCGCGATGGCGATCAACGCCTGGTCAAGTACGATGGGCCCTGTGGTGACCGAGGCAACGTATCGGGTACTTCAGCAGGTTCAGCGTCTTGCAGAGAGCCAGCAGTTGGAGCGAGGCCTGGGTCTTATCGAGCGGCAATTGACTCGGGTTTCCGCGCACTCGGTTGATGCGGCGATGTTATTGCGGGCCAGGGGCACTGCTCACATCCTGAATGACGACCTGCCATCCGCAATTATTCAACTCGAGGCTTGCGTACGCCTCAGTGCATTGCCAGACACGGAGCAGAGTCAAGCAATACTTGATTTGATTCACTTGTACCTTGCGCTAAGCAATCCAGTGTCCGCACTGCATTGGCTTGATGTGTGGATGGATCAGGGTGGCACACCGGATGCCCAGGTTGAGTGGCTGTATGCCTACAGTCATCTGCTTGCTGAAGACCACCTGCAGTCGCTGGCGGCAGTTGGTCGCGCCATCGAACTTCATGAGGGTCCACCACCTGAGCCTTGGCTGCGGCTTCAGGCTGGACTCGCGTACGAACTGGGTGACCTGAAAAGAGCCGCGGCAACGGTTCGTCGGCTACTGGTAACCTACAACCACGCGGACGACTGGATCAACCTGAGTTCACTTCACCGTCTGATGCACGACATGCCCCGAGCAGCAGCCACCTTGTCGACCGGTGAGCGTTTCGGATTGTTGCAGGAGGCGGACCACTTGCTTCGAATGGTTCAACTTCAACTGATGGCGGGGGCGCCGTTCGAGGCCGCGACACAACTCGAGCAGGCATTGAACGCTGGGCTGATCGAAGCCACCGAAGACAACTTGAAATTGCTTTCGCGGTGTTGGTTGCTCGCGCGTGAAGCGCGCCGCGCACTTCCGGTGCTCGAGCGGTTGGTGCGCGACCACAATGACATCGATGCGCAGATCCAGCTCGGTCTGATTCATTTTGAAGTCGGGGAATGGGAGTCCGCAGCGAAGGCATTCGATCAGGTTCTTCCTCGGGTGCCAGCGGAGAGACGACCGGACGTATCGGGCTGGTTGGCTATAAGCCTGGAGGAGGTGCGACGCGACGCCGAGGAGTCAACTCGTTGACCTCCCGATCACATTGCACTGTTCTGCCGTTAGACCGTTGCCAGAAGATAGGTGCCGCCACCGACCGCCAACCCTCCTGTTGCTCGCCGCGCGCGCCCGGGGGACAACCTGAAGGCGCGGTTCCGGCGAAGGCGCAATGCACCCAGCAGGTACATCAGCTTGGCACTGCCCACGGCAACGACCGCCACCGATAGTACGCATAGCTGCTCTTCCATTGAGACCGAATGCACGGGCACCAGGGCTGGCAGCAGTGCTGCGTAAAACAGGACGGCCTTGATGTCTGCGAGGGTAAGCAGCAAGCCGGCGAGAAAGCTCGAGCCGGTGCGCGGTGCATGCAGTGTCGGGTTGTTTGCCTCGTCAGGCTGTTTCGTTCCAAACAGCAGAAGCAGGCCATAGCCGATCAGCCCAAGACCAGCGACGATGCGAATGCCTGCGAAGAGGGGGCCTGCCCACTGGATCAGCCAGTGAACACCTGCCAGGGCGAGGAGGATGAACACCAGGTCACCGCAGAGGATGCCGATGATCACCGCCAAGCCGGTCCCTACCCCGCCTTGCAGTGTGCGGCCAACAACCAAAGCGACGCTTGCGCTGGGAACTGCAGCAAGACCGAACAAGACGCCAGCAAAGGGTAAGAGCTCATGCGCGTGCATCTTCGGTAAAGCCCTCGAAAACCTCCGGCGCCGGAAAAGCTGAAGCGGGGTCAATGGGTGCGGCGCCGCGTGTCTCACGTTGGGCGCCGCGTTGCTGGTGGTGCGTTATAGGAAACTGTAGACCAGCGCCACTGAGGTTTCGGTATTGGTTTTGTCGCTGCCGGCGGGGACTTCGGATTCGTGTTTCACCGTGTACGAAACCTTCATAGCCAGCCTCCCGTTCAGCTTGGCGCTGAGCGCGGAGATGGATTTGGTGACGGTGGACTCCTCGCCGACATCGGCAACTAAATCCTGGGAAAACTTGGCAGTCTCCGACAGCACCCAGCGGTATTTCGCGGCCAGTTTCACGATGGCTTCGTCTTCTGATCCGCCAGTTTCCAGCTCGCTGTGGCGAAAACCAGGGCCGATCTCAAGGTTCAGCTTGTGGGCCGGGTTGCTGATCACGGTACGCCCATAACCGAGTGCAGCGGTTGCCTGGTAGTCGTAACCGCTGAATCGATCGTCTTCATATTGCGCGGTGGCGAACAAGAAGTTCAGATCCGTGACTTTGTAGTCGGTTTTCCAGGCCGCAAGGTACCGTTCCGCCGAGGTCACTTCATCCTCGGATGTGTTCAACGCCTCCAGGCGCAGGTTGTTGCGCCACTTCACTTGCTCCTGCGTGAAGTCAAGGTTTGCATTGGCAGTGGTGGTTTCGGTGTTTCCGGTGGTGGCCACGTAACCGAGTTCAGCGTCGCCGGTCCAGACTCCCAGTTCCGTCTCCTCAGCAGCATGGGTGACTCCGGTGACCGCCAGGATGCCCAGGCAAATTGCATTCTTGTACCGCACTAATTGTGTCTCCTGCATGGCTGTTCGTGGGTGGCTTCAGGACGCTTCTTTGGCGATGTGTACGTCCATTTGTGGGTAGGGAATGCCGATTCCCGCCTCATCCAATTTGAGTTTGATGTTCTCGGTCAGGTCACACAGGGTGGGCCACCAGTCAGCGGAGTTCACCCAGGCGCGAATGGTAAAGTTGACCGAGGAGTCTGCAAGTTCAGTCACGGCCACGAACACTGCAGGGTCTTCCAGTACCCGCTCATCGGACTCGACAACTTCTCGCAGCAGCTTTTTCGCATCAGGAATGTAAGCGTCGTAGCTCACACCGATCACCAAGTCGACCCGTCGCGTTTCCTTCGCCGAGAAATTGGTGATGTTTCCGCCCATGATCGATGAATTCGGCACGATGATGGCTTTGTTATCGGCCGAACGCATCTTCGTGTGAAAGACGTGGATTTGCTCCACGATCCCCATCGCTCCGCCAGCGTCAATGAAATCCCCCGACTTGAACGGGCGGAACAGAATGATCAGAACGCCGGCGGCGAAGTTCGATAGCGACCCCTGCAGGGCCAGGCCCACCGCGAGGCCAGCGGCCCCCAAAATGGCAATAAACGATGCCGTTTGAATCCCAAGCTCGCCGAGCGCTGCGATGATCACAAACGCCAGCAGCGCGTACTGAACCAGGGCCGAGGTGAACCCGACCAGGGTCGGATCGACTTCGCGCGATTCCATCGCTCTGCGCACGCCGCTGGTGACCAACTTTGTCACCCAGCGTCCGATCACAAAAATCAGAATGGCGGCGATGATCTTTAGGCCGTAGAGGGCGATGAAGGCCTGGGCGTTTTCTGCCAGTGCCTGGATGTCGAACGATTCCAATGTATCCATGGGTTTTGTCCTTGTGGGTGGGCAGCCAGTCCGGCCAGGGCGTGCGGGTCCACACCAGGGATTGCCTGTAGGTGGGGCGCAAAAGCGCGCAGTTAAGCGAACAACTTGAGGATGGTCAAGTTGCCCAGTCGCGCCCTCGCATGCGGATGTCATCTGCAGGGCGGTACAGAGCTTCCCTTGGGCAAGCAGAAGGCTCTTTTGGGGCTCATACGGCGCAGATTGCAGGGAAGGCCCTCGGACCCTCGCTTTGCCTCACGGCACTGACGCTCACGCTCACGCTGGATCCAAACGCCGCAAGAGTCGAGTGAACCCGCGCTCTGCCGTGTGCCGGCTTGAACCACGCAATGGTCTAGCTTGGTACGCCGCCCAGGGCATATCCCTCGTCTTGACTCGGTTGCATTCATAAACAATAATGCGAACGGTTCGTATACGCATAACCGTGTCCCGCAGCAGACTTGGCTTTTCTGTCATCTGATCCGGTGCTTTTGAGGCGCAACGGCGGTGACGTGGACCGATCTGTTTGGTTCGAGGAGTCAGGTATTGATGAGGTGTCGTTCTGCCCGAAGGGCACAAGTCCACGGGCCCGTCCGCTTGTGCTTCAGCTTAAGCGTTTTGCTGGTGGCTGTGCGCCTGTCAATCGCGGACGTAACGCAGGCCGCCGGCACCGAGGTGGTGGTCGTGCAAGCCAGCCGAACCGGACACACCGTCATGGATCTTTCCCAGTCGGTCCAGGTGATTGACCGCGACCAATTGGAGCAGCAGCTGGTGGGGGGAGCCAGCCTGTCGGAGACCCTCGGGAAAGTCGTGCCAGGTCTTGGTCCAAGCTCTCAGACACTGACCAATTTCACCCAAACATTGCGGGGGCGCCCACCCCTGTACCTGATCGATGGGGTTTCGCTGAACTCCGTGCGCGGTATTAGCAGGCAATTGAATGCCCTGCATGTTGACCAGATCGAGCGCATTGAAGTGATCTCCGGGGCCACTGCCGTCTACGGCGCGGGGGCGAGTGGTGGGATCATTAACATCGTTACAAAATCCGCCGAAGGGGAGGGGTTGCGCCTCTCCACCGAGGTGGGCGTCGCTGCCTTCACCGCGGACCCAAAAGACGGTGACCAGTACGCGGTTTCGCAGTCCATCGGGTGGCGCAGTGGGGCATTCGGGGTGCGGGCCAGCGGCAGTTTCGAGCAGAGGAACAGCCACTTCGATGGCCATGGAAACCGCATCTCCCCTGACGCGGCCCAGATTTCACGACACGACACGAACACCCGAGACCTGCACCTGAGGCTGGACTGGGACATCGC
>DHQM01000073.1:0-7634 GCA_002408105.1 Gammaproteobacteria bacterium UBA5338 | reverse complement strand
TTGGCACTGAGTTTCCAGGATTTCAGGGATGACCAAGACAGTGAGTACGCCGCGTATTTCGGCGGACCTGGCCTGCCCGCGCTCTTCGGTGCAGAGGTCGCGGCACGTGCGATCAAGGGACTGCAGCTGAACGATCAACCCTATACCCGGCGCAGTTTGGTGCACCTGGACTACAAACAGCCCGTACCCGGGGGGCACGAGTTGACCGCTCAACTGTTCTGGCGAACGGAGGATTTCAGGTTCTTTCCATTTCCCAGTTTGTTGCCCGCGATCCCGGCGCTCAGCATTCCTGCAACGCCCTTTGTGAATCAGTCGACCAACGAGGTGCAGGTGTATGGCCTGCGCACCACCATCAGCACAGCACTGGATGATTGGCTTGGCCCCGAAGCCCGGCTGGTCTGGGGCTTCGATTGGGAGCGGGATGAAAACGAAGCCTATGCGACCCAGTACGAGCTGTCCGACTACAGTGCCAGCGGTGGGCTGGTTCACACCCCGTTGAACACGCGTTTCGACTATTCGCCCGACGTGGACACCACCAGTGGTGCGCTGTTCGTCCAACTCGACTGGCCGATCAACGACAACCTGTCGTTGCAGGCGGGGCTTCGCTATCAGGACACCGAGGCTGCAATCTCGGATTACGTACCCATCACCGAATCAGTTTTTGGGCTGCTGGGGGTACAGCCGTCTCCAGCGGTGCTGTCAGGTGGCACCATTGACTATGACGCGTTGGTGTTCAACCTCGGTGCGGTGGTCCGTTTGGACAACCAGCAATCGCTGTTCGCAGGGTTCAACCAGGGCTTCGAGCTTCCCGATGTCGCGCGCCTGCTCCGTGGCGCGCAGCCGCCAGGCTCAGTGCCCGTATCCACCGGTGTTGCCCAGCCTGCGAGTGTGGATGACTCGTCACTTGACGCGATCAGAACGGATGCCACCGAGTTTGGCTGGCGAGCCCGTTCGAGCCGCTACGAAGCCCAAGTGGCCTTGTTTTACAACCGATCCGACAAAACAGCGCGCTTTGATGGGCAGCTGGCCACGATGCTGGACCAGGACCAGCGGGTCTATGGGGTTGAAGGCAACCTGACCTATTTCACCGAGGGCGCGTTCTACTGGGGCGCGGCCTGCAGTTGGCAGCGCGGTGAAACCAGGACACCTGGGGAAGGCTGGCAGGCGGTATCAGCGTGGGAGGTCTCGCCACCCAAAGCATTGCTCTACTTGGGGTGGCAAGGTCCGGTCTACAGTGCCCTGCTGCAGGTCAACCGGGTGGGTGACTACGATGACGCCTTCGATGATGGCAGCCCCAATGCGGTTGCGATCGATGGCTACACCACCTTGGATGCCACAGCGCGGCTGCGCCTCAGGCTCGGTGAGTTTGGCGTGGGTGTGTACAACCTGTTGGATGCGCAGTACGTCACGGCTTACGCGCAGCAGGCGGGTGAAATCTACGGCAGCTTCACCGAAGTGCCTGCTCTTGGCCGGCGATTCGGCGCGACCTACCGGATCGAATATTGATGCCGGTTGCTTGTGCCTGACCGGTGGACCCGGCCGTCGGGGAACTGGACGGGGGTTGATCTCGGGGCAGCGGGAGTGGGTCACCCTCGGAGCCAAAGTCGTCCACTTCAATCCGCTGCTTGGGGGTGGCGCCGTGCAGGTTCTGCCGGTGGGGTGAGAGCCGCGGATTCAGCCCACTGGACCCAGAATAGACCGCGGAACTCCCCCAGGCGAAAACCGGTCGCTTCGTCATTGGGATAGCGCTCCCGCAGCGCCGTGGTGGTTGCTGAATCGAGCGAGGCGCCATGGCAGGTCAGGCACAGCGGTTGAACAACGATGGGCTCGACGTACCCCACCCCGCCATCGGGCAAGCGAACCACCCTTGACTCGCGCGATTCTGGATCGGTGAGCTGGTCTTCGAGCAGCGGTTGGATCCAATCCCGTGGCCGGTTGTCCGGATTGCGCAGCCGGTGGCTTGTGCGGCCCACTTCAACCTGCTCCCCGCTGAACTGCGCGCCAAGGGTGGGGGCCTGCACCTGACAGACACGGATGGCGTGTTCGCTGCCTTGTTCCAGGCCCTGGCGCAGCGTTGCCGCCAGTTCGGCTTTGAACGGCGCCAGCACCGCCCTGCTGCGTTCAGCCCAGTCCCCTTCGTTGAAAGGCGCAGCGCGCGCCGCCATCGGTCCCGTCCAACCCACCACGAAGGCGAGCGCTGGTGTAAGCCAAGGCGTTGGCTCCCAGCGCCGCTGCCTCCCATGCATGGTGGCCAACATCAACCCTCCATCGCTGCTGAATTCGTCTCTACAAACTGCTTGAACGCATCCATTGATTGCTTGCTGGATTTTCGAAACAGGCCTGGCGCCACAGTTGCCAGCATGCGGACCAGGCCGGTGCAGATGAATTCAGAGTCGAACTGCCATTCAGTTTCCTTCGGGCTGACCTCAATGAACCGATGCACCACGCGATTCCAAACGCGAGGGGCCTCGTAGGTTGCTGTCAGCTCTTCTGGCAACCGATTGGATTCGATGGTCTCGATCATTTCGGTACGACGGCGACCGAATTGGTGCACCATCTGGGTCTTGGCGCCGACCTCGTTTGCTCTGCCAGCGGTGAGCCTGTGGCTGATAAGACTTTCCTGCCACTGACTCCAACGAGCGGCGTCTCGCAGGCAGGCAGCGACGTGACCCCTTGGGGCCTGGATGCGTGTCGTCAATAGGTAGCGCATGGGCCCCTCCAAATGAGCTGTTCTCAGACGGTTCGCAGCGCACAGCACCCCATGGGATGGCAGGCGGCTTAGGGATCCAGGTACTGTGCGCTCACCCACCCGTGGCGCGTTCGCTCCACCTTGGCCCACCCATCCTGCGTATGCAAGACCCGCACCTGTTCGCCGCGCACCAGTGGCGGATCGACGGTCGGAAACCCGACGCCGGGGCCACTGCGAACGTTCAGTCTATTGGCGATGACCCGCGCGGCCGGGTTGCTCGATTGAACGGCTTCCGCGTCCTGATTGCGCGGGTTCTCGAGCAACTGCGCGCGAAGTTTGTCCAGAGGGAACGCTGGGCCAGGGTCGAGCTTGCGGACCGGAGCGATCTCCTCGTGGCCGAGGATTCGGGCGATCGGGTAGTGGTCGACCAGAACCTCGCACAGTGCAAAAGTCCGCAGAATTTGCTTTTCCGTGTAGGCATGCCAGGCGGTGGTGGTCGATTGGTTGCGGTGTCGCCCGAAAAAGACTTCGCCTGGGCTGATCGTTTTCTCGAACCAGGTTCGGTACACCCCCGGAGCGTGCTCGGTGAGTTGGCCCGCGTTGTCCAATTCGATCCCGATCGAGTAGTGGTTCAGACCGGTGCGACCTTCCCAACTGCTTGCTCCGGCATGCCAGGTGACCTGGTTGAACGGTGCCAGTTGGTAGACCTCACCTTCGCGCCCGACGACCAAGTGCGCCGAGGCGCGGGCTGAGGGTTGGCACAGATGTCGTGCGGAGCTGATTGCGCTGCTTCCCCCAGTGAAATGAATCACCAGGGTGTCGGGCAGGCCGTCGCGAAATTCGCCGCTGCAGTTGGGTGTCGAGAACTCAAAACTGAGCCCAGCGGTGTCTTGAAGAAGGTGATTGATGATCCGCATCGAATTGCCTCGGTGTCAGCCCACCGCTTCGTCGTCATCCAGCAACGAGCTGTGCTTGCGCGACCCAGTGATGGCACGGGTGACCCGGTTGCTGGCGGCGGACTTTTCGAAGCTGCGGCCGACGGCCCAGGTGGCCACAATCCCTCCCCAGGCCACCCAGAATTCCTGAGGTAGGGGGAACAATGTTTCGCGTTCACAGGAGGTGACAGTCTGTGCGTTTGGTACCATGGTCGTGGTGCAGTTCACCAGCTTGTCGGAGTTGCCGGATACCAGCAGCAGCGCCGGCAGCACAAAGTAGTTGAGCGCAATCATCACCAGTCCGAAGTACACCACCGTCGGGCGTGCCCGTTTGGTGTAGGTATCGCCTTGTTGCAACTCGGCCACCAGGATGCGTTCCTTGGCCTCGAGGTTCTTGCGGATTGTCTGCTCGATTTCCGATTCGCGCTGCATGAGCGCCCGCTGTAGCTCGAGCTTGAACGCCTGCTTCTCCTCTCCGGACAGGTGAAACCGGTCGATGGTGTTGCCAACTTTGTCAATGACCTCCCCGGCGCCTCCGGCAAACAGTTTGCTGAACCAGCTCATGTGCCTCTCCTTGTTGTCATGGTTGGGTGTTGCGGATCTCGGTGCTCCACGTCCCGAATCGCATCGGACGTGGGCGTGGGTGTTGCGCCGCTCGGTCTCGATGGCGGGCTGTTCGCGACGGCCTCGTCAGTGGAGTGGAGTTGGCGAGCACAAGCATCGCCCATCAGCCGTCGGCGACGGGCACGAAAAAGAAATCACCGGCCTCATGACCGGCAAAGCGAATCGGTGCGTACTCCGGGGTTTGCTCGAAGCGAAAGCGTTCGGCGGCCAATGCAACCCGCGCCGCGATCAGCTGGAACAGGCGCTGGGCTTCGAGTACCTCGCGGTTGTCGGCCAGCGCGTCCAGTAACGCAGCTGCAAACACCGAGTGGTTGCCGCCCCCAGCGTCGAGCACCGGTGCCAGGCCGCCCGATGTCAGCGCTGTTCGAGATCTCTTGGGGGCCATTTGCTGCAGCCATCTCTGGCGTGCGGCCCGGTCGTCCAGTGCAGGAGGCTGGGCCACCGAAGAGCGGGTCAGTGCGCCTGAATAGCAGGAGTCGGCAATGACCAACACCTGCTTGGCGCGCAGTATGCTGAGCTGATCCGTGATGGCGGTATTCGAGATCCAGTTTGCCGGGTTGTTGGGTTCGGCATCCGCGGGCTGCCACTGGCCTCGCGTCACACCATCGCCCTCCAGCAGCGCGCCATGTCCTGCGTAGTACAGCAGCAAATTGTCGTTCTCCCTGAGGGTCTCGCGGTAGCGATTGAGGGCAGACAGTATTTCGTAGCGGGTCGGGTTTTCGAGCCGTTCCACGGCAAACCCGTATTGGTCACTCAACAGGTCCGCCAGTCGGGTCGCATCGGCGATCGGGGTTTTTAGGGGGCGCATTCCCTCGTGTCGGTATCGGTCAATGCCAATGATCAGCGCGTGGTAGCGGCCGAATTCAACAGGTGGCGGGGCGGGTGAAGGGGGTGGACTCGGAGCGGGTGAAGTGGGCACCAGAACAAATTCCAGCGCGCTGCGTTGTCCCTGCTGGTCGACCGCGACAACCTCAACGGGGACGCGGACGGCTGCGACCTCGAGGGCAAGGCGAAACAGGCCGTTGAGTGAAGCAGACTGCGCAGCGCCGTTCACTGAGAGGGACAGCAAGCCAGCCGGTGCGGTCACCCGGCCGATCAGCTCCTTGGTGGAGTGCATCCTCGTTGGGATTTCAAGCGGCCCCCGCGTGGCCGTCAATGGCGGCTCGATGATCTCGAAGCTCGGTGCGGTCAGGGGTACGGCGGTGTTTGGATGGGCTTGCGCCGCTAGCAACAACCGGTGCTGTTCGGCGCGGTCGGTTTCCAGGCGAGCCACTGCCTGCTGCAGCTTGGCCAGTTCAGCCTCATGCTCGGCGAGGTCGGCGGTCAATGAGTGCACCCGGTTGCGTGCTGCGGGGGTTCCGGAATCCAGCGCCGCCTCAGCAGCGATCAGCTGTTGGCGTTGATCCAGCAGCGCCGATTCGCGGGTGCGCAGTTGATCCCTTGCGGCATCAAGATCGCTGCGCGTCTGGTTCAGCGCCTGGGTCAGTCGCTCCACCAACTGGTGTTGGTCGGACAAGTCGGCCCGTGGGGGCTGAATCTGCGCGGTTGCGCCTGGGTCGAGTGCGATGGCACTGTCGAGACCAGCGGCTCGTCGATACCAGTACAAGGCCTGTGTAGGGTCCCGTGGTACGCCCAGTCCACGCTCAAAGAGGGTGCCGAGGTTGACTTGTGCGCGAATCAGGCCCTGTTCCGCAGCGCGCCGATACCAGACCGCCGCGAGGGCGTAGTCCGGTGCAACACCGAGGCCCTTCTCGTAGGTTTCGCCGACCTGCGCTTGGGCTTCGGCATCTCCCGCCATGGCTTGGTCTTCCCACACCCGCAGCGCGGCGCGGAAATCAGCACGCGACCCCAATACGTACTCGCCGCCCCGGCTTGCGCAGCTCTTCGCGGGAAGCCGAGCCGGTTGGCGTGCGCTGAGGTAGGTCGCTCCAGTGCCCAGCTGCATGAGTCTCCCGGGGAGCAGGCAATCGACCACTTCGAGCGCGGTCGCCGGATCGCTGTCTGGATTTCCGGCGGCGCCGCAGGCGAGACACAACAGGCCCATGGCCCGAATCATGAAGCGGCGGATGGGCAACACGGTCGCGTCGATCTACAGTTCGACGCGCAGTCCGGCAGCAATCCGGGTGCGGTCGAAATCCCGGTGGCCGAGCAGGGACTGCAGTTCGAGGAAGCCGAGCCAACCGCCCGGGAAAATGGCTTGCGCGCCTGCCGCCATCGTGAAGTAGTGCAAGTCCGGTTTCTCTCCGGCCGGCGAAAAGCCTGTATCGGGCACCAGCACGAAGGCGGATTGAACCGCCACTGGATCGTCTTCAAACTCCCGTTCGTACTCGGCTCGCACCTGGGGAACAACGACCCCCCAGCTCATGCCGAAGGTGTGGCTGGCGCTGAGGCCGAGGGTCGTGGTGAGGGAGCGGTGCTGTGCCTTGCCGACAGCCAGATTGAAGCCGGTCCCGCTGATGTCGGCTTCGGTGTAGCCGTCGACCTCGGCGCGGGCGTAGGTGGCCCTTCCATATACCCCCAGGCGAGTCGCGTGCCTGTAGGTGGCCCCCCAGCCCAAACCCGCGCTTGCCCAGTAGTCCGTGCCGTCCGCACTGGCCTCGGTCTGAACGGGAACGGTAAAGGTGCCACCCGAGTCTTGCGCCACGGCGTTGCGAGTGAAGTCGATTTCACTGATGCCAAAGCCCGCGCTGGCATCGATGTAGAGGCTGTCTGTAGCGCTGTAGGCGCCAAACAGCGTAAATGACAGCTGGTCCTGATCAATTCCGCCGGCGTTGGGCGGTGCCGCGAAACTGGTCGCCAGGTCTTGATCGAAATCGAGGTTGCTGTGTTGGTAGGCCATGAATGCTCCAACCACGGCGCGGTTGGATAACCGCTGATCGGCGCCCACCTCCAGACTCCACTGGTCGGCTTCGTAGCCGCGCTCGCCGTCCCCCAGTTCACGGTCCGTCGATGTGGCGCGCGTGTTGAGCAGCAAGGACAGGGGTCCCACGCGGATCGCTGCTTTGGGCGTGACCGGCAAAGTCGCGACCTCGGTGCCGGAGAGGTCCTGCGCTTTCTCCCGTGCACGCTGTAGCGGGGCATCGGCGCTGGCGAGCGGCTGACTGGGGTTGAGGGAGCTTTCGCTGTCCGCGGAAATGTTCGTCGCGGAAGCAAAGCAGACGTCTTCCAGCAAGCTGCCCGAGGGTGCGGACGAGCACGCCAAGGAAAAAAACGCCTGGTACTCGGGGTTCGACGCTTGGGTGCTTCCGGTTCCGCCGGCCAGCAGGGTGACGCAGGCCGCGGACAGCCATTGGCTTGCAAGCCCCCAGTGGGACGGTGGGTTGCGGCTTTACATGTTGGGGTCCTCTTCTTCCGTGATGTCGGGGCTCGGCGGTCGCGCCGGAGGG
>DHQM01000023.1:5007-8949 GCA_002408105.1 Gammaproteobacteria bacterium UBA5338 | reverse complement strand
TGAAACCTTGTTTCTCAGCCAACCTGGAAGCGTTGGCATAAGGCATGGTTGCGAAGGTGGCTGAGGGCGATGAGTGAGGCGCCGAGCACCGATGCGGCCGCCTCTCCAGTCTCGCCGAACCAATCGTGGCCGACGAGCGCCGCTAAGGTGAGAATAGCGAGTCCCGGCAAGCCAATGGCCAGGACGCTCGTTTTGCGGTGGCGGCGGAACCCAACAGTCAACGCAAGTACGCTGATGGGTAGCACCACAAGAAGCATCCACTGATGGAAGCGGTCGTCCCCAAAGGCTGTGGCGGCCACGGCAGGAAGAAAAACCAAGGCGACCGGGAACAACAAGCAGTGCGCTGCGCAAACCACAGAAAGACCAATGGCCGCTTTGTCAGCGTTCGTGAATGCAAGTCTCACTGAGTGTCTCCTTGAATTGCCGCTACGCCGATTGGTGGGCACAGTCGCCACACAGGCAATGCAGCTCCAGTTGAGGGCTTTGAAGGAAGTACCCCACCTCCTCCACATTGCGTTCTAAGGTTCTGATGAGGGTTTTTTGTATCCCAATTTCTTTTACATTGCCGCACTGGTTGCAGATCAAAAATTGCGGTACTTCGTGGGCGTGGTCACAACTGATGTGGGAGCACGCGATGTACTTGTTGGCCAAGTGAAGCTTGTGCACGAGGTTCTCGCTGATGAGGAAGTCGAGAATGCGATAGACCGTCGTCGGGGGGAGGGATTCGTCGAACTCCTTGTGCATGTAATCAATCAGCTCATAGGCGGATCGCGCCTTGTTGGACCCGAGCAAACCCGAGAGGATTCGCTTGCGTTTCTCGGTCAGCCTGGCGCCGCTGGCACGGCAGCTGGCCTCTGCATGATCGAGAATTCGAGGGATGTTGCTCATACGCAATTGCCCTGCAGCGGTTTACCTGAAGTTGAGGTGGTGCCGGTGTTCATTCAATGTTGCCGCTCCCTGCCGGTTGTCGATGACCCACTGTACCTGCAGTGACTCAACTCCTGGAAATTCAATAGGGATGCGGGTCGTTAGCGATTTCAATTGACCTGGTTGGTCGCAGTGGTAGCGGTAGTGGGCCCTGATGTCGCTGTGGCCATGGTCGTCGTGCTCGCCGTGTTCATCGGCACCGCGGTGGCCGCTGCCTTCTGGAGTGCTGCGCTGCTCGACAACGCTGCCAAAGTCCACCCGGTGGTGACTTAACTGGCAGTGGGCAGGGCTCAGTTGAAATAGGCCGCTGGCGTTTGCCAACAACTCCTTGGTGTTTTCTACGATGACCTGCTCTTCGGGGCTGGTGGCTTGGTGCTCGAACCCGAGCAGGTTCATGGCCGGAGAATGCAGCTCGATATCGAGTTGTGCCCCATCAAGAACGACAAGCAGTTCTGCAAGGCCATGCACATGGGCACCCTGACCGGCTCCAGCGTCCGAAGCCTGCATCTCGGGGTGCGGTTCGTGCGAGTGATGGCCTCCATGTTCCTGTTGGTTTTGCGCTGCGGCAGGGCCGCTGGTCAGAGCGACGGTGAGCGCCGCGCCCACCGTCAGTTTGTAGAAAAGCACCATGTGACCCTCATTTGGTTGCCAGCAAAACTTTGGCCCGCTCGGTGTTGGACCGCCGTTCAATCCACTGGGGTGATCCTCCCAGTAAGGCGCGTGCGTGCCGGGCCAGCGGCTGGTTAGGTACAGTCGGCCCCGGGCTCACATGCAGTCCATTGTGACCAATAGCCGCTGTTCGCCAGGTCCAATCGCGGGTGAACGGTGGACCAGTCCGGCATTCTCGTTGCCCTCCCACAACTCACCCTTCAACAGGGCTACATGGGCGTGGGCTAGGGTTTGAACGGCATCAGGATCTGAGTACAGGCCACTCTCAGCATCGCTCAGGCCACCGTTTCCAGCGCCGAGTTTGCTGCGATCGACCCTGTGATGGGGCAGCCACTCAGTGCCCTTGCCCAGGTAGGTAGTGACCAGCCGGCAGGGCACCCGGTCGACATGAAATCGAGGGCACATGGCCTTGGCCAGTGGCGTCATGCGAAGGCCCACGGCCTGAAGGCCGAACAGGCAGATGAACATCTCTGCCAGCGATTGAACGTCCGCGCGCAGGTGCGGGTAGGGGACGAGCTCTGGGATCGCCTCGTCCAGATGCTGGAGCTGCATGCTGGACAGGGCTGTGCTGGATCCGGTGAACCTTCTTTCTGTAAGCGCCTGCCGGCACTCCTCGGTGACGAAGGCCTCGGGTTGGCGCCGCCAGACTGCCATGTTGGCGCTTTCTTGGTAGATGTCGGCCAGGACATCCGGCGCGTCGCTGAACACCGTTTGGCGCACACGCACACCATCAACTGCACGTCCCGCTGTCATGCTTGGTTCTCCCACGCCGGAAAGAGGTCATGCAGGCCCTGCCAATACGCGCACTTCGCCAGCACCTCCTCTTCGCTGAGTAGGCAGTCGTCGAATGCCCGGATGAGTTGATCCCGGTCCAGGTTCTGGCCGACAAACACCAACTCTTGGCGCATGTGCCCAAATGACTCCTCCCGGTGGGCTTGAGTCGAGTCCAGGTACTCCTTCATTTCTACCAACTTCTCTTCGCTGCGGTTCAGCTGCACCTCGTTCTGCACGGTGCTGGCCTCCATATTGATTTCGCTCACGTTGTTGACAGCGACCGCCACGCGCCGCCCGACATGGTTGTCGAGACCTTGGCGCTCAGGACCCTGGTCTTTCCAGCGCCCTCGAAGCCGGAGAGGATGTTGCAGCGATCTGGTTGCGGCCATTGCCGTGGGGTATTCTTTTTGGATGCCAAGAGTCTGGTTTTCGGCGCCTTTATAGCAAAGATATATCATATCATCAATGAGTCAGCAGCTTTTTGCAACGATTCACCGGATCTCGTCGTGCCCTATCGTCCCCGTGCCCTGGGAAGCGGCAGTTCCAGCGTGCTTTGACCTTGTCCTCGTACGCCCCTCTTCTGCGGGCGCAGCGCTTGTTGATGCCGCTCACGTCGGTGTGATTGAGCGCAATGGGCCTGGATCCGTGCGCTCGAGCGCAGCTAGCCCCCCCTGCATCCCCGAAGCGCCAAAGATCAGCCGAGCGGCAGGTGCCCGGAGCGCTCAGCGCAACCCCCGGTGGCGACCAGTCCGATTGACACCAGGTTCCTACACCCGTTCGATGACGCTTGCCGCGACCCGCAATGGCGTGGCGATGGCTGGGCGTCGCTCTGGTTCGGTGGCTGATAGGTGCCAGCGGCGGTGCGTTGGACTGGAGGAATGCGCCGTTCAGGCAGTCCCCGCGAAAATCAGCGTTGAGAAATACGCTACGATCGCGCCCCAATGAGCAACAAGAAGGAATGGCTGGATGCGCGACCTAACTCTCCCCGGGGCAGCACTGGGGGCCCAGCATGACTGAAACGTTTGTGTGGTTTGGAATCGCTTTCTGTGTGTCACAGTCCGCGATGTTTTCTGGGCTGAACCTCGCATTTTTTGGGCTGTCGCGTTTGCAGCTAGAAGTGGAGGCAGACACCAACCCGAGCGCTGCCCGGGTGTTGAAGATGCGCAGTGATTCGAACTTCCTGCTCACCACGATTCTCTGGGGCAACGTGGGCATCAACGTGCTGCTTACGCTGCTGTCCAATTCGGTCATGGCCGGTGTGGCCGCCTTCCTGTTCTCTACCGTGGTGATCACCTTCCTGGGCGAAATCTTTCCGCAGGCGTACTTTTCGAGAAATGCCCTCAAGATGGCGTCGTTGCTCGGTCCGGTGTTGCGAATCTATCAGTTCCTGCTGTATCCGGTGGCCAAGCCGGCCGCCATGATCCTGGACGCTTGGCTTGGCAAGGAGTCTGCTGAGTATTTCCGCGAAAAGGTCATCAAGGACATTCTGGTCAAGCACGTCGAGCACCACGACAGCGACATCGGCACCGTCGAGGGGATCGGCGCACTGAATTTTCTCGAGATTGACGATGT
>DHQM01000023.1:0-4783 GCA_002408105.1 Gammaproteobacteria bacterium UBA5338 | reverse complement strand
GCGGTGGTGCATGAAGGCTCTCCGGTTGATGAGCGCAGCGTGCTGCGCCTGCCGACTGACGTTGATCTCCCGCGCGTGCCGGCGTTTGAGGCCACAACCAGCGACCCGTTTTTGCAGCAGGTGCACGCCTCAGGGCGCAAATGGGTGATCCTGGCTGACCTGGAGGGCAGGCCGCAGTTGCTGCTCGATGCGGATGGTTTTTTGCGCGCGGCGTTGCTGGAAGGGGACACTGTCGATCCCTACAGCTTCTGTCACCGGCCGATCATCATTGAAAACCCAAAAATTAAGCTCGACAGCGTGGTCGAGCAGCTCAAGCTGTCGAAGCAGGACCGCAAAGGCATCATCGATCACGATGTGGTGCTGGTCTGGACGGACAAGCCGCTGATCATCACTGGTGCGGACCTGTTTGACCGGCTGCTCAGCGGCATCCGCTGAGCAGCCGGTGCGTCCAAAACAATAAGAGGAGCACAAATCGATGGCTGATTCCGGACCAGCAATCGGCCGCTGGCTGCAGGGTGTGACAGACGCCTTGGAGCAGGGCCGGGCCAATGTTGTGGCCTGGGGGACCAGTCCTGAGCTGTACGCGCAACTCGGCGCCACCTTACTGGCCGTAGCCATCGCCTGGTTGGGTGCCTCTGTTCTGGTGGCCCGTGTGCGCGCCTGGAGTACCGCACCTGTAACCCGGGCCCGCATGCCGAAGCTTGCCGAGTTCGTGTTTAAACGACGCGGCATCGTTTTTCCTGTGCTCAGTATTTTCATGCTTGGCATTGCTGCGACGGTTGCAATGCGCACGTTTGAGCAGAACGGGGTTGTGGTCGGGGCCCAGGGTTTGGCTGTCGTTTTGCTGCTCTACGGCGTTGCCGATCGGTTTGTCACCAGCAGCATGATCCGTGCGATTGCACTCTGGATCGGGATTCCCATGGCCGTGTTGCACGTATTTGGCTGGCTGGACGACGTGATTGGGTACCTGGACGGTGTCGACCTCTCGGTCGGCAACATTCGTGTTTCGCTCTATGCGCTCCTGCGCACGCTCCTGTTCGGGGCCATCCTTTTTTGGCTTGGCCGGTTATCGAACGACGTGGGCAAACAGGCGATTCGAACCCGCACATCGCTCGATGCTGCGACCCGAGAGGTGTTCGCGAAGCTGTTCGAAATCGGTCTGTATGTGGTGCTTTTTCTGCTCTTGCTGCAGGTCATGGGCATCAACCTCACAGCACTCGCGGTTTTCGGTGGCGCGCTCGGTGTGGGCATTGGTTTCGGGCTTCAGCAGATCGCGTCGAACTTTATTTCCGGCATCATCATCCTGCTGGACCGCTCCATCAGCATCGGCGATTACATTGAGTTGGAAGACGGTCGCGTTGGCCAGTTGCGCGAACTGAACATGCGTTTTGCCGTGCTCGAAACTTACGAAGGCAAGGACATCATGGTCCCCAACGAGCGATTCATCACCACCTCCTACACCAACTGGACGCACAAAGACCCAATGCAGCGCTACTCGCTTGAGTTCCAGGTGGCGTATTCGACGGATTTGGACCTCTTGTTCGAGAACATTCGCCAACTGTGCCGGGATCACCCTCAGGTCCTCAGCGGTGATGCCTACGAGCTGGAGTTTCAGCCAGACGCAGAAATTGCAGGCTTCGGTGATTCCGGCATCGATATCCTGGTGGAATTCTGGATGATGGGCATTGATGACGGGAGAAACCGAGTGGGCGCCGACCTTATGCACGACATCTGGCGGTCGATTCAGAAGCACGGGATGGAGATTCCCTTCCCCCAGCGGGAAGTGAGAATCCTCAACCCCCAAAACCAACCTCCCGGGTAGGCAAAGCGGCGGGGTCGAGGCATATGAACGGCGCAGGTGTGGGGTGGCGCTTCAGCGCATCGAGAACCCCCGGTCAACCGAAGAGCGGGAGCACCAAGGCAAGCGCCCAACACCTCAGAAAATGTTCGGGCCGTTGAGCGCACCCCATTGGCCGGAACGGCCTCGTTGGTGCAGGCCGAAGCCGGTCGTTGATGCCCTCTCGCGCGGCTTTACCGGGTCCGTTGGCTGCGTCCTGACCCCGGCCTGCGGCGCTGCCCTGACTGCCCCCTCCCACCGTTCCCGCCTGGCTTTCGTTCGTTGCGGTGCCCGCCGGATCCGGGTCCTGCACGGCCCTTGAAAATGGGTTCTGGGGCGATGTTGGGGTCCGGTTCGAAACCGGGGACGACGAGTTGATCGAAGCGCCGGTTCAGGAGGCGCTCGATCCCCCGCAGCAAGCCTTTTTCGTCGACGCACACCAGCGACACCGCAGCGCCCGCGTTACCAGCTCGGCCGGTTCTGCCGATGCGGTGGACATAGTCTTCGGGCACGTTGGGCAACTCGTAGTTGACGACCCGCGGCAACTGATCAATGTCGAGCCCGCGGGCTGCGATGTCGGTTGCCACCAAGGTTTGTATGCGCTCGGCCTTGAAATCCGCGAGTGCTTTGGTGCGGGCGTTTTGGCTCTTGTTGCCGTGGATCGCCGCGGCACTGATGCCGTCTTTTCCCAACTGTTCGGCGAGGCGGTTGGCGCCGTGCTTGGTGCGGGTGAACACCAAGACCTGACTCCATTGTTCCGTTTGAAACAGCTGTGTCAGCAGTTCACGCTTGCGGGCACGGTCCACCAGATACACAGACTGGGCCACGGCTTCCGCCGGGGCATTGCGCCGCGCCACTTCGATGGACACCGGGGCGTTCAGGAGCTTGTCTGCGAGGGTGCGGATTTCGGTTGAGAACGTGGCTGAGAACAGCAGGTTCTGACGGCGTGAAGGCAGCGCCGCGAGCACCTTGCGAATGTCGTGAATGAAGCCCATGTCGAGCATTCGGTCGGCTTCATCGAGCACCAGGATTTCAACGCCTGTCAGGTCCACTGTGCGTTGGCCCAGGTGGTCGAGCAGGCGGCCTGGGGTGGCGATCAGGATGTCGACCCCGCGCCTGAGTGCAGTGATCTGGGGGTTGATGCCGACGCCACCGAAGACAACCGCCGAGCGCAGGGGCAGGTGGCGGGCGTAGTCGGTGACATTGGCGCCGACCTGGGCCGCCAGCTCGCGGGTCGGTGTCAGGATCAGTGCGCGGATTTTGTGTGGTTTACTCGGCGCCTGAGCGCTGAGCAGCTGAAGCAACGGCAAGGTAAAGCCCGCGGTCTTCCCGGTGCCGGTTTGGGCGCCGGCCAGAACATCTTTTCCGGCCAGAATCGTTGGAATCGCTTGGCGTTGGATGGGTGTGGGTTCGTCGTAGCCTTGTTCGGCAACGGCACGGAGCAATTCGGCGCGCAGGCCGAGGGTATCGAATGACATGCAATGGGGTCCAGAAACCGCACCCTCTG
Organism: Gammaproteobacteria bacterium UBA5338; assembly: GCA_002408105.1. Lineage (GTDB taxonomy): Bacteria > Pseudomonadota > Gammaproteobacteria > Pseudomonadales > UBA5862 > UBA5862. Next base: position 1,439 of record DHQM01000023.1, on the reverse strand, counting down.
GCTCGGTCACGAGCGAGTTTCGTAGGCAGAATGGATCGTGGATAACCAGAAGGGATATCGCGGGGCCGGGCCGACCGAGAGCACCTGAGCCGCACACACCCTACCAGAATGTGGCGGTTGCCACCAGATTGGCCCAAGCGGACTGGCCAGCGCATCCTGCGCATGTGGCTGGCGACTGGCGTGACAGATTCGCCCGCTGCCGGGCTCTTCGACTGAAGTTCCCGGCCGATTCCAGTATGATGTCGGCCTTTTCAAGATGCTGGCGTCCCTTCCCTAGGCAACCTCCAGGGTGCCCCCTGGCGCCTTGAGCGGCCGGCTCGGCGCGCCGCCGGATCCGACTTTGTGAAACGACTGAACCGCTGTGACCGACCCTGCCTTTACTGAAACCGACCGGCGCTGGATGCGGGTCGCGCTGGCAGAGGCGCGACGCGGCGAGGCATCGGGTGAGGTTCCCATCGGCGCGGTGCTGGTCAGTGCAGAGGGCGCTTGCCTTGGTCGGGGGCACAATCGGCCCCGTTCCAGCGAGGATCCGACAGCCCATGCCGAAGTCGTCTGCCTGCGAGCGGCCGCGCGCACCGTTGGAAACTACCGCTTGTTGGGCTCCACGCTGTACGTGACTGTCGAGCCCTGTGCCATGTGCGCAGGAGCGCTGCTGCACGCTCGCGTTTCCCGGCTTGTGTACGCGACTGTGGAGCCCCGCCAAGGGGCCGTGCAATCGCGGCTGCAGTTGTTGGACACGCCAGGGCTCACCCACCGCGTCGTTCACCAGGGCGGCCTGCTGGCCGAGCCTGCTGCCGAACTGATGCAAGCATTTTTTCGTCGCCGCCGAACCGGATCGACCCAAAAACCGAGGACACCCGCATGTTGCAGCTGACCGGGAGGGCGGCGCTTTCGCCGTTTCGCGCTGAGCAAGTACTCCAAAGGTTGCGTTCGAAGGTTCCTGAGGTGCAAGGGGTCAGCGCCCTTTACGTGCATTTTGTTGAGATTGACGGGGTGTTGAGCGGGGCCGAGCGTCGGTTGCTCGACACGCTGCTCACCTATGGTGAACCGAGTGCGGAGGCGCCGAATGCTCCGGCTGCACAACGCCTGTGGGTGGTGCCACGTTTCGGCACCATATCCCCCTGGTCGAGCAAGGCCACCGAAATTGTGCGCAACTGTGGATTGGCGCGGGTGCAGCGGGTGGAGCGAGGTCTGGTGTATGTGCTCAGTGCAGTCCGACCCCTGTCTGGCGCAGAACTCGATGGACTGCGGCCATTGCTGTACGACCGAATGACGGAGTCTGCGGTTCTGAATCCCGAGGAGCTTTCCCTGCTCTTTCAAGAGGCTTTGCCGAGGCCACTGGAGCATGTCGATGTGCTCGGCGGCGGACGCGGCGCGCTCGAACAAGCGAACCTGGGATTGGGTCTGGCATTGGCGGACGATGAAATCGACTACCTGCT
>DHQM01000118.1:65203-65354 GCA_002408105.1 Gammaproteobacteria bacterium UBA5338 | reverse complement strand
CCGCCACAACCATGCGCCACGGCAATCTCGACACCGTCCACTTGTCCGGTGCTCTCTCCGCGAATCTGTTTCACCGCTTCGACGAGCAAAAACATGCCGTACATCCCTGGGTGGGTGTAGGACAGGCCTCCGCCGTTGGTGTTGGTGGGCA
>DHQM01000118.1:7070-65004 GCA_002408105.1 Gammaproteobacteria bacterium UBA5338 | reverse complement strand
CCGGCCACCTGGCGCTCGCCGCATTCGCCGCGCAGCTGGCGCACCGCCTCGACCAGGATGAACATCCCGTACATGCCCGGGTGGGTGTAGGCGAGCCCGCCGCCGTTGGTGTTGGTGGGCAGTGCTCCGCCGGGCCCAAGGGTCCCTCCTTCCACGAATGCACCCGCCTCGCCCTTGCCGCAGAACCCGAGGTCTTCGAGTGCCAGAGCAACCGTGATGGTGAAGGAGTCGTAGCTCTCGAGCACATTGACATCCTTGGGTGAAATCCCTGCCATCGAAAAGGCCTTCGGCCCGGAGACCGCACCGGCAGTGGTGCAGATGTCAGGCATCTGGCTCATCATCATCGCGTGGTCGTGCGCAGTGCCCACTCCGAGCACATAGGCTGCGGGCTTGCGCAGGTCCTTGGCACGCTCTGCGGAGGTCATCACCAATGCCCCGGCGCCGTCGGTGACCAGACAGCAATCAAGTTTGCCGAGGGGTGAAGCGATCATCGGTGCATCCAGTACGTCCTGGATATGAATCGGATCCTGGTAGCGCGCACGCGGGTTCTTGCACGCCCATTCGCGGGTGGAAACAGCAATCTGGGCGAGCTGCTCGCGGGTGGTGCCGTATTGGGCCATGTGGCGGCTGGCTGCGAGGGCGTAGTTGCCGGGAGGCGAAACAGGGCCGTAGGGCAATTCCCACTCAATGTTTGGTGGCGGATTGTTTTTGTCCAGGGCAGCCATCTGGGCGGCCATGAAGTTCACGCCCCCCTTCCCACGGGGTGTGGCGGCGTACACGATCACCGCGACTTCGCAGAGGCCCAATGAGATCGCGGCTGCGGCGTGCTCAACATGCACCTCGAAGCTGGACCCCCCGGTCATGGTTGTGTCGGTGTAGGTCGGGTTGATCTGCAGGTGCTCAGCGAGCTCCATCGACGACATCATCATACCGGTGGCGAAGAGCGCGTCCACGTCAGAGAGCGCGAGGCCCGCGTCGTCCAAAGCCTCCTTGATCATTCGAACTTCGAGATCACGCTCGAGTTCGCCGAGCGCACCGGTTGGCGAAACTGCATCCACAGCGCCAACGATGGCGGCTTTCCCGCGCAAATACGTAGGGTCATAAGCCATATCTATGCACATCCCTTGGGTTTTAGTCAGAGCCTTGTATGGCTCCTTGGTTGGGGTCTTCGCCTTCAATGAACGGCGCACATGGCCACGCATCCAGGCGCGAGTAAGCCTAAGCGATCCCGCCATCCACGCCAACCTGCACCGGCCTGATCGGTCGCTTGCCAGTCCGGCCCGGATCGGTGCAACCTGGACGGCCCACTGCAACGAGATGCCTCCAATGCCCCTAGACCAGGCGACGCTAGACCAACTTAAGTCCACGGTCCGTCAGTTTGTAGAACAACGGCTCATCCCGCTGGAGCCCGAAGTGGCCGACTCCGACGCCATCCCCGCCGATATCATTCAAGACATGCGGGATTTGGGCCTGTTCGGGCTGTCCATTCCCGCTGAATACGGGGGACTCGGCCTGACCATGGCCGAAGAGGTTGAGGTGGTGTTTGAGTTCGGCCGCGCCGCGCCCGCCTTCAGATCGGTGTTCGGAACCAATGTAGGCATTGGTTCACAGGCCATCCTGATGGACGGGACTCCTGACCAGAAAAACACCTGGCTGCCACGGCTCGCATCCGGCCAGGCCATTGGTGCCTTCTGTCTGACCGAACCGGAAGCGGGGTCCGATGCGGGCTCGGTGCGCACCAAAGCGAGCCCGGACGGGGACGGCTTTGTGCTCAATGGAACCAAGAGGTTCATCACCAATGCCACGGCGGCCTCGGTGTTCACCGTATTCGCCCGCACCGACCCCAGCACGACTGGCAGCAAAGGTGTGTCCGCATTCGTGGTGGACGCCGCCACAGACGGAATCGAGCTTGGTACCCCCTACAAAAAAATGGGCCAACAAGGAGCCCCGGTGGGCGACGTCCATTTCGTGGACTGCCGCATCCCCGGATCGGCCTTGCTCGGCGGGCCCGATCGGCTGCACCGCGGCTTTGGCTCGGCAATGAAGACCCTGAGCCGGGGCCGACTGCACATGAGCGCGCTTTGCTGCGGAATCGCGGAGCGACTCATTGAGGAATCCGTGCAGTACGCCCTCGACCGCGAACAGTTTGGCCAGCCATTGGCTGACTTCCAGATGATTCAGGCCATGCTGGCCGAGAGCCGCGCAGAAGCCTTTGCCGCCTGGGCACTGGTGCGAGAAACCGCAATCCGCAAAGACCAGGGTGCCGACATCGGCGCCCATGTTGCCAGCGCGAAGCTGATTGCCAGTGAAATGGTGGGGCGCGTGGCGGACCGCGCTGTGCAGATTCATGGCGGCGCTGGCTACATGCGGGAGTACGCGGTCGAGCGCTTCTACCGTGACGTGCGGCTGTTTCGGATCTACGAAGGCACCAGTGAGATACAGAAAACCATCATCGCCCGGCAGATGACCGAGCACCACCGAAATAAATAAGCAGGGTGTTGGCGCAAAGCCTCCACCTTCACACAGCCACACCCGTCAGGTTTTTTTACATGCCACCGTCCACCGCACCGAGAAAATTCCTAACCAATTGATATGAATATAAAATTAAATCGGAACGAATCCTGCATCGCTATGGCCAGTTTTGCGATGCGCAATTCCCCCTGCTCTCGGCACCTCGAGGGCGAACGCCAGAATGCAAGGAGAGAGTGATGAACCTGAAGCAAATGAGCGCCGCAGCAGCACTGGCCATGTGGATCGGCCCCGCCCACAGCTACGACACCCACGCCCCAGACTACTATGGCACCGAAAACTATACGGCGGCGTTTTTTTTCGCTGACTCAAGCGGCACGCTGATTCCTGACGATTTCGAGTGGGATGCCGACAGCCCCTACCCACTGTTCGAGGCGCCGGGTGGGCCAACCGTGACCGACATCACCCCGGCGATTGGCGCCACCGGCACTGTGCTCGAGATCTTTATCCCCAATTTTGTTGACCCGCTGCCGCTGAAAAAGCTGCGCATCCAGGTGACTTATGAGCCAGGATCCTCGGGGCTCGACCCCTTGGTGGTGGGGGTCACTGGGGTGGATGACCCCGCGGGCACAGTGCCCGGCATCCTTGTCGACCACGTCGTTGATGACGAAGACCCAAGCGACACGCTGGCCTATTTTTACGAAGACTGGGTCGTTTACCCGAATCCAGATTACGAACTGATCGAGTTGTTTGTTCCCTTCGGTGTGACCCTGGACGAGGTCATCGTCGATACGGTCTCCACCGTGCCGGTCCCCGGCGCTCTATACCTCTTTGCGAGCGCGCTGGCCCTCGGGGGCATCAAACTTCGCAAGCGCAGCTGACCCTCAGCACGAAAAAAAGGCCTCCTCGGAGGCCTTTTTTTGTGGGTTCCGCCCCGTGCATTGTATGTGCAGGCGCGAATGGTTAGAATACTAATAATTCGGTTACAATCAATTAGTACTGCATGCCACAAGCAATCAATGAGTTTGTCGATCTCATGGTCGAGAGCGCTGCACTGTGGCGCCAGCACCTAGGCCACCGCATCCGTGAAACCGGGCTCAGCCAAGCGCAGTGGCGTGTGTTGGCGCACATCAACCGGTCCGCGACCCCGCTGACTCAAGGACAACTGGCTTCCCGCATTGGGGTCGAAGGCGCCACGCTTGTCCCGCTGCTCGACCGGCTGGAATCCGACGGCTGGGTTCAGCGCCAACCACACCCAGAGGACCGGCGCTGCAACATTTTGGTGCTTGAGGCACCTGCGTTACCGGTACTGCAGCAGGCCGAAGCCATCGCGGATCAACTGCGGCGGGAATTGCTTGGCAATGTAAACGCCAAGCTGCTGCAGGACTGCATCCAGGTCTTCCGCCACATCAAAGAATCCGTCGAATCCCTACCCCAACAAAAGCCATGAACGCACCGGTGGACCCCCCTCTCAGCGAAACCTCCTCTACAGAACTGCGCTCAAAGACAAAGAACCGCTGGTTCACCCCAGTCAGGCTTTCGCTTGCCGGAGCGTTGCTGTTGCTGGTGTTGGTGGTCGGCGGACGCTGGATTGCCCACCGGCTGACCCATGTGTATGAGGTCGATGCCCGGGTCGCCTCCTCAATGTACCTGATCAGCAGCGAGTTGCCCGGGCGCTTGTCCTACTTTCCTCTGGAAGAGGGCATGCAGGTTTCCGAAGGCGACGTGTTGGCTCGCCTGGAGGACAGCCAGGCCAAGCTGCTGCTGGAGGAACTGGAAGTCGACATTCGCCGCGTCGAAGCTCAAATCAGCGAACTGCAGACCACTGAATCGGTGATGGAAGGCCAGCTACAAAGCCGGCTGGCCACTGCCGAGGCGCAGCTGACTGCCGCCCAAGCCGCTGCGCAAGACAGCGAACTACAACGCCAACAGGCCGAGGATGACCTCGATCGCGCAGGTTCGCTGGCCGCCCAAAAACTGATCCCAGCGAGAAGCCTGGAGCAGGCACGCACCGAATATCAGCAGGCAGTGGAAGCACTGCGGCGCTCCGAGGCACAGGCGGTTGCCGCGCGCTCAGAGCGCAACGAAGCACAAGTCAATGCGCGGCAGATTGAAGTCATCGAACGCCAACTGGATGGCCTGCGGCTGAGGCGCGAGAGCCTGATTTTGCAGCGTGATCGACAGGCCAAAGACCTCGCTGACCGCACCATTCGAGCGCCCATCAGCGGAGTCATTGACCAAACATTCGTAAACCCGGGTGAGTACGTCTCGCCCGGCCAACGGCTGGCACTGCTGCATGATCCCGAGGATGTCTGGGTCAGCGCGAACATCAAGGAAACAGAGATCGATCAGGTCCGGGTCGGCCAATCGGTGATCGTTACCGTTGATGCCTACGGTGGCCAACAGTTTTCCGGGACTGTGGTTCGTGTCGGCACCTCGACCACCAGCCAGTTTGCGCTGATCCCGAGCCCGAACCCGAGCGGAAACTTCACCAAAATCACCCAGCGCTTGCCCGTGAAAATCACTGTGGACGCCGCTTCCGGCGTGCTCAAACCCGGCATGATGGTTGAAGTGGACATCAATGTCTCGGACCATTGATGACCTGTTCGATCAGTATGGCCCGTCCTACCGCTGGCTCGCCACGGCGGTCGTTATCCTCGGTACCCTGACCACCGCGCTCTCGACCACCATCGTCAATGTCGCCATCCCGGACATCATGGGCGCCTTTGGTGTCGGCCAGGACATGGGTCAATGGATGTCGACCGCGTTCCTCGCCGCCAACACCGCCACCATGCTCGCGAACGCCTGGTGCGTGCAGTCCTTCGGGCCAAGGTCCACTTACGTGGGGGCCATGTTGCTGTTCATCGGCGCCTCCGTTCTGGGTGGGCTCGGCAACGACATCAATGTGCTCATCCTCGCACGGGCCTTGCAGGGCGCCGCCGCGGGACTGATCCAGCCCTTGGCGATGTTGATCATGTTTCGCGTTTTTCCGCCGGACCAGCGGGGCAACGCGATGGGGTACTTCGGGATCGGGGTCATCATGGCACCCGCCTTTGGGCCGACCCTGGGCGGCATTCTGGTCGATGAATTCAATTGGCGTGCGGTGTTTTTCATCGCCCCACTGGTGGGCTCATTGGCGATCGTCCCTGCCCTTGCCTTCCTACCTGACCGGGAAGAGGAGGGGCCGATTCAACGCTTCGACTGGATTGGCTTCGTGCTGCTATCGGTGTTTCTGCTGACCGTACTGACCGGATTTTCGAACGGACAAAAGCTCGGCTGGCACTCCGACACCATCCTTGGGTATTTCGCGATCGCCGGCACCTCCGCCTGCGCCTTTCTGGCCTGGGAACTGTACAACCCGAGGCCACTCTTGCAGCTGCGTGTCTACGCCTACCCAGGTTTCGCGGCGGCGGCTGGGGTCGCGTTCATCTTTGGAGCGGGCCTGTTCGGTTCGACCTACCTGATCCCGCTGTTCGTGCAGCTGCAGCTCGGCTACACGCCCACCCTGTCCGGCGTATTATTGATGCCTGCCGGCCTTGTGATGGGGGCGCTCTTCCTACCGGCAGGCCGGCTTTCCGATCGGTTTTCCCCGCACTGGGCGATCATGTTGGGCTTTACCATCTTTGCCCTTGCCACCTTGGCCCTTTTTGACATCGACGTGGACACCAACTTCTGGACGCTGGCCATGTTGATCCTACTCGGCCGGGTTGGACTCACCCTGATCATGCCGTCGGTCAGTGTGGGTGCGATGAATGCCCTGCCCAACAGCCTGATGAACCAAGGCAGTGGTGCGATCAACTTCACGCGCCAACTGGGCGGGGCATTCGGGGTCAACCTGCTGGCGGTCTACCTGGGGCAGCGCACCGCTTTTCATGCGGACAAACTGGCTGCAACCCAGGTGCCGGACAACGCCACAACCCAGCAGATCCTGGCCACCATGCACCAGTTGTTCGCCCGAGCGGGGCTTGGCGAAATTGCCCAGGCGGCCAGCGCGCGGCAGTTCCTCTCCCAAGTGATCGCCGCCAAGGCATCGCTGTTCTCGTTCCGCGACGCCTTCATCGTAGTGGGTTTGGTGTTTCTACTGGGGCTCGTGCCGGCAGCGGTACTCGGCTATGTGGTGAGTGGACGGCGCAACCGCAAGGAACTGCGCCCCGCTCCACCGTCGCAGCCAGGCGAAGGCGGGCCAGCTTCCGTGCCGACCTCGGCCACCTAAGCGAGTCAGGTGGCCGAGGTGCCTCCGTCTACCATGTACACACCGCCGGTCAGAAAGCTCGCCTCGCCACTGCAGAGGAACAGCATCAGGTTGGCAACATCCTCCGGCTCGGCGTAGCGGCCAAGCGGTATGGATGCGGCCATGGCCTGTTTCGCTTGTTCCGGTTGGTCGGGGAGGATGCCGGCTTCGAGCGAGCGCATCATGCGCGTCTCGGTCGGAGAAGGGTTGACGGTGTTCACCCGCACATTGTTTGCAGCGCCTTCGCGCGAGGCGCTGCGCATCATGCCGATCACCGCATGTTTGCTGGTGACATAGGGTGAAAGCCCGGGGCCGCCTTTAATCCCTGCGGTTGAAGAGGTAATGACGATCGATCCACCACCGGCTTTGGCCATCACAGGCATGACGTACTTCAGCCCCAGCCACACGCCCCGCACATTCACCGCAATGACACGGTCAAACTCCTCGACTGGATAGTCAACGATCGGTGCGACCCGCCCCTCGATGCCCGCGTTGTTGAGGAAGCAATCGATGCGGCCAAAGCGATCAAGGGTGGCCTGCACATAGGCCTGTACCTGGGCCTCATCGGTGACGTCGGCGGCAAAGCAGGTGGCGTTTTCCTCTCCCAGCTCGGCCACCACATCCTTGAGCGCGGCTTCATCCAGATCAACCAGCATGACCTTGCCACCCGCTTCCACGAATTGCTTGGCCGCCACGCGACCGATTCCCCCGCTGCCTCCAGTAACGACACAGACTTGATTGGAAAAATTCATCAGAACCCCTCGTTTTATGGTTATGTCAGTTTGGAAAACACTCAGCGATCAGCGTGTTCATGCGAATAGGTTGTTCGCCGCCACGACCACGCCATTGTTGTCTGCGTAGACAAAATGTCCGGGAACGAATGTCACCCCCCCAAAGGTGACCGGCACGTTCAGATCCCCGATGCCACGCTTTTCGGTTTTCATCGGATGGGTGGCAATGGCCATGACGCCGAGTTCGGTTTCGGCGATCACGTCTACGTCACGAATGCACCCATAGATGATGAGACCTTGCCAACCATTTATCGCCGCTTGCTCGGCGAGGTTGTCGCCCAGCAAGGCACGGCGCAGGGAGCCGCCTCCGTCCACCACCAGCACTTTTCCCACACCGGGCTCATCCACCTGGGATTTGACCAGTGAATTGTCCTCGAAACACTTGACGGTGACGATCTCACCACCGAACGCACTGCGGCCACCAAAATTGCCGAGCATCGGCTCGAGGACTTGCAGTTGATCAGCGTGTTCATCACAGAGGTCAGGGGTGACGATGTGCATGGCTCAGGACTCCGTTGGGGGGGGGTTGGGTAACCGGGGGGAAAGTTGCGAACACCTCAGTGCCCCGTCAAGAACGGCCGCAGAGCCGCTGCCACCGCAGGTGCTGTATCAGCTTCAAGGTGCACATGGTGGTTGCCGGTCAGCCGATGGCACTCAAGGTGTGGGTAGACCGCCAGGCGCTCACCGACGTCGGCTGCCCCGGCAATCATTCCATCCTCAGACAGCACCGCACACACGGGTGCCTTGACTGCGCGGGCGAATGCCTGCCCATGCGCCTCGGACAGGCGCATGGGCGAGCCTTGCCGAAGACGCGGGTCGGTGGACCAAGTGTAACCGCCTTTCACTTGCCGAAGCCCCCGGGCAACCAACACCTCGGCCGCGGACAGAGAAATCGAGCCGACGGCGCGGCTGCGTGCTTCAATCGCTGCGGCGTGGCTGGCATAGACCGGCAAGGCCTTCGCGGCGGGATTGAGGTCGGTGTGGATGGAGCTGGCCAGGGTGTTGGGGGCCTCTTCCGGATTTGTGGTCATTGGCCAGAGGCCTTCGATCAATCCCAACGCACACACCCGCTCTGGGAAAGTGCCTGCAAACAGGGTCGCGATGCCGGCGCCGCGGGAGTGGCCAATGAGCGCGAACCGCTCCCAACCAAGTTCATCGACGATGGCCCGCAGTTCGTGCACGTCGTCCCAGATGTGCATTCGCCAGCGATCGGGACGGTGGCTGGACCGCCCATGGCCCGGCAGGTCCACCGCCACGATCTGGCAGTCCGGCAGCTGCGGCGCAATCAGATCGAAACTGGCCGCGTTGTCCAACCAGCCATGCAGTGCCAGCACGGGGGTGTTCCCGGGGCGCCCCCAAGATTTCGCAGCAATGCGCAAGCCGTTGACCGCGAACCAAACCTCAACGGCACCGTCGCCGCCCACTGCACATCCTCAGCTGCCGAACCTGTTCAGACGGGCATGATAGCCATTCAGGGGCTTGATTTCATCGCTTGCGGGCGTGTGAAGACCCGAATCAGCGCTGGGACGGACAGGGAGCGCAGCGCAGTTCGACAATCGAGAGGTCGTCTTCTGGTGCGCCATGGCGAAAAGCGTCGACCGCTGCAATCACTTCGTGCAGCCCGCTGCCTTCACGTGCACGCGCCTGCTTGGCGAGGGACCGGCGAACACGCTCCTCTCCGAACAGCTCACCGGACGCGTTTGTGGCTTCACTCAAGCCGTCCGTGTAGAGGTACAGCAAGCTGTCCGGCGTGAGGCGCTGGCGGTGAACGCGGTCGTCAAAGGCTGCGTCAGGCAGAATGCCGAGCGCCAGTTTGTCCGCGGGGAGCTCGACTTGCAGTTGACCTTCCTGGCTGTAGATTTGGCCAGCATGCAAACCACCATTCCAACTGATCAATTGGTCGCCTTTTGGGTGCAGTTGAACCAGGCTCGCGCAAAGAAACATGTCAACTGGCAGCAGTTGTATCAACGTGAGGTTGATTTCCCGTGCCATTTCAGCGACCGAACATGCCTTGCGGGCCATTGCGAAAAATGCCCGTGAAGTGGGCAACGAGCCAATCGCAGCGCCCAAGCCATGGCCGGTGAAATCACCCAGCATCAGGTACACACCACCACTGGGCCCTGGTGCAACCAGCAACAAATCACCATTGAAGCGCGACATCGGCGCAAGGTGGTGACGCAGCAGGGAGCAATCCAGCCAACTCTCCCGCATGGCGTTCGAAAAGACGTGGTGTATGGCCGCGTGATCTCTGTCCTGACTCAGGCGGAATCGATGAATGCGCTGCTCTGCCTCATCCAATCGGCGCCGCTCGTTGGCCAGGGCAGCCAATCGATCGACCCGTGCAATCAGCGACTCACTCGCTGCCGGCAACACAAGACAGTCAGCCGCGGCACGGAGTGCGTCGGCAGCAACCGGGAGTTGCTGGCGGTCCACCAGGAGTAGGCTCGGCGGCGCAGTCGGGTCCCGTTGGGGGGCATCCGGTCCCGATAGCTGGGCGACGTTGAACACGATCTGCAGATCGAAAGCCTGGGGCGCAGGCGCTGGTGCCTGCACCAGTTCGTGGCCGACCGCCGCGAGGGTCTGCGCGGCCCAATCCGCGACAGCACTGGCCCCGCCATCAATGTAGATGCGCATGGAGTCTCGGCACTTGAACACCCAATTCGTGAGGCGCGGACGGGCGCGCTGTGGGCTTCAGTATAGATCGGACGTCGCCCGGGGGCGCCGAACCCGGCGGGTTACCTGCCCTTTCTCAACAGGTAATGGTAGCGCCCGTCGACCTGTGCGGTGCGCAACAGCTCATGGTTAAGGAACTGGCAGAACTTGGGAATGTCCCGCTCAGTGGAGGGGTCGGTTGCGACCACTTCCAGGGTCTCGCCCGGAACCAATGCACGCATCTTGTGCTGAAGCCGCATCACTGGTTCCGGACAGTACAGGCCTGAAGCGTCGATGCTGTGATCAGGCGAGGGCCAGTCGGACCGGTCCTCAGCGAGACGAGAACCCATGTTCACCGTTAAGAATCCTCAACCTTCGAGTTGTTCGGCCAAAAACAACCAGGTTTCCAGGACGGAATCCGGGTTCAGCGATACGCTGTCGATTTCTTCCTCCATCAGCCAGCGGGCGAAATCCTGATGATCCGATGGGCCCTGGCCGCAAATTCCAATGTACTTCCCAGCTTCCTTGCACGCCGAAATTGCCTGGTGCAGCAGGGTTTTCACCGCCTCATTGCGCTCATCGAACAGGTGCGCAACGATGGCTGAATCGCGGTCGACACCCATGGTCAACTGGGTCAGGTCGTTGGAGCCGATCGAAAACCCATCAAAGTGCTGGAGAAACTCCCTGGCCAACAACGCGTTGGCGGGAAGCTCGCACATCATGACCACACGCAGCCCATTGTCACCCCGCTTGAGGCCGTTGTCGGCAAGCAGGTCCACCACCTGTTTGGCCTCCCCGACGGTGCGCACGAACGGCACCATGATCTCAACGTTGGTAAAGCCCATTTCGTTGCGCACCCGCTTGAGCGCGCGGCACTCGAGTTCGAAGCAGTCGCGAAAACTGTCCGACACATACCGCGAAGCGCCCCGGAATCCAAGCATTGGGTTCTCTTCGGCGGGCTCGTACAGCGATCCACCGATCAAGTGGGCGTACTCGTTGGATTTAAAATCCGACAGCCGGACAATCACCCGCTTTGGATAAAACGCCGCAGCCAGAGTGGCGATCCCCTCCACCAGTTTATCGACATAAAAATCGACTGGGCCCCCATAGCCGCTGATGCGGCGTGCGACACTGGCACGCAGGTCCCCCGGCAGTCGATCAAAATTCAGCAAGGCTTTGGGGTGCACCCCAATCATGCGGTTGATGATGAATTCCAAGCGCGCCAACCCCACACCGGCGTTGGGTAAGCGCTGAAAATCGAAGGCGCGGTCGGGGTTGCCCACGTTCATCATGACCTTGACAGGAAGCTCAGGCATCGATGTGACGCTGTTGGACTTGATGCTGAAGTCCAGCTCTCCTTCGTAGATCCGCCCGGTATCTCCCTCTGCGCAAGACACGGTCACCGGCTGGCCGTCGGCCAGTGATTCAGTGGCATCGCCACAACCAACAACCGCCGGAATCCCAAGTTCGCGGGCAATGATGGCCGCGTGGCAGGTTCTGCCGCCGCGATTGGTCACAATTGCCGCCGCCCGTTTCATCACTGGCTCCCAGTCGGGGTCGGTCATGTCGGTCACCAGAACATCCCCGGGGTTCAGTTTGTCCATGTCCGCGAGGGTGGTGATGACACGCACAGGTCCACTGCCAATGCGCTGGCCAATGCTGCGCCCTTCAAGCAGCACTTTGCCCTTTTCGTTGAGCAGGTACCGCTTGATGCTGGTGTCGCCTTCGCCGCTCTTGACGGTTTCTGGCCGGGCCTGCACCACGTAGAGCTCGCCATCCTCGCCATCGCGCGCCCACTCGATGTCCATCGGGCGGCCGTAGTGCGCTTCGATCAAGAGACCGATGTGACTCAACTGAGTGACTTCGGCATCGCTCAGACAGAACCGTCCGCGGTCGGCGTCACCGACCGGAACCGTGGTCACGCTGTGGCCGTCGGGGTCGGCATCCGGCGCTGGGCTGTAGATCATTTTTTCAGCTTTGCTGCCCAAGGTGCGGCGCAGAATCGCGGGACGATTGGCCTTCAAGGTCTCTTTGTGGACGTAGAACTCATCAGGGTTCACAGCGCCCTGTACCACCAGTTCACCAAGCCCATAGGAGCCGGTAATTAACACCACATCACGAAACCCGGACTCGGTATCGAGGGTAAACATGACTCCGCTCGCCCCAGTGTCACTGCGGACCATTTTCTGAACGCCCGCTGACAGGTACACCTTCTCGTGATCGAACCCTTGGTGTTCGCGGTATGCGATGGCCCGGTCATTGAACAAGGACGCATAGACCTTGCGGATGGACAGCAGCACCGCTTCGACCCCCCGCACGTTGAGGTACGTCTCCTGCTGGCCGGCAAATGAAGCGGAAGGGAGGTCCTCCGCAGTTGCTGAAGAGCGAACGGCCACAGCGTACTCCGAATCCGTCCCGGCCAAGGTCGCATAGGCCTCGCGCACTTGGGTGTCTAGGGCCTGCGGCAACGGCGCTTCGAGGATCCAGTCCCGGATCGTCTTGCCTGCAGCAGAAAGTGCGCTCACGTCATCGATGTTCAACCCCTTGAGGGTTTCGAGAATTCGGCCGTACAGGCCTTCTTGGTGGATAAAATCCCGGTAGGCAGCTGCCGTAGTCGCAAAGCCGTTGGGCACGCGAATCCCGACCTCGGTGAGGTTGCTCAACATCTCGCCAAGCGAGGCGTTCTTGCCACCGACTTGATCGACATCGTTCATGCCGACTTCATTGAACCAGAGCAGGTAGGGTTGCAACGCAATCTCTCCCATTTCAATATGTTAGTTTGAAAATCTTGAGTGGATTATCGAACCATTCCGGCGACAAACCAAGCCTGAGTGGCAGCAGCGGGCTTCTTAACGATAGGCGAGCACCCATGAAACGAACAGTCTTCATTGTCTCCGATGGCACCGGCATCACCGCGGAAACTGTGGGCCGTGCCCTGCTCTCTCATTTTGCCTACGCGATCGATTTTCAGTACACCACTGTGCCTTATGTCGATACCGTCGAAAAGGCCCAAAGGCTGAGGGCGCGGATCGACGCCGCTGCAGCGCTCACCGACGCCCAACCACTGGTGATCAGCACCATCGTCAATGCTGAGGTCCGTGAGACCATTTTTGCTTCGCAAAGCTTCCATGTGGATGTTCTATCCACGTTCCTGACACCCCTTGAACAAGAGCTGGCAACACCTTCTTCGCTGCAAGTGGGCAAACACCAATCGATCGCTCAGGACATCCACTACCAAGTGCGCATCAACGCGGTGCACTTTGCTCTGGAAAACGACGACGGCGCTCGGGTGCGCGATTATGACGCGGCCGACGTGATCCTGGTCGGTGTGTCACGTTGCGGGAAAACTCCCACCTGCCTTTATCTCGGCATGCAGTTCGGGATCAAAGCCGCCAACTACCCCATTACAGAAGACGATCTGCAAGAGTTGGTCCTGCCAGAGCCCTTAAGAAACCAGCGCACCAAACTGTATGGCCTTACCATTGAGCCGGACCACTTGGCTGCCATTCGCACTGAACGCCGCCCCGGGAGTCAATATGCGTCGCTTCGCCAATGTGAAGAAGAGCTCCGCAATGCCGAGGCCATGTTTCGCCGCTTTGGTATTCCAGTAATCGACACGACGCACTACTCAGTCGAGGAGATTTCGACCCGGATACTGAACGATATGCAACTTGAGCGCCGGGTACACTGAGTTGCCGCCAACGCTCGCCCGGCCCAAACCTTGGACCGGGCGATTTCGCCACCCCGGGGACTAGATCACCAACAGGTCCATGAACGCATTGACTGGTGTGGCCTCAAGCGCCTTCCGGTCCTTGCAGAGGGCGTAAATACGCTCGCAGCGCTTGGCCGGAAAACGCGTGGCCAGGTTGCTACGGAATTTTTCTTCGAGCAAGGGAATGCCGTCAGCACGGCGGCGGCGGTGGCCAATGGGGTACTCCACCGCAACCTTCTCAGTTGAGCTGCCGTCCTTGAAGAACACTTGCATCGCATTGGCAATGGAGCGCTTATCCGGTTCGTGGTACTCGCGGCTGTAGCGCTCGTCCTCCTCCACGACCATTTTCGCGCGCAGCGCGTCGATGCGGGGGTCTGCCGCGACATCGTCTTCATAGTGCTCCGCAGTGAGGTTGCCAAAAATCAAACCGATGGCCGCCATGTACTGCAAACAGTGGTCGCGGTCCGCGGGGTTATTGAGCGCTCCGGACTTCGAAATGATACGAATGGCCGACTCGTGGGTGGTCATCACGACGCGGTCAATTTGGTCGAGCCGGTCCTTGACTTCCGCATGCAGCTTCACGGCAGCTTCAACCGCGGTCTGAGCGTGAAATTCCGCGGGAAATGAAATCTTGAACAGCACGTTCTCCATGACATAGGAACCGAAATCCCGCTGAAACTTGAATTGCTGGCCCTTGAACAACACATCGTAGAAGCCCCACTTCGGTGCACTCAACGCGCCTGGGTACCCCATCTCGCCAGTTTGGCTGATCAGCGCGAGCCGCACGGCACGGCTGGTTGCGTCTCCGGCTGCCCAAGATTTGCGCGATCCCGCGTTGGGTGCGTGCCGATACGTGCGCAGGGCCTGACCGTCGACCCAAGCCTGAGACACCGCATTGATGATTTGCTCTCGGTCCAGGCCAAGCAGTTGGGCCACAACGGCAGTCGAGGCGACCTTAACCAGCACCACATGGTCGAGCCCGACACGATTGAAGCTGTTCTCAAGCGCCAGCACACCTTGGATTTCATGGGCCTTGATCATCGCCGTCAACACGTCGCGCATGGTCAACGGATCAAGCCCGGCCGCCAGGTTCCGTTGGCTCAGGTAGTCCGCTACCGCCAGGATGCCGCCAAGGTTGTCCGAGGGGTGACCCCATTCAGCAGCCAGCCAGGTGTCGTTGTAGTCCAGCCAGCGGATGATGCAGCCGATGTCCCAGGCGGCTTTGACAGGGTCCAGCACCAATTGGGTGCCGGGCACCCGTGCGCCGTTCGGCACCACTGTGCCTGGCACGATGGGGCCAAGGTGCTTGGTGCATTCGGGGAAGCGCAGTGCAAGCAATCCACAGCCGAGGGTGTCCATCAAACAGTTGCGGGCCGTGTCGAAGGCTTCGTCACTGGATATCTCGTAGTCCAACACGTAATCGACGATTTTTACGAGCTCGGGATCGGGATCGGGACGTACATTGGCCTCAACGTTGGCGCTCATGGATGGTTTTCCTTTCTACAAACAGTGGTGGAAGTGGTGCATGCAACTGGCAGCGGTCAGTGCCGATCGTCGATGTCGACCCAGTCGGCGGTTTCAGGGCCGACATACTCGGCACTTGGCCGGATAATCCGGTTGTTCGCGCGTTGCTCCAACACATGGGCGCACCAACCGCTGACCCGACTCATGACGAAGATCGGCGTGAACAGTTTGGTGGGGATGCCAAGAAAGTGATAAGCAGAAGCATGGTAGAAGTCCGCATTGGGAAACAGGCGCTTTTCATCCCATAGCAGCTTCTCAATGGCTTCAGAAACCGGGAACAGGACCTTGTCCCCCACTTCGGCCCCCAGTTTGCGCGCCCATTCTTTGATGATCGCATTGCGCGGGTCGGACTCACGGTAAATGGCATGGCCAAAACCCATTACTTTCTCTTTGTTGTTCAACAGGTTGCGCACCGCGGCGACGGCCTCCTCGGCACTTTGGTAGCGCTCGATCATTTCCATGGCCGCTTCGTTGGCTCCACCATGCAAGGGGCCCCGCAGCGAACCAATGGCACCCGTGACGCAGGAGTGGATGTCCGAAAGGGTTGAGGCGCAAACTCGGGCGGTGAACGTCGAGGCATTGAACTCATGCTCTGCGTACAGGATGAGCGACACATCCATCACACGCTGGTGGGTGGCGCTCGGCGCTTCACCATGGAGCAGGTGCAAAAAGTGCCCTGCAATGCTGGCATCGTCGGTTTCGACGTCGATTCGCTCCCCGTCGTGGCTGAAGCGGTACCAATAGCAGATGATGGAGGGAAAGGCCGCCAGCATCCGGTCAATCGAATCCTGTGCCTCAGAGAAATCCCGCTCCGTCTCTAGGTTTCCCAGCATGGAGCAGCCAGTGCGCATCACGTCCATGGGATGGGCATCCCTGGGAATCAACTCGAGGGTGGCGCGCAAGGCATCCGGCAGGCCCCGCATGCCGCGCAAGCGGGCCTGGTAGGCGTCAAGTTCGGCACGATTCGGCAGGTGGCCGTAAACCAACAGGTGCGCCACTTCCTCGAAGCCTGCTTTTTCCGCCAAGACCTCAATGGGCAACCCACGGTACGTCAATCCGGACCCAGTTTTGCCTACGGTGCAAAGCGCAGTTTCTCCTGCAACTTGACCGCGCAACCCTGCGCCTCCCAAAGGTTTTTTATCGCTCATTGCTGCGACTCCTGCTCAAAGAGCTCATCCAGTTTCTGCTCGTATTCGTGGTAACCCAAGAAGTCGTAAAGCTCCATCCGGGTTTGCATCCTTGACACAACTGAGGCCTGGGTGCCGTGCTCATGGATGCTCCGGTACACACTGAGCGCCGCCTGGTTCATGGCACGGAAGGCGCTGAGGGGGTACAACACCATGGCAACCCCCGCATCGCTCAACTCTGCCTTGGAGAACAGGGGTGTTTGCCCAAACTCAGTGATGTTGGCGAGCACCGGCACACCAACGGCCTTGACGAAGGTTTCGTACTGTTCAAGGGTGGTCATGGCTTCAGGGAAGATCGCGTCAGCTCCGGCCTCGACGCAGGCCTCTGCTCGTTCCACCGCCGCTGCCATGCCCTCCACAGCGAGCGCGTCCGTTCGCGCCATGATCAAGAAGTCCGCGTCGGTACGAGCATCCACCGCCGCCTTGACCCGGTCAACCATTTCGCTCTGGCTGACAATCGCCTTGTTGGGTCGGTGCCCGCAACGCTTGGCGGCGACCTGGTCTTCAAGGTGGACGGCAGCCGCGCCAGCGCGAATCATCTCGCGGATCGTGCGGGCGATGTTGAATGCGCCACCCCAGCCCGTGTCAATGTCGACCAGCAGTGGCAGCTCCGTTGCGGCAGTGATTCGCGCCACATCCGTCAACACGTCGTTGAGGGTGGTGATACCGAGGTCTGGGAGTCCGTAGGACGCATTGGCCACACCGCCGCCGGAAAGGTAGATGGCCTGATGGCCCACCCGCTCGGCCATCATTGCGCAATACGCGTTGATGGTGCCGACCACCTGCAGCGGTCGTTCAGTTTGTAGCGCTTGGCGAAATCGCGCGCCGGGGGAAGGGTTGGTGCTCATGGGTGAGTCCTCGTCGCGTCCTAACGGCAGCCGCGGCCTGCGAACTCAAGCGCTCGGGTGCCGGACCAGGCTGTCCTTGGGCGCCGAGTCCAGGCGCATGCACCATGGCTCTGTGTGAGGGATAAAATGATCGAACAACCGCACCACGGCTGAAGCACCGGGGATCTCAGCGACCGAATTTGGTGCCGGGACTCTAAAGACTCCCCCAGACCAAGTCAAATCATGTGGCGGCCCGGGGCGCCAGCGGCCGCAACGGTTCTCGTAGGTTTCTCGTAGAATGGCGCCATGCGCGACGCCCCCCTCCAGTTCCCGGTGCCCTACGTTGAGGACGCAGCCCAAAGGTTCGCCGCCCTGCGGCCATTGGGGGATGCAATCTGGCTCGACAGCAACCGCAGTCGCCAAGCCCAGGGGGCGTACGACATCATCTCCGCGGCACCGACTGTGGTCCTGACTGCATCCTCCGACCAGGGCTGCATGCGCACAGCGAACGGACGCGATGAAACCCTGGCTTGCGGTTTTCTAGAAGCCCTGCGCGAGGAACTCGCGCCTTGGAGCCAACCTGCAACCGGGCCAGCCTCTGGTGGTGCGCTTGGCTATTTTGGCTACGACATCGCCCGACCCTGGTTTGGGCTGCCGAGCCCCGTACAGGGCGACACAGGCATTCCTCAGGCGCGCGTCGGGGTGTACGAGTGGTTGTTGGTTCACGACCACCAACGCCGTGAGGCGCAGGTGCGCATTCACCCCAAGTGCAGGGACAGCCTGCGTGTGTGGCTGCGCGAATGGGCCCGCCAGCTCGAGGCGCCGCAAACCGGTGGCGAGCCGCCAGCGTTTCGTTTGATCACTCCCTGGACCGCGCGGACCAGCCCCACGGAATACCACAGCCAGTTTGACCGCATACAGCAGTACATTCGAGCGGGCGACTGCTATCAAGTGAACCTCGCTCAGCGCTTTGACGCCCGCTATCGCGGCGACCCCTTCGAGGCCTACCTGCGCCTGCGTGCCCAGAGTCCGGCGCCCTATTCCGCCTTCATCGAACTGCCGGAGGGCGCAATACTGAGCCTTTCTCCAGAGCAGTTTTTGCAGGTCGAAGACCGCACCATCAGCACCCGTCCGATCAAGGGCACCCGCCCACGGAACGGCGACCCTCTTGAGGATCATCGGCTCGCCAAGGCGCTGCTGCACAGCACCAAGGACCGCGCCGAAAACCTAATGATCGTTGACTTGCTCAGGAATGACATCGGACGCTGCGCTGTGCCCGGATCGGTACAGGTGCCGTCCCTGTTCGAACTGCAATCCTTCGCCAATGTGCACCACTTGGTGAGCACCGTGGTGGGCACCCTGGCAGCCAAGCACACGCCGCTGGATCTGTTGCGTGCCTGCCTGCCGGGCGGCTCGATCACTGGCGCCCCCAAACAGCGTGCAATGGAAATCATCAACGAACTGGAGCCCTATGCCAGAAGCCTGTATTGCGGCACGATTGGCATGGTTGATTTCACCGGCGGCATGCGGACCAACATTGCCATCCGCACCTTAGTCTGCAACCAGGGTCAGGCCCACCTCTGGGGCGGTGGAGGCATCGTCGCGGACTCTGATGTCGCCCTAGAATACGAAGAGTCCTTTGCTAAGATACGCAACCTGATGGACGCACTGGGTTCACCCCAGTGCGCCTCCACCCATGCGCCCCCTTGAGTCGAGCGCAGCTTTGCCACCGGGTTGAGTCGCCGATGCCACCGGAGTCACCGCCACAGGGCCTGGGCCTGCCCTCGCTGTCACCGACGCCCACTTCCTTGTGCGCGCACTTTGCCCGCGCGACCGAGGCCCCAGCGGCCAATCGAATGGCGCCACCGGTGGCACCGCACCACAGGCGGCTGGATTCGGCGGTGCTGGTACCCATCGTCCAGCGCCCGGAAGAACTGCGCATCCTGCTCACCTGGCGCGCCCAACACCTACGCAGCCACGCGGGACAAATGTGCTTTCCTGGCGGCCGGGCAGACCCTGAAGACACGAGCCTAGAACACACTGCGCTGCGCGAGACGCAAGAAGAGGTCGGAATCGCCGCGCAAGACGTGCAAATCCTCGGCCGGCTCGGGCACTACGACACCCAGAGCGGATACCGCATCAATCCGGTCGTCGGACTGATCGAAGGCTCTGTGTCACCCATTCCCAACCCCGGCGAAGTGGCCGCAGTGGTTGAGGCGCCGCTCAACTACTTCCTGGATTCGACTGTATACGAAGTCCACCATTGGGAACGCGATGGCCAGCGGGGCCAGTATTACGGGGTCCACTTCGACGGGTACTTCATCTGGGGCGCCACGGCGGCCATTTTGGTGGATCTCTACCACCAACTGGCTGCCCAAGCAGGCCCCTAGCAGCCAGGCGTTTCGCCTTCAACCGAGGGCAGCACTCCGGTCTCGAATCAATCCAGCCAGCTCGGAATAGGCAGTGGCCGTCGGGAACTGCGGGAACTCAGCGATGACGTTATCGGGTGCGCGGAACAGGATCCCGGCATCGGCAGCCGTCAACATGGTGGTGTCGTTGTAGGAATCACCCGCCGCGATCACACGGTAGTTCAGGCCGTGCAGGGCCTCAACGGCATGGCGTTTAGGATCTTCCTGGCGCAACAGGTATCCGCTGACCTGGCCGTCGGATTCGACCTGAAGCCGGTGGCAGAACAGGGTTGGCCAACCGAGTTGACGCATGAAAGGGGTGGCGAACTCATAGAAGGTATCCGACAGGATCACCACCTGGTACTGCTCGCGCAACTCATCAAGAAAGGCCCGCGCGCCGTCGAGCGGCGACATGCCGGCAATTACGTTTTGGATGTCGGGCAATTTCAGGCCATGTTCCCTGAGCAGGCGCAACCGCTGGCGCATCAGGTCGTCGTAGACGGGAATGTCGCGGGTGGTCGCGCGCAACGCGTCGATCCCGGTGTGTTCTGCAAAACCGATCCAGATTTCCGGAATCAATACACCTTCTAAGTCCAAACAAACAACGTTCACGCATCACTCCCGGTTATACGGCCTGCTGGATTGACAGGCGGCGGAGCCTACAAATTGTGGCGATGGCGCGCAACCGCCCAGCCATCCTTTTATTCTTTCAAAGAATATAAATAGAAAATATCAATATTTTTCTATATATACTGCACCTGTTAGCGTTGGCTCCACCATCAACCCCCAAGTCGAGACTTTGGCCCATGATCGTATCCGAGCACAATGTGCGCCACCAGGCAGCCAAACTCGCAGACAAGTCCCCAAAAGAAATCATCCGGACTGCCCTGGAACAGCACGATGCCATCGCGGTCTCGTTTAGCGGCGCCGAAGACGTGGTGGTCATCGATCTGGCGGTGAAAATTCGCCCTGATGTGCGGGTATTTACCTTGGATACGGGCCGCCTGCACGCCGAAACCTACGCCTACATCGAGCAGGTCCGCTCCCACTACAGCCTCAACCTCGAAGTCGCATTTCCTGATCCCTCCAGCGTGCAACGGCTGGTGAACGAAAAAGGCCTGTTCAGCTTCTACCAAGATGGCCACCAGGAGTGTTGTGGAGTGCGGAAAATCGAACCGCTGCGTCGGCAATTGTCCGGCCTTGATGCTTGGATCACCGGTCAGCGTAAAGACCAAAGCCCAAGCACACGCGCCCAGATCGACGTGGTGGAGGTCGACTCCAGCGTTTCTGCTGAGCACCCTTTGGTGAAATACAACCCCCTGGCCAACTGGTCGTCCGCCCGAGTCTGGGAGTACATCCGTCTGTTCGATGTGCCTTACAACCCACTCCACGCCCAGGGCTTTGTGAGCATTGGGTGCCAACCCTGCACCCGGCCGGTGCTCCCACACCAGCACGAACGTGAAGGGCGGTGGTGGTGGGAAGAGTCGACCCAGAAAGAGTGCGGTCTACACGCAGTCAATCTCCCCAAGGCCGCGAACAGCTGAGGCGAACTCAGCTGCCGACCGCTCACCGTTATCGGGTGGGCAAGTCCAGATCAGCGAACGCCAAATCAACCGAGCCGTTCTTTTGAGCGGCTTCGGCCTCAATCACACGCTCGCGGGTGAGGTGAGGGGCAAAGAGCTGTAAAAAATCCAGCATGTACTCCCGCATAAAGGTGCCCCGCCGGTATCCGATGCGGGTGGTGCTCCAAGCAAAGAGGTTCGACGCATCCAAGGCCACCAAGTCCGCGTCCTGATTCGGGTCGTAGGCCATCGACGCGATGATGCCCACGCCAAGGCCCAAACGAACATAGGTCTTGATGACATCGGCATCCGCAGCTGTGAACACAACCTTGGGCGTCAGCCCGGAAGCGGCAAACGCCTCGTCCAACTGGGACCGCCCCGTGAAGCCGAACACGTAGGTCACAATGGGGTACTGGGCGACCTGCTCAAGGGTGAGTGACTCCAATCGCGCAAGGGGGTGGTCACGCTTCACCACCAACGCACGGTTCCACCGATAGCACGGCATCATGACCAGGTCGCTGAACAACTCAAGCGCCTCCGTGGCGATCGCGAAATCGACACTGCCCGCCACCGCCATCTCGGCGATCTGCATCGGGGTTCCCTGGTGCATGTGCAGTGCGACATTCGGATAGCGCTGCATGAATGCCTCGATGACCGCAGGTAGCACATACCGCGCCTGGGTGTGCGTCGTCCCAATTGCCAGGGTTCCTTTCGAGGGATCGCGGTGTTCCTGAGCGGTCTTTTTGATGGACTCGACCCTCTGCAACACCTCCCCAGCAAGCGCAAGCACAGCCTCTCCTGCTGGAGTGATGCGGGTCAGGTGTTTCCCGCTGCGGGTGAAAATCTCGATCCCAAGCTCATCCTCAAGCAACCGAATCTGCTTGCTGATTCCCGGTTGTGAGGTGTACAGGCTTTGCGCGGTTTGTGACACATTCAGGTTGTGCCGGGCGACTTCCCAAATGTACCTGAGTTGTTGCAGTTTCATCGGTGCATCCCGTGGTCTCTCGCCTACCAGCCAAAATAGCTTTCGGCATCATATATCTAGAAATATTAAAAATATAATTAAAAATTACTTTTAAGAATATAGGGTCCTGGCTATGATCCACAGTCTCTGGCCGCGATCGTTGGCCAACCCCGGGAACAAGGACCCGCGCTGTGGATTTTTTTCTGTACGTCATCGCGGGTGCCGCTGTCGGCTTCACCATTGGTCTCACCGGCGTCGGTGGCGGTTCGCTGATGACGCCGCTGCTGATCCTGTTCGGCTTTCCCTACCACACGGCGATCGGCACGGACCTCGTATATGCAGCGCTGACCAAAGCCAGTGGTGTCACCATGCACGCCCGCCGTCGCAACATCGACTGGCGCATTGTCGGTGCCATGGCTGCTGGCAGCTTGCCGGCCTCGATCGTTACGGTGTACGTACTGCACCGGTACTTCGACGACGCGCACGACTACCAACACCTGCTCACCGGCGCCCTTGGCGCAATGCTCATCGCCACGGCATTGGTGCTGCTGTTCAAGGGACGACTGCAACGTTGGGCCCAGCCGGAAGCGAAATCGCCCCGCCCCCCTCGACAGCACCGCTACGCCTTTACAGCGCTGTGTGGTCTGGCGCTTGGTGTGCTGGTGACCCTTTCGTCCGTGGGCGCCGGAGCATTCGGAACCGCGTTGCTAATGGTGCTTTTTCCGGCACTGGCCGCAGCCCGCATCGTGGGGACCGACCTTGCACACGCTGTGCCACTCACATTGATCGCAGGGGCAGGACACTTCTTCCTTGGCCACGTGGATGTGCTCCTGCTCGCGAGCCTGCTCGTCGGCTCGATCCCAGCCATCTACGCAGGTACTCGGCTTGGCTCCCAGTTGCCTGAACAGGTCCTGCAGCCCATCTTGGCGAGCATGCTCTTGATTCTGGGCGTGCGCTTTGCGTTTTTCTAGCGTCCGGCGCCCGCCCCTAACCCGCGCCCCGGCGGTGGACACCGTCACCGGTTGGTTACGCCATGGGGAACGTGGCCCGTCGCAACGTGCTCGCTGGCAGACTGGCAGTGCCCCCGCTGGTCATCAAAGAAAATGTCCGCACCGTAGGCCTGCAGGAACAACGCCTTGTCACGCCCCCCGAGAAACAGGCTTTCATCCACCCGGATGTCCCAGGCACGCAGGGTGCGAATCACCCGCTCGTGCGCTGGAGCGGAGCGTGCCGTCACCAGCGCAGTGCGCAGCATCTGTGGGGTATCCTGGGGCAGTCGAGACTGCAATTTGTGAAGCGCAGCCAGGAACGGCTTGAACGGCCCTCCTGAAAGCGGCTCGTTGGCCGCAAGGCGTTCGCTGGAGGCGAACGCGTCCAGGCCCTGTGCCTGGAACACCTGCTCCGCTTCGTCCGAAAACAGCACGGCATCGCCGTCGAATGCGAACCGCAAACTCTCGTCTCCCGTTTGGTCCCCGGCCCAAGGCAAAATCGTGGCTGCAGCCACACCGGCCTCCAGCGCCTGACCGACGTCGGAGGACTCCGCTGATAAAAACAACTGGCAACCGAAAGGGCCCATGTAACGGTAAGGCGCCTCTCCGCCGCAAAACGCTGCGCGGCTGATTTCCAGATTGTGGTGCTGGATCGAATTGAACACCCGCAATCCGGTGTCTGCACTGTTGCGCGACAGGAGGATGACTTCGACCAAGGGGCCGCCCGGAACCAGGTTGTTCAGGTTCAGGAGCTTGCGCACGAAGTGGAACGAAGGCCCCGGGCCCAGCGGGTCGTTCTCGTGCTCGATTTGGTACCTGGCGTAGGCGCCCAATCCCTCCTGCTCATACACTTGGTGACTGGCATCCAGGTCAAACAGCGCCCTGGACGAAATTCCGACCACCAGCCGATCGAATTGAAACGCCATTGCTTTGCCCCTTCACAAGCATCCGACGCGCCCCCAAGCGCGCGCCAAATTGGGTACACTTCGGCCCACTATAATCGACTCCTGCCGCGGACCAAGCCCGCAATGGGAGCAACCACATCGGCTCAAACCAATGGCGGTGCACCATGGCTGACACCTTGATCGTCGAGAAAAAATATGCCGGACCGCCGGGAATCGGCAACGGTGGATACGTCGCGGGCCTGTTGGCGAGGGAGGTGCGCGGGCCTGCGCAGATCACCCTGCTGAGGCCGACCCCCCTGGACACCCCACTCAGACTGGAACACGAGGCCGACGGGGTGGTCAACGCGGTGCGGGACGGGCAAACGCTGGCAAGCGCCAAACCCGCCGCACTCGATTTGCAGCCCCCGCACAATCCGGGAGCCGAAGCCGCCCGTGCAGCAGCAAGCATGTCTCCGGCCCTAACCCGCAACGTGCACCCCATTTGCTTCGTCTGTGGTACCGAGCGGGACGACAACGAGGGCCTCAACATTTACGCCGGCCCAGTCGATGATGCTGGCACAGTCGCGGCCTGTTGGACTCCGGCTGACAACCTGGCAAACAGCTCCGGTTGTGTGGACCCCGTCTACATCTGGTCGGCGCTCGACTGCCCGGGCGCTTTCGCCTTTATGGCCACGCACCAGCCTGGGTTCCTGGGTCGCATCACTGGCGAGGTCACCGGCCAGTTGCGCGCGAACGAGCCGGCTGTCGTGGTGGGTTGGAAAATCGGTGCCGAGGGCCGCAAATTGCACGCAGGGACCGCGGTTTTCAACGCTGCCGGACAAGTCGTGGGACTCGCCAAAGCGGTTTGGTTCGGGCCCGCCTAAACCGCTCAGCGCCCGTTCAGGTGCGAATACCAACCCCGCGATTGAGCAGGTACATGCAATAGGCGAACAACCCTGCGCTGAACACCGCGATGAGTACCAACGATGCCCCCACGGGAATGTCCGAGGTGCCCAAGAACCCATACCGAAACGCATTGACCATGTACAAAATCGGGTTCGCCTTGGAGACCCACTGCCACGCGTCGGGCAGCATTTGAATCGAGTAAAACACCCCTCCGAGATAGGTCAGCGGCGTCAACACGAACGTCGGAATGATCGAAATGTCGTCAAAGCTATTGGCGAAAACGGCGTTTACGAAGCCACCCAACGAAAACAGCACCGCGGTCATTGAAATCACCAGCCCTGTGATCCAAAGGTTATGGATGTGCAGGTCCATAAACAGGATTGCCAGGCCTGTAACCAAGGCACCCACCGCCAGACCGCGGCTCACGCCCCCAAGCACGTAGCCCAGTAGGATCACATAGTTTGGCATTGGTGAAACCAACATTTCCTCAATGCACCGCTGAAACTTCGTGTTGTAGAAGGACGACACCACGTTGGAATAGGAGTTGGTGATCACCGCCATCATGATCAACCCTGGAACAATGAACTCCATGTACGCAAACCCGTCCATCGGACCGATTCGCTGACCAATGAGGTTCCCGAATATGACAAAGTACAGCCCGGTGGTGATCATTGGCGGCACCAAGGTTTGCAGCCAAATGCGCGTATACCTGCGCACCTCCCGTTGAAAAATGGTTTGGAAGGCGACCCATTGTTCGAATGCTTTCATCGTTTATTACTCGTCGTCACTGGCAGCGCCGCGGTTATGGCTCTGCCGTGGTGGCTCCGTTGCCTTCAATCAAGCTCACAAACAGTTCCTCAAGGCGATTGGCTTTATTGCGCATGCTGATCACCTGAATTCCCTGGGTCATTAGCTGACTGAAGAGCTGGTTGAGGCCTTGATCCTTGACCACGTCCACTTCAAGTGTGGTTGAATCGATCTTTCGCACCGCATAGCCATCTGCAGCTGGAGCCGCCTCACAGGGCTCATCGATATCAAGGATGAACGTCTCGGTGTTCATTCGCTGCAACAGCGTTTTGGTTTCTGTATTCACCACGATTTCGCCACCATCAATGATGGCGATCTGCCGGCACAGGCTCTCGGCCTCTTCCAGGTAGTGGGTGGTCAAGATAATGGTCGTCCCTTCCGCGTTCAATTGCCGGAGAAACGACCACATGGACCGGCGCAGTTCAATATCGACGCCCGCTGTGGGTTCGTCGAGGATGAGCAGGCGTGGCTCGTGCACCAGTGCCCGCGCAATCATCAGGCGCCGTTTCATGCCCCCCGACAGAAATCTGGACCGCTCGTTGCGCTTGTCCCACAGGCCCAGCCGGTGCAAATAGGTTTCGGTACGCTGCGTCGCCAATTTGCGCGGCAACCCGTACATGCCCGCCTGGGTTGCAACAATGTCTGCAACCCGCTCAAACTGATTGAAATTGAACTCCTGTGGCACCACACCGATTTCCCGCTTGGCACCGGAAAAGTCTCGATCAATGTCCCGACCGAACACTGCAATGGATCCACTGGACTTGTTGACCAACCCGGAAATGATGCCAATCGTCGTGCTCTTCCCCGCTCCGTTCGGTCCCAGCAAAGCCAGGAACTGGCCCTGCTCCACTTCCAGGTCGATTCCTTTCAACGCTTCGAACCCACCGGAGTATACTTTGCGCAAATTTCGGATACTGAGCGCGGAACTCATCATTGCTCCTTGAATCAAACCACCGTATCAAAAACCAGTTTGCTTGCGACGCTTTCGCTATTTCTGCGTAAGCGATAATTCCGTTATACTTCTTGGTAGCGTGCCGGGCACGTGGCCAAACAACTCGCAATCATCCCACCATTCGAGGCTGATGTAATGCTCCCAGACATTTCCAATCTTTCTGAAGAAGACCTCAAGAAACTCATTCAAAAGGCCGAATCCCTCATTGCATCCCACCAAGAACAGCGCAAAAAGGATGCTGCGCAAAAGATTCGAGAACTCGCAGAATCTGCGGGACTCTCCGTAGAAATATCCGCAAGCGAAAAAGCGAAGCGGGCGCGACGCAAGTTGCCGCCCAAATACCGCCACCCCGAAGATCCAGAAAAAACCTGGTCAGGAATTGGCGCGAAGCCCAAATGGCTGCGCGCGTTCGAGCAACAGGGCCGAAATCTCGAAGAGTTTAAAATTTAGATCCAAACACAACGGGCACGCCCCGGCGCTGCCGATGCGTGCCCGTTGCAGCGTAAATGGTGACTGCGGTGGCTGCGAATTCCAGGCGCCGAACCGGACACCAAAGCGTGGTACTCTGGCGCAACCGCGCTGAGCAATAATGAAGAGGTTGCAAAAAACTGGAGCGGGAAACGAGACTCGAACTCGCGACCCCAACCTTGGCAAGGTTGTGCTCTACCAACTGAGCTATTCCCGCATGTATTGGAATGCCGATGTCGGCATACGAATCATAAAAGCTTCTTCGCACCAAGGCAAAGCGACAGGAAATGGCGTCCCCTAGGGGACTCGAACCCCTGTTACCGCCGTGAAAGGGCGGTGTCCTAGGCCACTAGACGAAGGGGACCAGTCAATCCCATCCTGTTGATGGGCCTCAAGCGGTCCTCAGTGCCGAAGCGGAGCGCATTGTATGGGCCTGTCACTGTGCCGTCAACCGGCATTCCCCGCTCCCGTACCCCTGAACTACACTCGTAGGACAACCCTGAGAGCGAAAAGCCATTTGGCCGCAATCGCGAATACCCCCTCCCGGGCCGCTCGCCGATGAACTCGATGACCTTGGCCGCCGTAGCCGCCACCGCCGCTTTGATCGCAGCACTCGTCTACTGGGTGTCGCGCGATGCAGAGCGCATGAACGCGAAGCAGCGAGAACGGGTTGCACGGCTCCAGGCCCGCCGGAAGTTTCTCTCCCGGCTGATCAACAGCTTCCCCGAGCAGTACCTGCCTCGCCGGTTGTTGGCTCTCCTGCTCGAGCGTCAGGCCTCGGTGGCACGAACATTGGTGGAATTGGTCAAAGAGTCGGCCTCCCGTGCCGAGTTTGAGCACGAACTTTGGGCCCTGGAAGAGAAGCTCGCGGCACAAGGGCCCCTGGAATCGGACACCACTCCCTCCCGCAACCCCCAACTGCAGCCAAGCGAACTTGGGGCGGTTCGCCGATCACTGCGCAAGCTCGCTGAGCAGCTGGACCACTGGTCGCAACAGCCCTCTTGCCAGCACCACGACTGGCCGCAACTATATGCCTCGCTCGAACAGCTCGGACACGAGACCAGTTACCAAGCCCACCAGAGTGAAGCTGCACAACGCAAGTCGGCCAATGACTTGAGCGGCGCACTGCATCACCTGCGCGCCGAGGAAGACGCTCTGCATCGCTTGCCTGCGGCCCACCCCTTTCGGTCGAGCTCGAATGTGCAGCGGGTGCAGCAGGAAATTCGGGAGCTGCGTGCACGAATTGCGGCGCAGCAGCCACTCACCAGCCCCACCGTCAGCGGCAGCACCGACGCCCATTGGAAAAAGCGCCAGCTGTACGACGACTGAACCACCCCCGGCTTCCCTCTGCCGTTCGGCTCGCCTATCCTTACGCCGTCCCGAAAAGGAGTGCGCGTGGCGTCCAACAACAATTCATACGACCTCATCGTGATTGGCGGCGGTTCCGGTGGCGTGCGTGCCGCGCGCATGGCGGCCGGCTATGGGGCCCGGGTGGCCATCGTGGAACGCCAGTTCTGGGGTGGGACCTGCGTCAACATCGGCTGTGTTCCGAAGAAACTGTTCGTGTACGGCGCCGAGTTCGGCGATGCCTTCCTGGACGCCCAGGGTTATGGCTGGGAGCTCTCGGCACCTCCAACACTCAATTGGACCACCCTGCGGCACAACAAGGACCAAGAAATCGCCCGCCTCAGTGGAATCTATGAGCGCTTGCTGGCCGAAGCGGGTGTCGAGCGCCTTTGGGGCGACGCCACCTTCACAGGCGCCAATGAAGTCCGGGTTGGACAACAGCACCACCGCGCGCAGGACATCCTGGTGGCGACCGGCGGAGTTCCATACCGCCCCCCCACACCTGGTATCGAGCACGCGCTCGTGTCCGACGATGTGTTCAGCCTCCCAGAGCTCCCCCAATCAATCGCAGTCGTGGGCGGCGGCTACATCGCCATGGAGTTTGTCGGAATCTTCGCGGGCCTGGGGGTCGATACCCACCTGATTTACCGGCGCGACCTTCCGCTGCGCGGATTCGATGAGGACCTGCGCCGGTGCCTGGCCGAAGACCTACAGAAAAGCGGCGTTCACTGCCACTTCGAGACAGACATTCGCGAAATTAGCCTCGCAGACGCAGGCCAACGGGTGCTGCACCTTACGGGTGACACCACCCTGCCGGTGGACGCAGTGATGTTTGCGACCGGGCGCCAGCCAGCCACATTGGGGCTCGGGCTTGAGCATGCGGGCGTCGCAGTGAACGCCAATGGAGCCATTGAAGTCGACGCATACCACCGCACCAATGTTGCAGGCATTTATGCCATAGGTGATGTCACCGGCGGCCACCAACTGACGCCAGTCGCGCTGGCACAAGGCATGGCGGTGGCACGAACCATTGGCTTGAAGCAACCAACGCGGACGGATCTGCAGCAGATCCCCACTGCCGTCTTTTCACGCCCACCCCTGGCGACCGTCGGGTTGACCGAGGCGGAAGCGCGCACGCAGTACCCGGATGTGCGGGTGTTTCGCAGCCAGTTTACGCCACTCAAAATGACCTTGAGCAGGCGGTCGGAACAGGCATTGGTGAAACTGGTGGTCGACGGCACGACCGACCGGGTTCTCGGTGCCCACATGGTGGGCGAGCACGGAGCTGAGATCATTCAGGGGCTTGCCGTCGCGGTCAATGCCGGACTTACCAAGGCACAGTTCGACGCCACCCTGGGCATCCACCCCACCGCGGCAGAGGAATTCGTCACCTTGCGCACGCCCGTCGGCGACTGACGTACAACGGCTGCGTATGAGTGACTTGTTTCAGATCGATTTCGACGGGCCGATTGCGACCCTCTGCCTCAACCGACCGGAGCTACACAACCGAATCCCCGCTGCGGAAGTGACTCAGTTGGGCAAATTGCTCTCACGGATCGAAAAACGCAAAAGCACCCGGGTGCTGATTCTGACGGCTCGCGGAGATCGAACCTTTTGCGCGGGTTTCGACATCGGTGATATTCCGTCGCAACCGGGACGCGAAGCTGACCTCGAAGCGGTGATCGACCAGCTTGAGGCCCTGCCAATCCCGACTGTCTGCGCAATCAATGGCGGAGTCTACGGAGGTGGTGTCGACCTGACGCTCGCTTGCGACTTCCGAATTGGTGTCGACGACTTCCAGTTGCGCATCCCCGCCGCACGGCTCGGTGTCCACTACTACATCAACGGGATGCGGCGTGCCGTTGAGCGACTCGGGCTCAACACGGCCAAGCGCATGCTACTGCTGGCAGACACCTTCGAAGCAAGCTGCCTCTATGAACTGGGGTACCTCGACTACATCTGCCCCCGCGATCAGCTCGCCGCACAGACCGCACAGCTGGCCCAGCAATTGGCCGACCACGCTCCAATCGCTGTGCGCGGAATGAAGCGTTGCCTGAATCAGATCGCCCGCAGCAACCTGGATTGGGATGCGGCAGAACAAGGCATGCGCGCTGCCAAGGAATCGGAAGACCTCCAAGAAGGTGCACGGGCATTTTTGGAGCGCCGAACTCCCAAGTTCAAAGGCCGGTAACCCCTCAGCACGCTGGACCGGAGTACGGCGTCCCCGAGGTGCTCTACCCTGCGGCCTCCAGTTTGCGCTCGACCTTGACCCAGGAGTCGCGCAGCCCGACGGTGCGGTTGAACACCAACCCGGCAGAAACTGAGTCTGCATCAAGGCAAAAGTAACCCGTGCGCTCAAACTGGTAGCTGTCGCGAGCGCCGGCTTTGCCCAGCTCAGGCTCAACGAAGCCGTGGCAAATACGCAACGAATCCGGATTCAAGGCGGCACGAAAATCGGCTTCTGCCGCCGGGTTCGCCACCGTGAACAGGCGGTCGTACAGCCGAAACTCCGCGCGCAGTCCAGCCGCTGCGGAAACCCAGTGAATCACCCCCTTGACGTTTCTGCCTTCCGGCGCGCGCCCCAAAGTGTTGGGATCATAGGTGCAACGCAGCTCCGTGACTTTGCCAGACGCCGGATCTTTCACCACCTCGTTGCAACGGATCACATGGCCGTACCGCAGCCGAACCTCGCCCCCCGCGACCAACCGTTTGAACTTCTTGTTGGCACTCTCGCGAAAATCATCCCGCTCGATGTACAGCTCTCGCGTGAGCGGCACAGTTCGCGATCCCAGCGCCTCGTGTTGTGGATGATTCGGAGCGGACAGGGGTTCGACCTGACCCTCCGGAAAATTGGTGAGTACGACTTTCAACGGGTCAAGCACGGCCATGCGCCGCGGTGCGCGAGGGTCAAGGTCATCGCGCACACTGCTTTCTAGCAGCTCCATTTCCACGCTGTTGTTGGCCTTGCTCACGCCGATGCGGTCACAGAACAAGCGAATGGCAGAAGGGGTGTAGCCACGCCGACGCAACCCGGCCAGCGTCGGCATGCGGGGGTCATCCCAACCCTGCACGAGGCCCTCGTCAACGAGTTGCTGGAGACGCCGCTTGCTGGTCACCGTGTACTGCAGCTCCAGGCGCGCAAACTCGATCTGCTGCGGGTGACAACGCACATCCAAGTGATCAAGGTACCAGTCGTACAACGGCCGGTGGTCTTCGAACTCGAGGGTGCACAGGGAGTGGGTGATGCCCTCGATCGCATCGGACACACAGTGCGCATAGTCATACATGGGATAGATGCACCACTGCTCACCGGTCTGGTGGTGCTTCGCTCGTCGGATGCGGTACATGACCGGGTCGCGCAAATTGAGGTTGGGTGACGCCATGTCAATTTTGGCACGCAGCACCATCTGACCATCCTCGAAAGCCCCGTCCCGCATCTGACGAAACCGCTCCAAGCTCTCAGCGACGGGCCGGTCGCGGTACGGACTGTCTGTTCCAGGCTCAGTCAGGGTCCCCCGATGTGCGCGAATTTGCTCTGCAGTCGATTCGTCAACATAGGCACAGCCCTGCTCGATGAGCTGCTCGGCAAGCGCGTACAACTGTGGGAAGTATGCTGACGCATACCGGACCGGCCCGTGCCACTGGTACCCAAGCCAGGCGACGTCCCGCTCAATGGCATCGACGTAGACCGCCTCTTCCTTCGCCGGGTTGGTGTCATCGAATCGCAAGTGACACACCCCGCCTGGATACAACTCCGCGATGCCAAAATTCAAACAGATGGACTTGGCGTGGCCGATGTGGAGAAATCCGTTGGGTTCGGGCGGAAACCGCGTGACCACGCCATCGACGCACGTTCCAGTTGCAATGTCGTGGTCAATGATGTGTTGAATGAAGTGTTTGGGGCGCTCGCGCTCCGTCTCGCTCATGGACGATCTGTACCTTGCAAGTTGAGGGAATGGTCGGATTCTGCGGGGCGCACACCCACGCTCGCATGGCTTCAATCGCCGGCGTATGCATCCTGTTCGAAATCCGCGGCACCGCCGGGCGGTTGTCCACTTGAAGTTTGCATGCCGTAATGCTGCCGCATCGCGCCCATGAATTCATCATAAGGCATGTCGTCGAATGTGCCCCGGTCATTGACGTACTCCATGTGCCGATTCCCAGCCCTGTCGAAGGGGTGAAAAATCGAGTCGCTGAGCCCGTCGTACTCCAAAGGCAAAATGCCCGCTTTCTCGCACAAGCTCAGATTGAAGGCCGGAGTGGACTTGCTCCAATGCCCATCGAGCAGAAGCAGGGTCTGACCGTGAAATACGAACAGGTCACTGCCCCGCATGGACCGTTTGAGCTTGTCGGACGTCAAGTGGTTGCGCACATCGGCGAAGGCGAGCCGGCTCGGTATGCCAAGCGCGCGGGCAGCCGCGGCCAACAAAATGGCTTTCGGCACGCAGAACGACTCCCCGTCGACCAATACACGGCTTGCTTTCATGCCCTCCGGTGACATGTCCGCGATGTAGGGGTTGTAGCGAATTCGGTCCCGCACTGCATGGTACAGAGCAACGCCGCGCGCGCGGTCTCCGACAAGCCCTTCGGTGACCTCTTGTGCAAAGGCAACCACCCGGGGGTGATCCGAATCGATCAATGCAGTCGCCGCCAGCCATTCGCGCCGAATGCTGGACCCATTCTCCACTTCACGGGACTTGTTCATTGACGTCAATCCTCGCGGAACATCAAGGCATCGCGCACCATGGTGTTGCGGCCACGCTCCTCCATGCGCAGCAACGCGGCAAACACCTCCCGCAAGCGCTCTGTGTGGGCCTCATTCGCCAGTACCCGATACAACTCGACGATCCGGTCATCGAACTCAACCGCATGGCGCAACAGGGCATCGAAATCGTTGGCTTCGTCGCCGACCAGCCGGTTCAAGTCAGGCTCGATGCTCACGTCAAATGCATGGGGAAACCAGGTGTCCAAGATCTCATCACTGGCATCCGCTTCGTATTGCTCCAGTGCCTCGCGGATGTGGGACTCGTGGCGCCCGAGGTACTCCAGCAACAGCCGCACCCGCTCCTCACCGGCCTGGGCACCAAGGCCCAAATACTTCTGTTCCAACCCTCGGTGAACGGCCTGGACATGTTCAAGAATTTCTCGGGTATTTTTGTAGCGCATACTGCAACCTGCCCCTCACCAAGGAATGGATTGGATTCGCGCACGAGGGTAAGACCCGCCCCTACAAAACGCAACCGATCCAGGGTTCCTTGCGGGCCCCGAAAGTGCGAATTGACAGGGCGAGCTGCGGTTCGCACCATGGCGAAAAACCCTCGGAGACCGTGCGATGACCACCCTGGACTTCAAACGAGAGCAGCGCACTTCAACCTTTCTTGACCCCAGACAGGGCTATGCCCCGGAAACGGTCACCACCGAGTTTCGCGCAGACCCACTCACCGGAGCCACCTCCCGCATTTGCCACTTCGCTCGAGATCGCGTGCCGCAACCGGAGCTTGCGGGCTTGGTCGAGACATCAAAAGGCTTCTGTCCTTTCTGTCCCGGCGTGATCGAGCAGGCGACACCCAAATACCCGCCCGAGTTTCTCTCTGGGGGCGTGCTGACCTGCGGCACCGCGCGCTTGTTTCCCAACCTGTTTCCGTACGACGACATCAGCGCCGTTGTGGCCATCAGCGACCAACACCATGTACCCATGGCTGCGCTCACCGACTCGGCCGTGCCCAATGGGTTGAAGGTTGCACGTGCCTTTCTGGAAGCCATGGAGAAGAAGCGGCCGCTGGGTGTGGACCCAGCATTCAGCATGGTCATGTGGAACTACATGCCACCATCCGGAAGCTCATTGGTGCACCCACACATGCAGGTGCTGCATACGCGCAATCCAGGCAATGCATTGCGCCGCGAACTCGCTGCTGAAATCGAGTACCGCGCGTCGCACGGGCGGGCATACTTGAGCGACCTGGTCGCGCATGAGGCCGGTGCGGGGGAGCGCTGGATCGGCGAACTCGGAGGGATCCAATGGCTGGTGCCCTTTTCCCCCACCGGAATGGTCGGAGACTGCATCGCCGTTTTCCCCGGTCGCGCAACTTTTACCGAGCTGGACGACGGTGCCATTGGTCAATTCGCTCATGGTTTGCAACGGGTGTTGCGGTCGTTTTCCGACTACGGGGTCTGGAGCTTCAACCTGGGTTTCTTTCCAGCCACAGCTCCAGAGGATGTGGACCACCACTGGCTCTACGCCCGGATTGTGCCCCGGGTATTTGTAAACCCGGCGACCAGCGCCGCGGACGCATCTTACCTGCAGTTCTTGATCGAAGAGCGGGTGGCCATGGTCTACCCAGAAGTCACCGCCGAGCGGTTGCGCGCAAGCTGGGCGTCGGTATGACGGATTCACAACCACCATCAGTTGGGCAGCTTGGAGCACGTCAGGCAGCCTGTGTGGACGGCCCGCTGGATGAATTTGCCGCCCTTGTCGATGCATGCGACCGAATCGTGGTGTTCACTGGCGCCGGTATCAGCACCGAGTCGGGCATTCCGGATTTTCGCAGTCCAGGCGGGATCTGGTCCCATCATCGGCCGGTCAGCTTTCAGGACTATCTGAACGACGATTCAAAGCGCCAGCAAGCCTGGGAGCTTCGCATCGCGCTCAACGCGGTGCTCAAAACCGCACAACCCAATGCGGGGCACCTGGCGGTTCAGTCATGGAACCAGCGGGGAAAACTCAGCGGGGTCATTACTCAGAACATCGACGGGCTGCACCAAGCCGCAGGCGTCGACCCATCGAGCGTGGTGGAACTGCACGGCAACCACCATGAGATCCGGTGCCTCGACTGCCTCGCTCAGCAAGACAGTGCCCGGGTAGAAGCGGAGTTTCGCCACACTGAGACAGTCCCCCCATGCAAACACTGTGGGGGAATCATCAAGTCCAGTGTCATTTCCTTTGGGCAGCCCTTGCCCGACCGGGCCCTGGCCAAGGCCCATGCCTTGACCCTTCAGGCAGATTTGTTTGTCGTCGCCGGGTCGTCTCTGAGTGTTTACCCAGCCGCCGGATTTCCGGAACTCGCGGCTCAGCATGAAGTCCCATTGGTCATCGTCAATCGGGATGCAACCCCAATGGATGCAGCCGCACGCCTGGTTTTTCACTGCGACATCGGGCCCACCCTGCACGCGGTGAACTGCCTCCTCAATTGCTGACCTGAGCGTCGCTGGCTGTGGTGAGAGGTGACTGCCATGACCGCCGCACCCAGAGAACGCCATTCTCGATTCCACGTCGGCCTGCCGCTGCGCCGCAGCGCCGAGCACACCATTCGTGGCCTCGCAGAGCGTGCAGGGATCCAGCCCAATGGCCCCAATCCTTGGGACCCCTGGATCGGCAACCCACGGTTTTATGAGGCCGTTCTCCGGAATCCGAGCCAAGGGCTCGGCGAGACCTACATGGAGCACTATTGGGAGTGTGAGCGGATCGATCTGCTGATCGAACGAGTTTTGCGGGCGCAGGTCCACCGCAAACTTGGCTCGACCCTTCGGCTTGGCATCGAGGTGCTGCTGCACCGCCTGATCAACTTTCAATCGGTGCAGCGTGCCGCAGAGGTCGGCGAAAAGCACTATGACATCGGGGAAGACCTGTACGCCGCCATGCTGGATTCCGCGATGAACTACAGTTGCGGGTACTGGAAAGAGGCCAACGACCTCGAGCAGGCCCAACAACACAAAATGGCGCTGATCGCAGCCAAATTGGATCTAAGGCCCGGCCAAAGGGTGCTGGACATTGGCTGCGGCTGGGGCGGAATGGCGCGCCACCTCGCGACCCACCACGGCGTTGAGGTCGTGGGGATCACCATCTCGGCCCGTCAGTGCGAGTACGCCCGAGCCGCCAGCGGAACCAGCGGCAACACCGAGTTTCGACTGCAGGACTACCGCGACGTCAATGAGCCATTTGACCGCATTGTCTCCATCGGCATGTTTGAGCACGTGGGCTATAAAAACTACGCTGCTTTTTTCGACGCGATCGTGCGCAACCTCAAAGCCGATGGCCTGGTGCTGTTGCACAGCATATTTGGCAACCGAACCGGCTTCCGAGGCGACCCATGGCTCGAAAAGTACATCTTCCCCAATGGCATGCTGCCCTCCATCCAGCAGTTCGGCAAGGCCAGCGAGGGCCGGCTGATTCCGGAAGACATGCAAAACCTGGGGCCGGATTATCACCGAACCCTACTGGCCTGGAACCACAATTTCGAACGCACAAAAGGCTGCCTCCCAAGCCGATACGACGAGCGCTTCAAGCGCATGTGGAGGTACTACTTGCTCAGCTGCGCAGGCGCCTTTCTAGCCAGGCACATCCAGTTGCATCAGTGGGTGTTAAGCAAGGAGCGCGGGGCACGCTATGACGCGCCGCGTTAGGCGAGGTCTCAGCCGTGGTTGTGGGTAATGGGTTTGTCGGTAAACAAAAATTCGCGCAGGTGTTCATCGAACACCGGGTCGCGGCGGCGAATCCATTCGAGCGTCATTGCCGCGTGCTCCTTCTCTTCATCGCGGTTGTGCGCCAGAATCTCCTTTAGGGCCGGGTCTTGACAGGCATCGATGCGCTGGTTGTACCAATCGACCGCCTCGAGTTCTTCCATCAGTGACACAATGGCACGGTGGTAATCGCGGGTCTCCCCGCTGAGTTCATTTACTGGCTCATGGTAGCCTTCGTTTGACATGGATCACTCCTCATCAATGCGTTTGAATGCCGCGTTGTCGCGTTGAAGCTGCATGGGAATAGAGTGCCCCAATCGATCCACCGGGGCAATCATGGTCCAGGCTCACTGCGCCTTGGCGGTGGAGCGAAACAGGCGCACGTGGCCAAAATCGGCGTGCACGTCCAGCGCCGGACAAAGCTCGACCTGCCGCTCTCCAAGGAGGTCAAAACCAACCACAGCCGATTGGGGATACCTGGAATCGGCAAGCAGCATTTGAGGAAACCCACCCCGGAGTTCCTCCAGCACGGGGTGGTTGCTGGCGTCATACAACACGTCTGCGGCAAGCAAAAGGTCAACCGAGCCCGCCAACTCATGAATCCCGTCCACTGGCGTCACCACCACACCATTGTGGTGGGCGTTGGCTGCGATCGCTTTCAGAGCCATCGGGTCGAGGTCACAGGCAAAGACCTGGTCGGCACCAGCCAGCGCCGCAGCGATGGCAACCACCCCGGACCCGGCACCAAAGTCCAGCACACGCTTACCTGCCACCTCCTCCGGGTGCGACAGCACATACTCGGCCAAGGCATGCCCGCTCGCCCAGCAGAGCGCCCAGTACGGCGGGTCAGACATGAGTTCATTCAGTTCAGGGCCTGGAGTGAGCGCGAACGGAACCCGCTCATCCAGCAGCAGCAATTCGAGCTCTGGAGCCAATGGCGGTCGACTCCATCGCAAAGCAGCCCCTGGGATCATCTGCTGGACATGACGGCGCAGCCCTGCGACCGGGTCCGCGACGCCACGGCGTTCCGGTTCAGGCTTCCAGGTCATGAATCCCGAGCTCGCCGGTCAACAACAGGACATGGACGCCAATCGGGCCATGGGCACCCACCTGCATCTGCATGCCGATATCCGCTGTGCGCGAGGGGCCAGTGATCCAGTGCAGGCTGCGCGGCCCTGTCTGCCCCGTTCGAGCCCGCGAATCCCAATACGCTTCGAAGTGGTCCACCAAGTCCAGCGCATGAAGGATAACCACCCAATGCGCGGGCAAAAAGTTGCTTTGCGCGGGGCATTCAATGCGATCGGAAACCACCAGGGTGCCGGTTTCAGCTATACCAGCCTCTGCCCAGACCACCGCCAGGGTGTCGTCCGGGCGAACTGCGCGTTGAGCAAGGACTGCGCCCGGTCCCACGCAGGTATTCAGAAAGGCTGCGACTTGCGGTTCTGGCACAACCACTTCAGCGGCCCCCGAAGCCGCTGCGGTGCCAAGCAGGGCATCGCGCACTTCGGCCGCTGTGGCGGCTCGATCCAGCTGCGCACCGGACTGTGCAACGGCGGCGGCAAAGGCCTCAAGGCGAGCCGCGTGGTTTGCGAACGCCGGCCCCAATACAGCACCATCCGGGTCCAGATCTTGCGCATCCGTCCAGGGTGTGCACTGTGCCCGCAACCTGGTCAGAATCTGGGTTCGGTTGTTTTCGCTCATTGCAACCGCTCATCGCCGCGCATCAAATCCATGAAAGTTTGTCCTTCGGGTGAGGGAAGGTCTCGCCACGCCAGCCAGCCGCGCCCAATCGGCAAGCTGCGCAGGTATCCGTGACGACGACCCAGCCAAGCCAAGCCGCGGGCGGCGGCCCGGGTCACGCCCCGGTAGGCGCCGGGGCGCTCGGCGAACCAGCGCCACAGCCTGAGCCCCAACCGTGTCGCCGGTGGGTCGAGGCCACGCTCATGGGCCTCGGCCCGCCAGTTGCGCATCAGTCTCGGTAAAGGGATGGCAACAGGACACACAGATTCGCAGCGGCCACAAAACGTCGACGCCGCAGGCAGCACGGCGCTGCGCTCCAGGCCAACCAGTGCCGGGGTCCAGACCGCACCCATGGGTCCTGGGTAGACCGACCCATAGGCCTGGCCGCCGATCTCCGCATACACCGGACAGTGGTTCATGCAGGCGCCACAACGAATGCAGCGCAGAATGTCCTGCTGTTCCGACCCGACCAACCGACTGCGGCCATTGTCAACCAGAACCAGATGAAACGGACGATCCGGTGGGCTCTGCGCGTGCCCTCCCGGGGAAAAGAAAGAGGTGTAGGTCGCGCAAGGCTGGCCCGTGGCCGAGCGGGTCAACAGCCGCAGCAGGTTGGCGGTCTCGCGGGCATTGGGGACCACCTTGTCGATCCCAGCCACAACGATCTGCACCCGCGGCAACACAGCGCACAGGTCGGCGTTGCCTTCGTTGGTCACCACCACCGCAGTGCCCGAATCAGCGACGAGAAAATTGGCACCGGTGATGCCCACATCCGCCTCTAAAAAGCGTGAACGCAGAACCTCCCGCGCTTCAGTCACCAGGTCCGAGACCGCTGCTCGCTCTGGTCGGCGGGCCGAAGGGTGATCGGTGTGGTGTTCAGCGAAGGTTTGGGCAACCTGGTCGACGGTCAAATGGATGGCGGGGCCGACAATGTGGCTCGGCGGTTCCTGACGCAATTGAATGATGTACTCACCCAGGTCGGTTTCGGTGACCTCAAACCCAGCGTCCTCCAGGTGCCTGTTCAGGGCAATCTCCTCGGTCACCATGGACTTGGACTTGATGACCTTGTGCGCACTGTGTTTGCGACACAGATCCACGACCGTTTGGGAAGCAGCGGCCGCATCAATGGCCCAGTGCACCTGTCCTCCTTGCGCAGTCACCGCCGATTCCAATTGTTCCAGATAGTGGTCCAAGTGGCGCAGGCAATGGTCTTTCACTTCCACTGCCCGCACCTTGGCTTGATCAAACTGCGGAAACTGCTCCAAGGCTGCGGCGCGTGTCCACGACAGGCCACCCCGCAGCCGTTCCAGCGAGCTGTTCAAATGGTGGTTGCGCAGCGCCTCGGCAGACAGGATGTCGAAACGATGACTCTGGTTTTCCATGGTTGCGTCCTAGGTTTGGCCCTTGGCGTGGCCAACCGCTGGAGCGCGGTGCGCACCGTCGCCCTCGACCAGCAACTCGGCGTAGTGGCGACAAGCGACCTCCACCCCCATGCGCGAAAACTTGCCCGCCATGTGCAGCAGACAACCCATTTCGCCAGCCACCACCACCGACGCGCCGGTCTGGCGCAACGCATCCACTTTGCGCACCAACATGCGGTTGGAAATCTGGTCAAATCGGTTGCAGAAGGTGCCGCCAAAGCCGCAACACTGCTCCTTGGCGGTGTTTTCCAGCACCTCAACGCCCGCCGCGGCGAGCAGTTCGCGCGGCTGCACATCAATCCCGAGCTCACGGTACCCGGCACAGCCATCGTGGTAGGTCACAGGGCCTTCCACACAGGACCGAGTCGGCGCTGCTCGGTGACCGGCAACCTCATGCAAAAACTGGCTCAACTCATGGGTTTTGGCCGCGCATTCACCGGCCCGGCGTCGCCAATCGGGGTCTTGCGAAAACAGGTCAGGAAACTGCTTCCACATGCTGGCGCACGAACCCGATGGCAACACAATCGAGTCGTATCCTTCAAAGGACGCGATCAGCTGCCGCGCAATCGCCCGGGCCCCCGTTCGGTCGCCAGCATTGAAGGCCGGCTGGCCGCAGCAGGTCTGGGCCGCAGGAACCACGACCTGATAGCCGGCGGCTTCAAGCAGCTTGAGGGATGCGAACCCAACGCTTGGACGAAACAGGTCAACCAGACAGGTCACGAAAAGGCCCACCCGAGTCCCCGGTTGGGCGGGTGCTTCTGTGTTCACGCGGTCCTCCTTGCTTCATGGTGCCATGGCGCTTCGGGCCGGGGCAGTTGCCCAGTGGCGCGGGAACGCATGCAGTCAGTGGTGAACGCCACCAGGTCCATGGACGTGGCCGTGGGCCACTTCATCCTGGGTCGCGGGGCGCACTTCAATGACCTCGATATCAAACTCCAGCGCTTTGCCGGCCAGAGGGTGGTTGCTGTCGACATCGGCGTTGTACCGCCCCACCTTGAGCACGGTCACGTTGCGCCAACCTCGATCGGTGTGCACCCGGGCCACCGCGCCCGGTTTCCAGGAGCGCTGGCCCTGCAGGTGCTTCAAGGGAATGCGTTTGATGCCATCTTCGCGCCGCGGGCCATAGGCCTGATGGGGCTCCAGGGCCACCCGCACCCGCTCACCCGCACCCAGCCCAAGGAGGCGGCTCTCCAGTGCGGGCAAAATGGCACCATGGCCGTGTAGGTACAGGCTTGGGTCGCGGCCTTCTGATGATTCGAGCAGATTGCCCTCGCCATCATGCAGCCTGTAGTGGAAACTCACCACCGAGTCTTTGCCAATCTTCATCGCTGGGTCCAAGGAATCAAAGCCGTGAGTGTATCACCGCGGCGGCCCGAGCCCGGGCCTCGGGGTGTTGATCGATGTCATCACATCAAATGAATGGAGGGCGATGCGGGTGCCGAAACGCCTTGGATTGATCGAGGCCGATGAGCTGCCGCCGGAGCTCGCGCGGGAGCACCGTTCGTACGGGTGGATGTTCCGCCGGTTGCTGAATGCTGCCGGGGCGCGACTCGAGTACAGGCACTATCAAGCGACCGAACTCCAGTTGCCAGAACACTTAAATGCCTGTGACGCCTACCTGATCACGGGATCCAAGGCGGGTGTGTACGAGCCTTGGCCATGGGTCGAGGCGTTGGTCACATGGATTCGTCAGGCGCACCGCAGCGAGGTGCCGCTCATCGGCGTGTGCTTCGGTCATCAGGTGATCGCCGAGGCGCTGGGCGGCCATGCCGCCCGTTCGGATCGCGGTTGGGGTCTTGGTGTCGCCCGCACGGCGGTGCTGCAGCACCCGCCTTGGGTCAGTCAGCCTCCGGAATCGGTGGCGCTCATGTACAGCCACCAGGACCAGGTGTTGGCGTTGCCACCCTATGCCACACCGTGGTTGGGCAACAACTTTTGCCCCCTCGCAGGTTATTGGATCGATGAGTCGGTGTTTGCCATGCAGGGCCATCCGGAGTTCACCCCCGAGTACCTGCGCGCCCTTGTCCTGAGGCGCGCCGATCGAATCGGCGCCACCGAGGTCAAGGTGGCACTGGCCTCTTTGCACCAGCCAACCGCGCACAAGCAGGTCGCGCGCTGGATGTTGGCGTTCATTGAGCGGCGTTGACGCAGTCGTGACCGCGCCTCAGTCGTTCGCAGACCATTCCGGACGGTGGCGCTTCAACCAGGCGCCAACGTAGCTGCAGCTCGCCTGAATCGGCATGTCTTCGCCTTCTGCCCAGGCCACCGCGGCGGCGGCCAACTCCGCGGCAATCCCTTCTCCGCGCAGTTCCACCGGTACCAGGGTGTGGAAAAAATCCACCCCCCCAGTGGGCAAAAGCCGATATTCCAGTATGGCAAGTTCAGTAGCCGCCGGCGCCCGATACCAGAACCGTCGGCGCAAGCTGTCGTGCTGGATCTGACTGCTTTCCATGTTCAAGCCGCCTGCTGGCTGTTGCGAAGATGGCGGTTGATCACGGACAACAAGGCCTTCAGCGAAGCGCTCACCGTATCGGT
Organism: Gammaproteobacteria bacterium UBA5338; assembly: GCA_002408105.1. Lineage (GTDB taxonomy): Bacteria > Pseudomonadota > Gammaproteobacteria > Pseudomonadales > UBA5862 > UBA5862. The sequence continues at coordinate 22,171 of DHQM01000118.1, read as the reverse complement.
GTCAATGGCAGCGCCGCTGACCCGATGCCCGGCGATGCTGACTTGCATGTAGGCGATCGCCATGGCGTCTGTGCCTGCTGAGAGCGCATGTTCCTGGTAGTCCACCACAGCCAAGGTTTCGCCACTGTACTCACGCCAGGCATCGATAAAAGCAGAAATTGCACCATCCCCCTCACCCTGCACCTCCACGCTTGTTCCGCGGCGGTGCAAACGTGCGGTGATGCGGTCGCGTCCGTTGCGGTTCAGGCTGTAGCCGGACAGTTGAAACTCACCGTCCTCGCACACAAAGTGTCTAAGAAACTGTTGATGAATGACTTCACTCGGCAACTCTCCGCCGGTTTCTTCGCTGAGCCTCTGGACCACCTGGGAAAGTTCAACCTGCATCCAACGGGGCAAATGCAGCCCATAATCACGTTCCAGTACAAAGGCCATGCCGCCTTTTCCAGACTGACTGTTGACGCGAATCACCGCCTGGTAGTCGCGCCCAATGTCCTCAGGGTCGATCGGCAAGTAGGCCACCGACCAAGGCTCATCGGCCTGCTGGGCCTTCAGACACTTGCGAATGGCATCCTGGTGGCTGCCCGAAAAGGCGGTATACACCAGCTCTCCCACCCAAGGATGGCGGGGATGCACGGGCAAATTCGTACACTCGGTGTAAACCTCAATGATTTCATCGGGGTTCGACAGATCCAGCTGCGGATCGACTCCCTGGCTGTACAGGTTCATGGCCATGGTCAGAATATCCATGTTCCCGGTGCGCTCGCCGTTACCGAGAAGCGTGCCCTCGACCCGGTCCGCGCCCGCGAGCACCGCCAATTCTCCCGCTGCAACTGCGCAGCCGCGGTCATTGTGGGTGTGCACCGACACCAGAATGCAGTCCCGGTGCGCAACCTTACGGCAGAAGTACTCGACCTGGTCCGCAAATACATTGGGCGAGGACACCTCCACCGTAGCAGGCAGGTTGATGATGCAGGGTCGCTCGACCGTGGGTTGCCACACATCGATGACGGCGTTGCACACCTCCACCGCGTAGTCGATCTCGGTGTTGGTAAAACTCTCTGGGCTGTATTGAAAAGTCCAGTCGGTCTGCGGGTATCGATGGGCAACCTCCCGCACCCAGTGTGCACCTTGCCGAGCCACCTCAAGCACCCCGGCGCGATCCATCTTGAACACCCGTTCTCGTTGCACCGGCGAGGTGGAGTTGTACACGTGCACGATCGCCCGAGGCACCCCTTCCAGGGCCTCGAAGGTGCGCTCGATCAAATCCTTTCGAGCCTGCACCAAAACCTGAACCTGCACATCAGGCGGAATCAGGTCCTGCTCAACCAACATTCGAGTAAAGTCGAAATCCAATTGACTGGCCGCGGGAAAACCAATCTCGATTTCCTTAAAGCCAAGCCCGACAAGCAAATCCCACATGCGCCGCTTTTGAGTCACAGTCATGGGGTCCAGAAGGGCTTGGTTGCCATCGCGCAGGTCAACACTTGCCCAAATCGGCGCACGGGTCAGCGTGCGGTCGGGCCACTGCCGGTCTTGCAAGGGGACCCCTTCGATCGCGCGGTACTTCCTGTGATCAAACCTGCTGTGACCAAACCTGCCCATGACACCCTCCTCGATCGGCAAACTGAATGGGTCGAAAGCCGGGGCGCCCTCGTGAAGCGCAGGTCTCGTTTGGCAGGAAGTCCTTGTGGGACGCAGCCAAGATATAGAACCGACTTTCAAGGTCGGTGCACAACGGCACCGACGCGTACAAGGATAGCGCCGCAGCCGCAAAATGAAATTGCGAATTCAACCCAAAAAACGGAATATTTGAAATATTATTCTTTTATTTATTATAAAATTGAAAAGTATTGCATTTAGGGCCCATTTTATGGAGCAGATTGTGAAGATGGACCGCTACGACCAGCGCATTTTGCAGGTGCTGCAGCAAGAGGGGCGAATCAGCAATCAGGACCTTTCCCAGCGCATCGGCCTCTCCCCCTCTCCCTGCCTCCGGCGGGTCAAGGCACTGGAGGAAGCGGGATTCATTTCCGGGTACCGGGCTGTTGTCGATGCCAAGCGTCTGGGACTGAAGCTGTTGGCGATTTTGCACATCTCCATGGATCGACATACCCCGGAGCGGTTCGCCAACTTTGAGGCGCAGGTCGCTGACATTCCGCAGGTTCTGGAGTGCCTGCTGATCACCGGGCAAGATGCGGACTACCAGCTAAAGGTCATCGTTGCAGACATGGACGCATACCAAGCGCTGTTGCTCCAGCGCATCACACGGATTGAGGGGGTCAGTGGCGTGCACTCCAGTTTCGTGCTGCGGCAAGTGATTGACCGCGGGGCACTGCCGATCGACTAGGTGCATGATGCCTGTTGGCCAGCGGCGTCAGTTGGCGCTGCATCAGTGGCGATTTCTTGCAGTATCGCGCGCAGTTGAACCCGCCCAACTGGTTTGATGAAGTAGCGATCGAATCCAGCTGCGAGTGCATCGTCCCTCGTGCGATCGAGGGTGTCGGCACTGACTGCGTAGACTCGGGTGCGTGGGCGGCTCAAGGCGGCTTCCTGCCTGCGAATTTCTCGCACCACTGCATTCCCGCTGCGGCCGGGCATATGAACATCGACCAATACCAGGTCGACCGGATGCGCAAGCCACAGGGGCAGCGCCGCATCACCAGACCCACAAGCCCAAACAGTGCAGCCAAACTGGCGCAGCATCTCAGCGAGCACCGACCGGCTGAGCGCTCCATCTTCCACCACCAGCACGGCCATCGGGGGCACTGCTTGCGTGACAGCAGCCACCGGGTCGACCCAGTTGTGGTCTGACTCCAAGCCCAGCGCCGCCCGGACTGCCCGCACCAGATCACGGGGCCCAAAGGGCTCTTGCAGCCACTCTCCCGGACCAGAAGGCATACCTGCGGCTTGCAGCAGCGGTTGCACCCAGACAACAGATTCGGCATCAACCAATTCGGACTGGCCGACTTTTGGAGACCACTCCACCACCCGCACCAGGGTCCGCTCGCCTTTGTTCGACCCGGGTTGCTCTGGCCCAGGAGTCAAATCCACTTCGGCCCCGAACGCACGCAAGTACTCGCCAATCAGTCGACACCGGTCCGGGTTGGAATGTGCGACAAGTGCTCGCACCTGGCGCAAGTCCCAGTTGTGTACCGGGCGCAGGGGCCCACAAACATCAAACCTCAGGCGGAACGAGATGCACGTTCCTAGTGCTTCAGCGCTTTCTACTTCGATGGAACCACCCATTAGTGTGACCAGTTCGTCGACGATGGCGAGACCAAGCCCAACGCCACCGTGTTTGCGGTCCGGGCCGCCATCCACTTGAGTGAACAACTCAAAGATACGCGACTGATCCTGCGCGGCGATTCCGCAACCCGTGTCCTCAACGGCGAAACGCACTGTCGCAGCCTCGCCGTCGTGGGCTTCCAACTTGGCGCTCAGGCGCACGTGACCGGATTCAGTGAACTTGATCGAATTGCCCATCAAATTGGACAACACCTGACGCAGTCGAACCGGGTCTCCCTGCACCGTTAGAGGAATCGCCGGATCCACTTCCAGAATCAATTCAATGCCACGCTGCGCAGCCTCCCCCTGAAACAACCTTGCAACATCCACCACAACCGCTTCCAGTGCATGGGGCTGGCGTTTGAGGTGCAACCAACCCGCTTCCAGCAGCGAGTAGTCAAACACCTGGTCGAGCAAATTCAGCAACATCCGCCCGCTGTGCAGGATCCCGGCGACCTGCACCTGCTGCGCTGGAGTCAACTGGGACCGCTCCAGCAATTCAGCGGTCGTGAGGCTCGCGCTCAAGGGGGAGCGAAGCTCATGACCCATCCGGGCCAGGAATTCGCTTTTGGCCACAGAAGCCGCCTCAGCCTCCCGTTTCGCAACCACAAGCCTGCGGTTGGTGTCCTGCAGGGCTGCACCCTGGCAATGAAGGCGCTCGCCGAGCCCGATCACGCTGTGCGAAGTGGTGTCAATTTCCCGAATGCCAACGGCCTGGGGCTCGATTGGCTGGCCGCCATCGCCGATCACCTCGGTCGCGCTCACAATCCCACGCAGGGGCACTGCCAAGGTGTGCGCCATGCGACGCGCGCGCCCGCGCAACACCAGGAAGTACACCGCGTAGAAACACACCAACCCCACGCCCATCAGTACCGCGATGGAACCGATTCGAGCACCGAGGGCCTGCGCCTCGGCGTGCACTCCAGCCTCCGGTACCACCACGAGGAGTCGCCACCCGGTCTCCGGCTGGGTGGACCAGGCAACCAACTTCGCTGCCCCGTTCAACTGCACTTGGGCAATGCCTTCGGGTGCTGCAGTGACCGCTTCCGCCACCGCTGCTCCCTCCGGATGTCGGGTGAGCTTGAACGCATCGGGCTTGAAGCTGTCGGCGCGAATCTGCTCCTGATAGTCGAATTCCAGCAGTTCTTTCAAGCCCCAATCCTGCTCGCCGTTCGGTGGCAGGGCCAGTATGGTGCTGTCCCGCCCGACCAGCATGCCGTAGCCTTCCCAGGGGATGTCCAGTGCCAGCACCTGCTCGACCAACAAATCGACCGTGACATCAAGGCCCACCACACCAAGAAGCCTGTCCTCGATGTACACCGGGGCAACGGCGGAGGTCATCCAGCCGCCGCCCGCGGGATCGACGTACACCTCAGTCCATACGGCCTTGCGGCTTGGGTTTTGGGTATCGTCGGCCAGATAGTAGAAGCTGAACTCCGGGATCTGCATGTCCGGCGGGTACTGTGCATACGCGTCGAAATAGGGATAGATCCGGTTCATGGAGTCCCAGGTGTTGAAATACACCTGCATAACCAAGGGTTCACGTTGTAGCGCGCGCATCAGTGGGTCCAGACGCGTAGAGCGCCAAACCTGCTCCCACCGCTCAGCTGTCATGGGACTGGTGCTGCTGAAAAACAGCGCGGCACCCGCAGCTCCAGGCTCGGTCGTGTGGGTCACGCCGTCCGGGCTGGTTGCATAGCGTGCGCGCTCCGCAGGCGATACCTCACCTGGAAACACCGGCACGTTCATAACCTGCATGGCCTGAGCGGCAAGCACTTCCACCTTGCGCCTCACGGCACGCAACTCTGCGTCAAGGGTGGCCGAAACACCCGAGGAAATGTGAGCCAACTGGTCTTCCGCGACACGCTCTACGGCCGCGATGTTTTCTCGTGTTGCCATCGCATTGGCACCGATATAGATGCCAATGAACACGACCTCCACCAGCAACAGCGGTACAAGTGCAGTACGAAAGAAAGCGCGCCAAATCCAACGCTTCAAACTCTGCGGGCGATCGGCCACGGCCAGACAAAAAAGACTCAACCCTGCATGGCTTTGAGCGCGGCCTTGTTCTCCGTTAACACCCGCTGACCCACGGGAGATGCCTGCAGCTCGTCCAGCACAGCATTAAGACCCGGCACCTCTGCGATCAAGTCCCAGGAAAACAGTTTGCGGGTCACGCTGTTGGACAGCTTGAATGCGTAGAGCGCAAATAAATCCACTGCGGTCAGCTGATCGCCACACAGGTAGGGCGTCATCCGCGCCAGCCGGCGCACCCCCTCCAGACCCCGTTCCATCTGACCCTTGCATTCCTGCTGCACGGCATCCGGTACCTCACGGCCAAATAGGACACCGAGCATCCGGTGCGCAGGCGCCTCCACATACAGCTCGATGGTCTTGAACAATTGCTTCGATTTCGCGTAATCGAACGGATCTGTGGGGTAGCGCGGAGGCTCAGGATAGAGCACTTCAAGGTACTCAAGGATGACGTTGGTTTCTGTCAGGGTCCCGGTTTCGACCTCAAGCACCGGGACTTTGCCCAATGGGCTGACGGCAAGGAAAGAAGGGTCCTGCGAAGGGACTGCAGGCACTTCTTCAAAATCAATGCCTTTGTCCAAAAGGTAGTGTTTTACTGCATTGTAGTAGTTGCTCACTGCAAAGCCGTGAAGCTTCAACATGCAAAGGACTCCTTACTGTTGAGTTGGACTCGCAAGACCACAGAACAAGTGAATCATCCGGCGGGTTGGATTGCAGCACCGCGCTTCAAACCAAAACGGCCCCTGCTGCAGGGGCCGTTCCAACGCCGGTGCGACCACCGATTACCAGGGGTGCACTCGTACCTCCATATCAGTGAAACCATGAATGAAGGATGACAAAGTGCGCTGGGGTTCAGCCACGATTTCCACAAACCGAAACCGCTTCATGATCTCTTCCCAGGCAACCCGCAATTGCATCTCAGCAAGCCGGTTGCCCATGCACCTGTGGATTCCGAACCCAAAAGACAGGTGGTGGCGAGGCCGGTCGCGGTCAATGATGAACTCGTAGGGTCGGTCGATCACCTCGGGGTCGCGGTTTCCCGACATGTACCACATCACCACCCGATCACCAGCGTGGATTTTCTTTCCACCCACAATTGCATCCTGGGTCGCAACCCGGGCCATGCTCGAGAGCGGGGTTTGGTAGCGGATGATCTCCGGCACCATTTTCGGTATCAGGTCCAAGTTATCCCGCAGTTTCTGGTATTCGCCCGGGTTGTCATTGAGGAATTTCACGCCACCAGACAGCGAGTTGCGGGTGGTGTCGTTGCCTCCAACGATTAGCAAGATCAGGTTGCCAAGAAACTCCAGCGGCTTGTCTCGGTTCAGGTTCTGCGTATCCGGTCCGTGGGCGAGCATGGAAATCAAATCGTTGCCAGGCGCTTTGTTCGCCCGCTCATCCCAAAGCTTGTTGAACGCGGGCAGGCACTCGTCTCTGAGGATCCGAATTCGCTCATCTTGGGATTCGACGATCCCATCGATTTCGGGTTGGGAGGTCGCAACGTCGGACCAAAACGTCAGGTTGCGCCGTTCCTCGAATGGAAAGTCGAACAGGGTCGCAAGCATTTGGGTCGTCAGTTCGATGGAGACCCGATCGACCCAGTTGAAGGTCTCTCCGATGGGAAGATCATCCAGGATGCCGGCAACCCGCTCACGGATCAGCGGCTCGAGGTTCGCGAGGTTGCTCGGCGCAACCACGCCCTGCACGGTGCGGCGCTGTTGGCCATGTTTCGGCTCATCGGAGCCGATGAAGCTCTCGGTGTTGAAGTTTTCCGGGTTCTGCCGCAGCGTAATGCCCTGCGCTGAAGAAAACACCTCGTGGTTGCCTTCGACTTCCATGATGTCGCTGAACTTCATGATCGACCAATAGGGGTCAAAGTCCCGAGAGTCCGCGCAGTAATGCACGGGGCATTCTTCACGCAACCGGTCCATATAGCCCCAGATGCTGTCGTTCTGAAAAAGCTCGGCCTGGGCGAGATCAAAGGCTTCGAGCGGAATCGATTTGGGATCGCGGCCCGACATGGTCCGGGGGTCCCCTGCCTTCACGCCGGCCAGTTCAGCCTCTGCCTTGGTCTTAACGCTGCTCATTGCTGTTCACCCCACTTGTTATGGTTGTATTGCTTGGAACTGCTTGGGATAACGTCCACCTTACTCGCAACACCGGACAAAATAAACTGCGGCTGCGAGGAGGGGTTCAGGGCCTTGCTGGCTCGGTTTGAGCATCGGGCTGTTGGCCAGGAACTGACCGGTGAAGCAGCCGGTACAGGCGTTCAAGGACGGCCGCGGTGCGTTCGCTGGCTTGGCGGGCTCTTCGCTGGGCCAGGCGATTGGCACGGTCTTGATAGACCTGGCCCAGCGCCTGGATTCGGCGGGAACTGCTCGCCTTGGCCCGCCCTGTCGTTACCAGCGCACCTCGTTCGTACACCGATTCGATGGCGTGTGCCCGGCCTTCCAGGCACCAGACCCGGGGCGCCACTTGGCCAGGGCCAATGGGCGCACTGGAAGCAGTCAGGCCCAAGGGCTCTGAAATCAGCCGATCCCAATACGCATGCAGATTAACCGGCCGACCGGTTTGGTGCGGTCGCACGTACAACCGATTCCCCCCGCGGTCGCCATTTATAAATCCGGGTCCCTTCCAATCCACGCAGTGCAACGGTTGGTGGGCGTCACCAATCAGGTGCAGCAACCACGCCAGCCAGATTGCCCCGTCCACAGTGCCGACCTTGGCGCCTGCCACCCCAGCTTCGGCATGGGACAAGGCTTCGATCAAGTCGTTGTGGGGCGTGTCGGAGGGGCGCAGGGGAAAATCTGGCGGCACCAATGGAAAGTTCGTGTAGTGCCAGCTCGGGTGGTCATGCCGGGGGTCACTGCGCACCTGGTCTGGCCAGATCGCCGCGCGTCTGAGGCGGTGGCGCTCCACAGGGCCATCGATCCCCTGTCGAGCAAACGCCTGATCCCAACCCGCTGCCGCGGGATGGGCAGCGAGCACTGCGCCCCACCAACGACCGGCGTACGGATTGAGGTCGTAGGCGGCACCGGCAATGATGGCGTGGCCTTCCGGACTCCATGCCACAGCCAAACGGGCACAGAGCGCCAAAGCAAGGGCACACACGTGCCGCATTCGGTTCGTTCGCCGTCGATCAGGCCAGCTGGTTGGTGTAACTCGCCAGGTCGAAATAGTCGCGCCATGCCTTAATCTGCCCGCCCTCCAGTTCGAACACCCCAACCACCGGCAACGCCACTGGCCCCTGTTCGGTGTCCATGCGGTCAACCCGCTCGGCGACAACAATGGGTCCGGCTGAAATCAGGTTCAGCACCTCCCATTCCGTGGCGCGCCAACTGGAAATGAACCCGGAGATCATCGCCCTGATCCCGTCGCGTCCCACAGCGGGTGCGAGCGGCATGTTGTGGTAGGTGCCCTCTGGGTGGAAAAACCCCACCAGCTCGTCAGGATCCAGACGTGGCCAGGCGTTGATAAAATCGCGCACCAATTGTTCGTTGTCGGTCATCTTGGGAATTCTCCTTGGCAGTTGTTGCAACGGTGCCTGGGCTTGAACCTGCACTTTGTCACGGCGCACCTGGTTCTCGGTGTTACCCAGGCACAGCCAATTGCCTGCACTTTGAGGCTCGATCATGCCATTGTCCATTCTGATTGTGCTGGCCCTGGTTGCGTTTGGAGCGGGCTTCGTGAGTGCAATCGTGGGCGCCGGCGGCACCATCGTGCTGCCGGTGTTGTTGGCAACGGGGATCTCGCCGCTTGAGGCGCTTGCCACCAACAAGTTTCAGAGCGTCTGCGGAACCAGCACCTCGGCGCTTTACTACCTACGCCATGGACTGATTCAGTTGCGGACGCTGCGCGGCGCCGTGCTTGGCTGTCTGCTGGGCTCTGCCGCTGGCACCTGGGTGGTTCAGCACATCGCGGTCCATCGGTTGGAATGGCTCATCCCGACGCTGTTGATCGGTGTGGCGCTGTACACCCTGATGTCGCCGCGCCTGCGCGACCAGCCCGCAAAACCGCGCATTTCGACCGCGTCTTTTGCGTTCTTTGTAGCGACCCCGTTGGGGTTCACATCCGGTTTTTTTGGCCCGGGAACGGGGACTTTTGTCACTGTGGCATTGATCAGCCTACTGGGACAGAGTGCCCGACAGGCAGTCGCACAGACCAAAGTATTGGTACTGGCCTGCAACGGCATGTCGCTGCTGCTGTACTTGTTGGGAGGGCAGGTTCTCTGGACGATCGGCGTGCTGATGGCTTTGGGGCAAGTTGTTGGGGCACGCCTTGGCGCCCAAATGGTGGTGCACAGGGGCGCAGCCCTGGTGCGGCCGATGATGGTCACCGTTACGGTCGCGCTTTCGGCGTACCTGATCGTGCAGCAACTGTAGCCCGGCGAGCACCGGGCGCGGCGAGGCCGCTCCACCACAGCAAAAAAGGCCCCAAGATCGGGGCCCTTTCTGCGGATCGGTGCGACCCTTAGCTGAAGTTCTGGTTAACAAACTCCCAGTTGACCAACTCCCAGAAGTGCTTGAGGTATTCTGGACGCGCGTTGCGGTAGTCGATGTAGTAGGCGTGTTCCCACACATCCACCGTCATCAGCGCCACAAGCCCAGATTCGGTCAATGGAGTCCCGGCATTGCTGGTGTTAACGATGTCCAACGCACCGTCCGCCTTTTTGACCAACCAGGTCCAACCGGAACCGAAATTGCCGGCAGCAGACTCGTTGAACTTGCTTTTGAACTCATCGAATGACCCGAAGGCTTGATCGATCGCGTCGGCCACTGGACCGCTGGCGGCGCCGCCGCCATTTGGACCCATGCTGTTCCAGTAGAAGGTGTGGTTCCAGACCTGGGCGGCGTTGTTGAATACGCCCCCGGAGCTGCTTTTGATGATTTCTTCGAGGGATTTTCCGCTGTGCTCGGTCCCTTCGATGAGACCGTTCAGTTTGTCCACGTAGGTTTTGTGGTGTTTGCCGTAGTGGAACTCCAGGGTCTCCTTGGAGATGTGCGGCTGCAATGCATCCATCGCGTACGGAAGTTCTGGAAGCGTGAATTGGCTCATGGAGCAATCTCCTTGTGTGAGTGGAAGCGGATCGATCGAGTGGCCCTGTGCCGCAAGAGCCGAGCGGTTCAGTTGTGCCGCAACGGCCCATACAGTAATGAAAACGCGCCAGAATCGCCAGATTGCACCGCGCGATTCAAAGTTGCCATGGACTCAGCCCTTGCCCCTATGATGGCATTTGTCTGCACAAGTTCATCCACCGCTGAGGGTACGCGGGATGCCCCTGCGCCGACTTCGCTGTGGATTCTCACAGGTGCGCTGCTATGGGCGCTGACGGCGCCAGGCCATGCAAACCCTGCACCGCCAAATGACAACGCCCAAGTGCCCCCACAGTGTTATGTCGACACCAGCGGCGGCCACAACGCCTGCTACACCTGCCACCAGAGCCACACTGTGCCGTCACCACCCAACCGGGTCGGCGATGGCTGGCAGCAAAACCGGTTGCCGAGTGGCCCGGACCTTTCGCGAAATCCTTGGCGCAACCTGGTCGTCCCTCCAGAGCCCAGGTCGCCGCTGCCCCATCCGCTCGACGACTGGCTCCGAGTCGACAACTACGCTGCAGGTCTGAGCGCCGGAACCCAGCCCCGCATGCCAGCAGTCCACGGCTACAGCCAAGGTGCGGCCGCCTTCCAAACCGACGGGTTCGCGAAGGATGGCAGCGGTTGGGTGGCCATTCGTTACAAGCCCTTCCCGGGCGAGTTTTGGCCCACCAATGGCAGTTTCGGCGACGTGCTCATTCGCCTGCCCGCCCGCTTTCGCCAGCGCCAGGGAACAACAGACCAGGCCACCTACCGCATGAACCTCGCCCTCCTCGAATTGCAGATCCTCGGCTTGGAAGCGGTGTCGATCCGCGCAGTCGAGGAAGCTCAATTCGGGGCGGACTTGGATGGGGACGGACGCTTGGGGACTGCACTGCGACTCACCGATCGGGAGCGCTATTTTGGCGACGCCCAATCGACGGCAACCCAACCCATGGTCTATCCCGAGGGCACTGAGTTCTTGCATGCATTGCGCTACCCGGCAGTGAACGCGAATGGGCGGGTCGTACCCAGCCGCAGGTTCAAGGAACTGCGCTACATGCGCAAGCTGCGGGTGCTCAGCACCGCGGAACTCGACTCACGCCTGGGCAACGAGCGTCAGGAGCAAGTCGAAGGTTCCGGCTTTGTGCTGACACGCAACGACTCGGGTTTCTACGACAACCGCTTCGGGTGGGAAATCGGCGGCTGGATCGAAGCCCGCGACGGCCATTTGCGGGTTCAAACAGCAGAAGAAACGCGATTTTGCCTGGGCTGCCACGGCTTCATCGGCACACCCATCGATTCGACCTTTGCCTTCGCACGCAAGCTTCCAGGCCCGGCTGGGTGGCGCTACCAACAAGTGCGCGGACTGCCCGACGCAGCCAACCGGGGTGGCCAAACCGCAGAGTACGCCGAATACCTGCAGCGCACCGGTGGGTGGGACGAGTACGAAAGCAACAGCGAACTGCACGCCAACTGGCAGCGCAACGCGACCGGCACCCTAAACGACATATCCCGCTTGATTGTGCCGTCACCCAAGCGGGCCCGCGCGCTGAGTCGCGCATACCTTTCGATTGTCGCCAGCCAAAACTTCCGGCTTGGCCGCACCGCCCTCACGGCCGCTGGCGCTCGGGTGATGACCGCCACTGATGGCGCCCTGCCGTTGCCCCGGTCCGCACGCATTGACGACTGGGACCTTCGCCTCGACTGGACGCGGGTGCCGCTGCCGGTGGCGCCCCCTCCAAAGGCCGAGGCGATTGCCGAACCTCATGGCCAGTCCGATTGAGGCCGGTTGCCATCATGCTCAGAAACCGATGCCTCAGCACGCCCTTCGCCGCCCGCGGGGTCAATGCCCAATTCCTCCGCCGCGGCGGAACGGGCATGGTTCCAGGCGGCTCGGACCGCATCTTCGCCAGTTTCTGCTGCCGCAGCCAATTGCTGTTTTGCCAGATCAGCCGGCTTGTCCAACACCCGGTTTTCTGCCCGGCTGTTGGGTACCAAGAGCCCGGTCATAAAGCCAGCCGCTGCAGTGGCGAAGCCAACCGCCAACGGGTGGGCCTGAACTGCACTGGACACCTGGTTGGCCCCGTCCCGTGCGTGGCGGCGAAGCTGCGCGGCCTGCTCTGTGCCCCAGGCGTTCATGTCGTCCCGCGCCTGCTCCGCTCGACTGCGCGTTCGATCGATCCAAGACCGGCCGTCATCACTGCGCGCCATACTGCCACCGGTTAAGTCCCGCTGCGCGGGAACACTGACCAGGGGGTCGAACTCACCCGGGTTGGGTCCATCCGAACGTGGTGCCGAGCCGTTCGAAGGGCCTCGCATCAGTGCCCAGGCAGCAAGTCCTGCACTGGCGCCCAGCACCGCCATGGCGACGGGGTGTGCGCTGCCCCACTGCGCTGTGTCGCTGGCGGTCTGCTTGGTTCGCGCCTTGGCCTTGTTCACCACTTTCTTGACGTGGTCCCCATCCGGGAGGTGATCCGAAGCCTGTTGAACCTTGCTTTTTAGCTGATCGCGCAGCGCTTCACTGCGCTCGACGAGCCGCTCCGTCATTGATTCGTCGGAATTCTGTGTGTGGTCATCGTTCATCGCCTGTGTCTCCGTGCAATAGTTGTAGGTTTTTCTTAAGTTCCTGTTCGCCCACCTGCAATTGTGCAATGGCTGACCGATGCCACCGGTGCGCCCGGGCCATTGCGATCAGAGCGACTCCGACCAAGGCAGCCGAGACTGCTGCTGCAGCACCCCAAAGTGGCCAGACCCGCAGCAACAAGTCGACCACAGCCACGGTCGCCCACATTGCCCCCAGCGCCAGCCCCAGGATTGCCCCGATGCCGAGCGCAGCAGCCCTCGACCACTCGGCAGCGGCGAGCTGAGCCTGCCGCCGCAGAATGCCCAACTGGACCTGAACGAGCTCCACGCCGGCCTGTCGCACCCGCAGTGCGCGGCGGATCGAGCGCTCGATCCGCTGAAACACCAGGTGCCACACTCTATTTGGCCGCACTCAGCAAACGGGCCAGCACAAACCCACCCACCAGAAGACCGCTGTAAAAGACTGCTGGGTGTTCGCGGGCTGCGGCCGACGAGCGTTCGACCAATTCGTGTGAATCAGCAGCACTCAGGTGCTCAGCCATGCCCTTGGTTTTGTCCCCAGCTGCTGCGAAACAGGCCTGCAGGTGCGTTTCACCCTCCTCACCCGCAGCCTCTCCGGCCCGCTGCAGTGCATGAGCCATTCGATCTGCACGTTGCGCCGCCAGCGTGCGCATTTGGTCAACGAGTTCGAGCCCGTCGGCCTGCGCGCGTTGGGCAAGCGCATCGCACCAGGACAGGCTTTCGGCACCCGGTGTTTCGCCAGGGTTGTCATCCAAAGACAATTCAGATCCGGTATGGTGTTGGGTCGTCGATGGTTCGATCGAGTCATGGTCCTGCACGGCGGCTTGCCTCCATCCTAATGGCTACGGGGTGGTCGAAGACCGGGCAGTAAACGCCCAGTCCACTCACCGTTCGAGCCGTCTTGTTCGCATTGGTTCCGCCCTTTTTCGGCGAAAGGATTGCTCCATGCCCATCGCAGTGGCACCCATGACCACCCCTCACGGCCCGCGAAAAGTGCGGCCCCGGCGCCATGCAGCACAGCTGATGCTGGCGTTGGCTGTGCTTGTCACCACCGCTCCAAGCCAAATTGACGCCGGTGTCCCGAATGACCTCCTGGTTCGCATTGCAAGCCTGCCGCGAGGCGCTGAAGCGACAGGGCTTTTCGTCCATGGCGATAGCCTGTTCCTCAATGTGCAACACCCGGCAGATGGAAACCCGCCGCCCTTCAACCGCGCGACTGTGGGTGTCATTGAGGGGTTGCGGTTCGAGTCCGACGGGGGCGTGGAACCCGCCCACCTGCCCGCTCCGACCGCACGCCACCGGGGCGAAATGCGTGTCTCCCCTGGTGGAGCCTACCGAGTACTCGGTCGCCGGGGAGACCCGATCAAGGGGCTGGACCACGGCTTGGGAGCATTGATGTCCGCAGACGGATCGACGCTGGTGAAAGAATCCAACGACCCGGACTTCAATGCGGTGGTACCGGACCCCAAAACGGCGGGTCGCGCATACTTGTTCACCAACTGGGAAGACCGGCCAGGTGGGATGAGCCGGTTACAGCTCAACCACAGCAGCACCGGCTGGACTGTCGAGGGGGGAACCATGGTGGACTTCGCTGCTGTGCAAGGCACCTGGGTGAACTGCTTCGGAACGCTCAGCCCCTGGAACACACCACTTAGTTCCGAGGAGCTGTACTTTGACCACACAGTGGATTGGAACGACCCGGACCACAGCCTGCATCCGGAAATTCAACAACTGGCCCGCTATCTTGGGGGCCAGTACCCCAACCCTTATCGGTATGGCTACATCGTAGAAATCAGCGACCCAACGCACCCCATTCCGCGACCAATTAAGCGCTATGCGCTTGGCCGGTTCAGCCACGAGAATGCCGTTGTGATGCCCGACGAGCGAACGGTGTATCTGAGCGACGACGGAGCGAACACCGTGCTGTTCAAGTTTGTCGCTGACCGCCCAGGCGACCTCAGCAGCGGCACCCTGCATGCCGCCAAGATCCGCCAGGGGAACGGCAGTGATCTCGCCGACATCATCCTCTACATCGACTGGGTTCCCCTCGCCCGCGCCAACCAGGACAGCATCGCTGGGTGGATTGCCGACTACGACGGCATT
>DHQM01000118.1:6336-6888 GCA_002408105.1 Gammaproteobacteria bacterium UBA5338 | reverse complement strand
GCGCCACCGGAGCGCATCGATGATCGCCCCCGAGGACCGGCCCGGCTACCTGACCGATGCTGCGATCGAAGCCTGGGCGTCAGGCAACGCGGCAGACGACCGGGCCGCCTTTCTTGAGAGCCGCAAGGCAGCAGCAGCCCGCGGAGCGACTGCCGAATTCACCAAACTGGAAGGCATCAACATCCACCTTGCAGGTGCGCGCAGCGGCCAGGTTCCTTGGATGTACCTGGCGGTCTCAGACATCACCGGGAGCATGAGCGACAACCAGGGCGACCTGCAGTTGCCAGAAAATCGCTGCGGCGCGGTTTACCGAATGCGCCTCGATGGGGCCTTCAACGTGTCCGCCATGGAGCCAGTGCTGATCGGTGGACCCATCAGACCCTGGGCCGTGTTCGACCGCTGCCACCCCGACGGTGTCGCAAACCCCGACAACCTGGTGGTGCTGTCGGATGGGCGCCTGGTGGTGGGCGAAGACAGCTACTTTCACACCAACAATTTTGTCTGGTTGTTTAACCCACCGGGAGGCGCAGCCGAGGCGCCCATACACTGACT
>DHQM01000118.1:0-6103 GCA_002408105.1 Gammaproteobacteria bacterium UBA5338 | reverse complement strand
CGCAGCCGAGGCGCCCATCCACTGACTAGCGGTTCAGCAGCGCTCGATACACCTCGAGGTTGCCTGCAACCATTGCCGGAATCGAAAACCGCGCCTCAACCCACTCCCTGGCCTGCACGCCCAAGCGTCGGCGCAACTCCGTATCGTGGACCAGGCGGTCCATGGCTGCAGCCAAGGCAGGCGGATCGCCGGGCGGAATCAGCAGACCGGTCACGCCATCAACAACCACTTCCGGGATGCCCCCAACGGCTGTCGCCACGGCCGGCACGCAACTGGCCGCGGCCTCCAGAAGCGCCACGCCCAACCCCTCCATTTCTGCCGGATGCACCAGAAAATCCACCGCCGGTAAGACCTGCTCGATCTGTGGATAAAATCCGACACAATGCACTTGCCCGGCCAGGCCAAGTGACTCGATCTCAGCCTCAATGGAAGCTCGAAGCGGCCCCTGACCGAACAACAGCAAGCGGACATGGCCGCAGCTTGGGGGCAGTTGTCGCATGGCTTGCAAAGCCACATCGTGCCCTTTGCGGCTGATGAACTGAGCGACCATGGCGACCACCACCCCGTCTTCCACCTGCACAGGCAGGTCCTGTGGCAGCCGTCCTCGATTGCAACTGAACCGGCCAAGGTCCACCGCACTTGGCACCACCGCCAGCCGCTCCGGCGCCAAACCTTCGGCCAACAGCACATCGGCGATGCCCTGAGAGATGGTGACCACTCGGTCGTACAGGCGGTACTTCAGTGCCACCCACCACCTGGGCTCTGGGTTGTCCACTCGGCGAGAAAGCACCACGGGGACCCGAGCAAACCGCCCCCCAATGCCGCCCCACAGGTCGGCTCCTCGGCGGCTGTGCAAATGCACCAGGTCCGCCCCACTGCTGCGGACAATGCGGCGCAACTGCCAAGGGAAGCGAATGTCCAAGTCGCCCGCCATGGGCACCTCGTGAACCTGGAATCCCTGCGCCCGCGCAGCCTGGGCGATGGCAGCGTCAGAACAGGCGACCAACTCGCACTCGACACCTTGGGTTTTCAACCCTTCAAGCAAGTACAAAACCTGGCGAGCACCGCCATAGAGGTGCTTGCCGGTTTCAACGTGCAGTACTTTCATGGCATCCAACACCTTTGCAATGCACCCGCTGCCAGCAACCGCTGGGCGTGGGCCAGTACCTCCTCTGGAGATATGCCTGTTAGGCAGTCAAACCGCCCAGCGCAGGTTGGGTTGCGCCGACAGGGCGCGCAGAAGAGGTCATGGTAAATCACATGGGTGGCAGGACTTGAGGAGTTCAAATAAGGACGGGTGGAGCCAAAGAGCGCGACTGCCGGCGTGTCAAACGCCGCCGCCATGTGGGTGAGACCCGTATCCACTCCAGTGAGCAAGCGCGCGCCTTCGATCACAGCGGCAGATTCACGCAAACTCAAGTCGCCACAGGCATGCACGGCCTGCGCATGGCCCTCCACCAGCCGGCTTGCGTGTGCGCGGTCGGCGGGGCCACCCAGCACCACCACCGGCCAGCCCAAGGCGTGCTCAAATAGCTGAAACAACTGCTTCCAGTGCGACATAGGCCAATGCTTTTGGGGCCGGGTCGTGAATGGAGCCACGGCGACGTAGTCACCCTCGACCCCCTTGGATTCAAGTAGACGCCGCGCGGACAAGCGGTCCGTCGGGGTGGTCACGAGCACCGGCTGGAACCCATCGGTGGGCAATTCCAGTGCGGCCGCGAGGTCCAGGTACTCCGACGACATGCGCGGGTCATCGAGGGGCGACTGGACCTTCCGGTGCATCCAGAGCCCAGAGCCCTCTCGCGGGTTCAGTGCCACGCGCTCCGTGGCCCCACTCAAGCGCACCCAGAGCCCGCTTTTGAGCAGACCCTGCGCATCAATGGCCAAATCGAACTGGGCCCGGCGCAGTGTCCGCACGAACGCCATGACCTCGCCCAACCACTGCCGTCTTGATGTATTTTTGAGGTTCGACCAACGTCGGCGTGGCCAGACAAGCAGGTCGTCGACCTCCGGATGGGTGGCCACCAGGCCCTCCAGGCCCTCCTCTACGAGCCAGGAAATGCGTGCGCTTGGGTACCGGCGGCGCAGTGCCGACGCCAGAGGAGACGCCATCACAATGTCTCCGATCGCGCTCAAACGCACCACCAGCACACGGGGGGCACCGGCCGGGCGATCGGTACAGTCTGCAGACACGCTCAGGGGACCACCTTGACCAGTTTGGGGTGGCTATCTAACATCACCCGTTTTTCCTTCTGGGGCCAGGCAAGCATGTGCGGCATAGCCGGAATCGTTAAACGGCATGGTCCGGTTGCACCGCACGAACTGGAACCTGCAGCGACAGCACTGCAACATCGAGGCCCCGATGACCGCGGCGAGTATATCAAAGGCGCGGTCGGCCTCTTGCACACCCGCCTGTCCATCATCGACTTGAGCGGCGGACACCAGCCACTTGTCAGCGCCGATTCCGCGTGTGCGCTCAGCGCCAACGGCGAGGTCTACAACTACCTGGAATTGCGCGAAGCCCTCACTGCGTCCGGCTCAAATTTCGCAACCCACTCGGACTGCGAGGTGTTGCTCCAAGGGTATCTGCGAGACGGGATCAAGCACCTCGAAATGGTCCGTGGAATGTTCGCCTTTGCGCTCCATGACGGGCACCGAAGACAAACCTGGCTGGCCCGCGATCGCCTCGGTATCAAGCCCCTCTACTACGCGGTCACGAGCGACCGCGTGGTGTTCGCCTCCGAGATCAAAGCCATTCTGACGCTGCTCGATCGGCGCCCTGCAGTGAACCCCAGCGCTCTGGCGCAGTTTCTGGATCACCAGTTCAGCAGTGGGCGCGAGACCATCTTCAAAGGGATACACCGTGTACTTCCCGGTGAGGCCATTTGCATCAACGAAGATTTGGCGTTGATGCACCACCGCTACTGGGATGCAAACCGTGTTGAACCCAGCACAGCGACCCCTCAGGCTGCGACCACCGACTTTGAATCGCTGTTCCATCAGGTCATGGTCGAGCACATGCGCGCGGACGTGCCCTTTGGACTGTTCCTGTCCGGCGGGGTGGACTCTGCGGTGTTGCTCGCCATGTTGCAACTCCATTCCCCGCAGCGCCTGCAGACCTTCTCGGTTGGCTACCGGGATGCCGCCGGCGAGGACGAACTGAGCCAGGCGACTGCATTGGCCCGGCGTTTCGGAACCGACCATCATGAGCTGCGCCTGACCCGGGACGAGTTGTTCGGCCGCATTCCCCACGTCATCTGGGCCACCGATGACCTCATGCGGGACTATGCATGTCTGCCCACGGCCGCGTTGTCTCAAGCCGCTGCTGGCAGCCTCAAGGTGGTCTTCAGCGGTGAAGGCGGTGACGAGGTCTTCGCCGGCTACGGCCGCTACCACCCCAGTCGAGCCGAAGCGGCACTCAAGGCACTGCTGTACCCAAGCACCGGTGGATTTCGCAGCAGCTACCAATGGAGCGGGAGCTGGCGTAAGCGGCTGTACGGCCCGGATCTGGCGGCTGCGGCGCGCCACAGCCGGGAGCCGTTCGTGGAGGCCTGGCGCGAATGCCCGAGCAACTGGAGCACCGTTGCCAAACGACAGTACGTCGACCTCAAGACCGCATTGCCGGACAACCTGCTGGTCAAAGCGGACCGCACCATGATGGCCTTCGGGTTGGAGGGGCGGGTGCCTTTCCTGGACCACCGCGTCGTTGAATTCGGCTTGGGCCTGCCCGACGCGTTCAAGGTAGAGCCTGGACAAGGCAAGGTGTTCCTCAAACGCTGGGCCGAGGCCCACCTGCCCAAGGAGGTCCTCTGGCGGCCCAAGCGCGGCTTCCATGTGCCCATTGGTCAATGGATGCGCGGTGACATCCTGGACCAACTGGAGGCCGCCCTACCCGCCAATCGCGGAATCCAGCAGTGGTTTGTGCCAGGCGCAATTCCGGACCTGGTTCACGCCCAGCGCCGCAATGGTTCCGCCACGCGCGAGCTGTTCAGCCTGCTGCAGTTCGCGGTCTGGCACCAACTGTTTGTCGAAGGTGCAGCGCCACCCCCTGCACAAGGCCAGAACCCCATCGAGTGGCTGCAAGCGTGAATCCAGCCGTCCAGACCACCCATCCACCCATCGCAGTGTTCCTGTCCTATTCCGGAGACGGCGGCGTGGAGCGCATGATGACCCTGCTGGCACGCGGAATGGCGGACCGAGGCCATGCTGTCGATCTCTTGGTCGTGAAAGGTGCAGGGGGTCACTTCCAGAAGCTGCACCCTCAGGTCCGGGTGCTTCAGGTTGGTGCCAACCACACCTGGATGGCACTGCCCTTTCTGGTTCGGTACCTGCGCAGGGTCCGTCCAAGGGCCTTGCTGGTCGCAAAAGACCGTGCCAACCGCACTGCGATCCGCGCACGGCGCTGGGCCGGCGTCGACGTCCCGTTGGTGGTGCGCCTTGGCACCCACCTGCGCCGCTCGCTCCAGGGCAAACCCCGGCTGGTGTTCTGGTGGCGTGCACGCCTGATGCGCCAGGCCTACGGGCACGCGGATCGGGTGGTGGCGGTCTCGGATGGTGTGGCCGCGGACACCCAAGACATCACTGGCTTGCCTGCAGGAAAAATCACGGTCATCCGCAACCCCACCGTCTTTCCAGAGATCACCGAACGTGCCGAGGAACCCGCCGAACACCCGTGGTTCACGGCATCGCCAGTGCCACTGGTGGTCGGTATCGGTCGACTCACCGGCCAGAAAGACTTCGCCACACTGATTCACGCATTTGCCCACCTGCAGGTGCAGCGCCCCAGCCGCCTGGTCATTTTCGGTGAGGGTGCCGATCGACCCGCCCTGGAAGCCTTGGTCGAGCAGCTCGGGCTGAGCCATTGCGTCGCCCTTCCCGGGTTCACCAACAACCCCTACGCGCACCTGGCTCGCGCCGACCTGTTCGTGCTTTCTTCTGCCTGGGAAGGCTCCCCCAATGTATTGGTGGAGGCCATGGCGGTCGGCACGCCCGTGGTATCCACCGACTGCGACAGCGGGCCGCGGGAAATCCTCGCCGGAGGCGCGTACGGCCCGCTGGTGGAAGTTGGCGATGCGGAAGCTTTGGCCACAGCCATGGAACGCACACTGCAAAACCCACTGCCAGCGAACGAGCTGCAAGGCGCAGTCTCTGAGTACCACCTCGACCGCAGCGTGGAAGGTTACCTCCAGGCCCTCGGCATCCCATCACTCAAGTGAACACCGGCATAACCCTGGATCCCTGCCATGTTGCTGTCCCACAAATACAAGTTCCTGTTCGTTCACATCGCGAAGACTGGCGGCACCAGTGTGCGCGACGCCCTGAATCCATTGAGGTGGCGCGACCCGATGTACGCACCCATGTTTGTGTGCAGCAAACTGAGTGGGCTGTTCGACCACCGGCTCGCATGCAAGCTACCCCGCCACGCCAAGGCGGTCGCTGCCGAACAGATGCTGCCCCAGCCGTTCTTCGACGGGCTGTTCAAGTTTGTGTTCGTGCGCAACCCCTGGGACCTGCAGGTGAGTTCCTACCACCACTTGCAACGCGAGCGGCCCCACCTGGTGTCGCACCTCAGGGATTTCGATGCGTTCGTGCGGCACAAACTGGACCCTGAGCGACCCTACCAGTACCACCTCGACACATCGATCGAGTTGCAGAGCGACTACATCGTGGACCTGCACGGCCGGGTGCTGGTCGACTTCATCGGTCGCTATGAGCAACTGCAGGACGACTTCGACCACGTGTGTCAGACCATTGGAATCGCTCCGCGCAGGTTGCCACACAAGCGCCGTGCCGAGGACCGGGCGCGCTACCGCGGCTACTACGACGACTCCCTCCGGGACCTGGTCCACCAGCACTTCAAAACCGACATCGAACGGTTTAACTACAGCTTCTAAACCAGGTATTGATGGGAACATCAGACGGCTCCGGCACATTGGCCTTCACACCCACAAGGAAACCGCACCCATGAAGCTCTTGTTGGCCATCGCCCTGATCTTCGGATACATCGTCGGTCTGCGGGTGATAGAACCGGCCATTGACCGCATCGGGGAGCGCAAGGCCGTACACCCTGTGCGCATCAAATACATCGTCAAGACCCTGAAGA
>DHQM01000117.1:19718-20476 GCA_002408105.1 Gammaproteobacteria bacterium UBA5338 | reverse complement strand
ATTGCCTTCCGGGTAGAGCGGGCGCTGTACCCGCAGGGGACCGGTGTGGCGGTGGTGGGTCAGCCGGGTCCCGCCCAGTGACCCAGCGCATTGGATGTCGAGCCGAGCAGGCCACGACCTGCCGCCCTGGGCCCTGGCCTCGGGCGACTGTGTGGCGGAGTGTGCCTTGGGCGTGTGCCCCATACAGGGTCCTTGTGTGGTCTGCGGTGGTTCGGATTGGCGCACGCCCAGCTTGGAAGAACTGTGCCAGCTGTGTTGCGGCGCAGGGTCTATAGGTGAAGGGCAGGGCCGCTGGGCGGGTGCGGCGCAATCTTGGGGCGCTGTAGACGCGAGCGCGGCATAAAACGCACCAATTAAGTGCGTCCTGAAGCGGTGCTGTCCCTGCCGTGGTGCGTGCGTGGTTCCAGTCGTGCCTTGCTGAGGTCTTGAAGGTTGCGCAACGCCCGCCCCCCTGCGCTGGCTTTGGCTCAGATGAGCCATTTTGGCACGCAATCTGCTATTTCCCGTGAGGTTGCTGCGGGAAGACCCGGTTCGGGCCCTGCTGGCTTCAATTAAAAAGACCACTTCATCTGGGGAGAAGAAACCATGAAGAGAACATTGCCTTGTGCGGTCGCTGCTTCTGCTGTGGCGTTGGGATTGGGGGTTTCGGCCCCGGCGAGCGCCGAACTCTCGGCGTCTGCAAGTCTTGCCACCATTTACCTGTGGCGGGGTCAGGACGTCAGCATGGGCGGGGCGCAATTCGCTGCTGACCTGATGTA
>DHQM01000117.1:0-19417 GCA_002408105.1 Gammaproteobacteria bacterium UBA5338 | reverse complement strand
GAGTATGACCTCTTTGCCGGCTGGAGTGGGACCTTCGAGGACTTCGGCGTCGACGTCAGCGTCTGGAATTACATCTACCCATCGGATGCCGAGAACGATTCGTTCGGCGACCTGACCGAAGTGATCCTCACCCTGTCGTACATGGACTTCGCGTTCAGCTACTACGACAACATCGCGGGCGATACGGGGTATACCTACTACACCCTGAGCGGTGGCTACGACCAGTTCAGCGCACTGGTTGGCTTCGCGAGCCCAGATGACAGCGATGGCGAATACGTGCACTTGGACCTGACCTACGCCTACAACGACAACCTGAGCTTCACCGCCAGCACCGTCGTCGACAAGCCGGATGATGAGAGCCTCGACGGGGACACTTTGTTCGTTGCTTCGTACAGCGTACCCATCGACCTCTAAGTCCTCGGTCGCCGGGGTCAGGCCGCGCCGGCCCCGGCACCTCGACATTGGATTCAACTGACAGAGGATACCGCCATGAAAATGGTTACTGCGATCATCAAGCCGTTCAAGCTCGATGATGTTCGCGAAGCCCTCTCCGACATTGGCGTGCAGGGCATCACCGTGACGGAGGTCAAGGGGTTCGGTCGGCAAAAGGGGCACACCGAACTCTACCGAGGCGCTGAGTATGTGGTCGATTTTCTTCCCAAGGTGAAGATTGAGGTGGCCATTGCGCCGGACATGCTCGACCAGGTCATCGAAGCGATCACCAAAGCCGCAAACACCGGCAAGATCGGTGATGGCAAGATTTTTGTGACCGAACTGGAGCAGGCAGTGCGCATCCGCACCGGCGAGACGGGCCAGGACGCACTGTAATTCGAACATACGAACACAACGATCCGCCTGAGGCAGCGCCTCAGAGCTTGTTGGAGGGCTTCTGATGGAAGATCTTTTGCAAACGAACTATGCGCTCGACACCTTCTACTTTTTGATGTCAGGCGTACTGGTGATGTTCATGGCTGCGGGCTTCACCATGCTTGAAGCAGGGTTGGTGCGGGCCAAGAACACGACTGAAATTCTCACCAAAAACGTATCGCTCTATGCCATTGCCTGCGTCATGTACCTGGTGTGCGGCTACGCCATCATGTACATGACCGGCAGCGAGGGTGGGTTCATTCCCGGCTTCGGCTTCGGCATTGGCGAAGAAAACGCCGTGGAGGCGGTGATCGCAGGTGGCGACGACGCACCCTACTATTCGGCCCGGTCGGACTTTTTCTTCCAGGTGGTGTTTGTTGCCACGGCGATGTCGATTGTCTCAGGTGCAGTGGCTGAGCGCATGAAGCTGTTCTCCTTCCTGGTGTTTGCGGTCGTCATGACCGGCTTCATCTATCCGGTTGAAGGATACTGGAAATGGGGTGGTGGTTTCTTGGACGCAGCCGGTTTCAATGACTTTGCGGGATCAGGCATCGTGCACATGGCCGGGGCCGCAGCGGCATTGGCTGGGGTGCTGTTCCTGGGTCCACGGAAGGGGAAGTACGGCCCCAATGGTGAAGTGAATGCCATTCCCGGTGCGAACTTGCCGCTGGCAGCAATGGGCATGTGGGTGCTGTGGTTCGGCTGGTTTGGCTTCAACGGAGGCTCTGAACTCAAGGTCTCGAATGTCGATGAGGCCAATGCAGTCGCTCAGATCTTCCTGAACACCAACGCGGCTGCTGCCGGCGGCTTGTTGGCCGCCTTGATCACCGCTCGGGTGCTCTTTGGCAAGGCCGACCTGACCATGGCGCTGAACGGCGCGTTGGCCGGTTTGGTTGCCATCACCGCTGAGCCGCTCACCCCCACGGGTTTCTCCGCGACCCTCATCGGGGTGGTCGGCGGCATCCTGGTGGTGTTCTCGGTCATCACCCTCGACAAGCTCAAGGTCGATGACCCGGTCGGGGCGATTTCGGTGCACGGTGTGGTGGGGATCTGGGGCCTGTTGGCCGTGCCGATCACCAACTCCGATGCCGGATTGGGTGCGCAGCTGTACGGCATCGTTGCCATCTTCCTGTGGGTGTTCATCGCCAGTGCCATCACCTGGGGCATCATCAAGGCGGTCATGGGCCTTCGGGTTGATGAGGAAGACGAGGCCAACGGTGTGGACCTGTCGGAGTGTGGAATGGAAGCCTATCCAGAGTTCACCAAGACCACCTGATACAGGGGTCAGAGGTTCAGGGGCGCTTCGGCGCCCCTTTTTTTTGCACGCACAAATGTGCGCCCGGTCACAGAGGTTGCCAGCAGTTGTTTTGAGGGTTGTCCGCTCGCCTAGCTTTTAGGCATGGACATCGGTGGATGCGGTCAGTGGATTGTTGCGACTCGGGCGTTGCGCCTTTCGCCTTGGGTGGCTGCGGGGCTGGCACGAGCTGCAGTGGCCTGCTTATTGGTGCTGCTCGGGAGCGCGGCCCCTGCCGACTCGATCTACCGGTCAGTCGACGCCGCGGGGCGGGTGAGCTTCAGCGATCGAAATCAAGACCAGCCGTTGGCCCAGTCCATGCTTTCGCCCACCGCTCAGACCGTCGCCCAGGCTAAGACCCAACACGCAGCGGCGGCTCGCTTTGTGGCCGCCCGCGCCGCAGAGCGGCAGATTGAATCCCGCCAACTGGAGCAGGCGCAGCTGCAAGCCCAGGCGCGCCAGCGCAGCTGCGACCGCGCACGGGCCCATGTGCACACCTACTCCAACGTCCACCGGGTCGAAAGCGCCACGCCCGGCGTATACCTCAGCCGCGCCGAGCGCGACCAACTCGTGTCTGCCTGGCGCCAGGCCGTTGCGGAGCGCTGCGAATCCTGAGTGGCCCCTGGCTCAGTGTCCTGGGGTGGCGCTGGATGCTTTGCCGCGCTCGATTGCCGCCTGGACAAATGGCGGCAATTGGGCTGTCGCTGCTGCGACCTGAGGGGTGAGGTACAGGGTTTCAAGGCGTTCGCTGTTCCACCGTTCCTGGCGCAGGTCGAGTGGGCTGTTGCTGGCCAAGGTGACGCTCCACCAGCCGGACGGGTAAATGGACAACGGAAAGCCCAGCGTACGGCGGTTGGCAAAGCCCGCATGCTCAAGGTCTCTGTGCATCGGGCCTTGCATGCTGGCTGCATGGAGCAGCGGCGAACCGCTTTGTTCGATCAAGACGCCATCGTCTCGCAGTGCCCGCCGACAGGCGCGGTAGAAGTCGAGGTGAAAAAGCCCTGCCGCCGGGCCCACAGGGTCGGTTGAATCCACGATCAAGACGTCCAGGCTGTTCTCTGGCTGGTCGGAGATCCAGGCGATCCCATCGGTGAACTCGAAGCGCGCACGGGGGTCTTGGTTGCGCGCGCAGAGCGCGGGAAACTGGGCCTCTGCGACCCGCGTCACCCGTTCGTCGATTTCGACCAACCAGGCATCGGTCACGCACCGGTGTTTAAGCACTTCGCTCAGTGTGCCGCAGTCGCCGCCGCCAATGATGGCCACCTGCTGTGGGTTGGGGTGGGCGAGCAGGGCGCTGTGGGTGATGACTTCGTGGTAAATGAAGTGGTCGAGGTCCGACAGCATAAAGCAGTTGTCGATCACCATGACACGGCCGCAGTTCGAGGATTCGAACACCTCAATCCGCTGAAATTCGCTTTGCTCACTGTGGAGTTTGGCTGTCACCCGCACCCCGATTGCGGTGCCGTCGTTGGCGGACTTTTCAATAAACCAATCTGAACGCTCGGACATACGTACTCCAGGTCGTGGCGGCAGCCTACAATGGCGAGTTTCGGCCGGGCATTATAAACGCCTGTGCCTCACCGGTCGCAGCCAACCCCTCCAATCGGCCCACAGGGAGACCCATGAGCGCTGAACACTTGCAGAACGCACGAGACGCCTACCGTGTGGACCACTGGGGCGAAGGCTATGTCCAGGTCAACGCCCACGGCGAGGTGTGTGTCGCGCCGGATCCGGCGCGTCCAGGACAAACCCTGAGCCTGCCTGCGCTGGCCGGCGAGCTGCGCGCGCGCGGACTTAACTTTCCGATGCTGCTCCGCTTCACCGATGTGATTTCCGACCGCCTGGAGCGAATTGCGGCAGCCTTTGGTGGGGCCCTTGCCGAGCGCAAGCGTTCCGCGGTGTACCAGCTGGTCTATCCGATCAAGGTCAATCAACAGCGGGAGGTCGTGGAGACGGTGGTCGAAGCCCAGGCCCGCATGGGCTATCAAGGACTCGAGGCTGGAAGCAAGCCGGAGCTGTTGATTGTGCTTGCCCACGCCGACCCTGCCAACAGCACCATCGTGTGCAACGGCTACAAAGATGCCGCCTTCGTGCAGTTGGCGTTGTTGGGCCAGCGGCTTGGCCACCGGGTTTATCTGGTGGTCGAAAGCCTCAGTGAACTTGACCTCATCCTGGAGCAGTCCCGGGTGCTGGGCGTTCGCCCCCGTTTGGGTGTGCGCGTGCGCCTGACCACGGTGGCTGCGGGCAATTGGCAGAACACGGGGGGTGAAAAGTCGAAATTTGGACTCACCGCGACCCAGACCCTGCTGTTGCTGGCGCGGCTCGAACAGGCACAGATGCTCGATTGCCTCGAAATGCTCCACAGCCACATCGGCTCGCAGATCGCCGACCTGGAAGACGTTCGGCGCGGTTGTCGTGAAGCGGCCCGGCTGTTTGCGGAGCTGTGGGCTGCCGGCGCCCAGATCCGCCAGGTCAACATGGGGGGTGGGCTGAGTGTGGACTACGATGGCACCTTTTCGAGCCACTATTTTTCGATGAACTACCGCACCGAGGCCTATGCGGAAGCGATCGTGGCCGCCCTTGATGCAGTGTGCGCCGATGCGGACCTGCCTTTTCCGAATCTGATCACCGAGTCGGGTCGTGCGCTGACTGCACACCACGCCGTGCTTGTCACAGATGTATTCGACGTTGAGCACGCCCTCAGCACGGACGACTTCGCTGAGCCACAGCTGGAAGCGCTCTCTGCGCTGTCACCGGTGCATGAGCGGCTGGTGGATGCCTACCGGCGCCTGGTAGAGGCGCCGGCGAACTACGCCCGCAGTCTGCTGGACTGGCTGGACGACTGGATGCGGGAGCTGGAGGTGCTGTTTGAACGGGGCGATGTCGGCCTCGAAGGGCGCGCGCAGGGTGAAGTGTTGCATTGGTTGGTCAGCGAGCGCATCGGTGAACGGTTGCGTGGCGGGGACAGCCCGGATGCCTCGCCTCAGTTGCGTCAGCGCCTGGCCGACAAGCTGTACGTCAACTTTTCATTGTTCCAGTCGATGCCGGACAGCTGGGGCATCGATCAGGTCTTCCCGATCATGCCCCTGTCAGGGCTGGATCGCCCGCTCGTCCACCGGGCCCGGGTCCACGACATCACCTGCGACTCGGACGGGCGCATTGACACCTATGTCGGCGCGGAGTCAGAGGCGCTGCCGGTACCTGCGTGGCAAACCCAGGACCCGCCGCTGTTTGGCTTCTTTCTGGTCGGCGCCTACCAAGAAACCCTGGGCGACATGCACAACCTGTTTGGCAAGGTGGACTCGGTGAACATTGCGCGGGATGAATCGGGCGCGCTCAGGTTTGAAGAGGTGATCCCGGGCGACAGTGTCGCCCAGGTCCTGCGGGCCGTCGACTACGCGCCCGAAGACGTGGTCGCCCGCATTGACAGGCAAATCGACGCACTCCCGGCGGCCAGTGAACGGGAGCGCTGGAATCGGTTCATCCAAGGGCAAATGACCAACTACACCTATTTCGTTCATGATCCGGCGGATGGCGCTTGATTGATGGTGTGGCTGCAGACACAACTGCAGGTCAGGGCGCCAGTCACTGGCCTACATTTGATCACGGATGCCGTGCGGGCCGCGGTACCCCAGATCCGGGGTGTTCAGGTGGGGTTGCTGCACCTGTTTTTGCAACACAGTTCCGCCGGTCTTGCGATCAATGAAAACGCAGACCCTGACGTGCGCGCAGACCTGAATGATTGGCTCCGCCGGGTGGCGCCCGATGCCGATCCAAGATACCGGCATCAGGAGGAGGGGCCGGATGACATGAGCGCTCACATCAAAAGTGCACTGACGGGTGTGTCCCTGAGTGTTCCGGTGCGTGGCGGTGGCCTGGCCCTGGGCGCCTGGCAGGGGGTCTACCTGTGCGAGTTTCGCGCGAGCCCGCCGTTGCGCACCATCGTGCTCACCCTCGTCGGGACGGCGGGCGCGGCCGTCGACTGATTGAAACGGTTATTTTGAACGATTCACTAAGGAATATTTCGTCTAAAAAACCGCATCCGACGGGCTTTTGATGTCCCTCCATTTGGCGATATATAGCGGAGTTGCCAGTGACTGTGCGGAGGGCGCGAAATGGCAGGTGACAAGGCTGGAGAAGGCCTGGAATTGGATGACTGGGAAGGCGACGAAGAGGGTGCGGAAACCGATGGGGGTGCGACCGATTCTGGTGGCGATGCGGCACCGTATTTTCTGTCATCGCGGGAGAAGTTGCGCCAGCAGATGGCCGCCGACGTGGAGTCCTTTTTGGCCCGCGGTGGGACGATTCAGGTGATCGAACGGGGCATGGCCCTGCCCCCCAAGCCAAGAGCTGAATTGGCTGGCGAGGGGCTGTAAGGCGGAGGCCCGGCACGGAGTGCGGTCGGCAGCAGCAAAGAGCTGGCCGACCGCGGATTTGGAGCGTCGCCCGGGTTTAAAAGCTCTGCGCCAACCCGACTCCTGCAACCCGTTGCTGCTCGGCCGGGTTGTCGGCATCCATGTCTGCCACAAATGCATACAGCCGAGTGGTATTGCCGAGGTTGTGGTCCACCCCGATTGCCAGCAACTCTCCCCCACTGATGCGTTGGTCTGACTGGCCCCACCCGACATTGAGCGTGGTGTTGCCGATGCGGTAGGCGATGCTGAGCAGCAGGCCGTCTTCGTCGACACCACTGTCGTTGCTGGCGTCTTGCCAGATCGCGCCAAGCTGTACGCTGCCGAAGCGCTGCTGCAGCGCGAGCCGCACGATGTCCCATCCATCCACGTCTTGGTCGATCGCAGCCGCGGCCGACAGGGTTTCGCCGCGCCAGTGGATGGCACCGGAGACCTGGTCTGCGGCGCCGTTGTCGGCTGCGGCATCCTCACCGGGGATGATTGCGATCTGTGCCTGGACGCCTGCGTGTTCCGGGCTCCGGTACTCCAGGATGTTGTCGGCCCGCACCTCGCCGGCAAGCAGGCCCTTGAGGTCTGCGGTCTTGAGGTCATTGAATCGGTCGACCTTCAGTTGCGCCGTTTTGAGTGGTGTGTCGAAGTGCCCAGCCCGGAGGCGGCCCCATGGCCCTTCAACCCCGAGGTAGGAGTTTCGCTGCTTGAACTCGTCGTCATCTCCATCGTCCCCGTCATCGACAAAGACTTCGAGTTCGAGTTGGTACACCGCGCGCACCCCAGGGGCCACCTCGGTGCTGCCGCGCAGGCCGACACGCGAGGCATTGGACGCGAGGTGGACGGCGCCAGCGTCGCCGAGTTCTTCGTGTTGCAGACTCAAGTTGAATCGACCATAAGGGTCGAGGCTGGCTTCAGGTGCCTCGGCAAAGGCAGGCGACGCAAGCAGAGCCGCCGCGCTCGCTGCGAGGGTGGTGTGGACTCGGGACATGGGTGTTCGGTTCCTGTGCAGGCCGTTAAGAGGCTGAAAAGAAATACTACAGAAATATTACAGAAAAACGGTTGCCTGAGATGCACGCGGTTCGGGCAGCGTTTCTCAGTGCAGCGCCACGTCCGCTAAGGGTCCGCAGCACACGGTGGACAGCCTTCGGCTCGATTGCGTAAAATTCGCCGGCTTTTCAGCCGCCACGCGCAATCGAAACCTGTTCGATCCACCCGAGCCCACTGGCGAGTGACCTCGCCGGGTTCTTCGCGCGCGGGCCGTGTCCATGTCGAGGAGGTGCCGTCTTTGGCCCAGGTTGTCGCCGCTCTGCTTGCTTTAGAAGACGGGAGCTTGTTTCGCGGTGTGTCAATCGGCGCGCCGGGCACAGCCACCGGTGAAGTGGTGTTCAACACTGCCATGACCGGGTATCAGGAGATCCTGACCGATCCTTCGTACGCTCGACAAATGGTCACCCTCACGTACCCGCACATTGGCAACACGGGAGTCAATGCCGAAGATGCAGAGTCCCGCGCAGTGCACGCGGCTGGCCTCATCATTCGCCACCCGCCGCCACGCACCAGCAGTTGGCGTGCCCAGGGTGGCCTCAGCGAGTATCTGGTTGCCGAAGGCTGCGTGGCCATTGCCAACATCGACACGCGGCGCTTGACCCGAATCCTGCGCGAAAAGGGCGCCCAGCGTGGCTGCATCCTGGCTGGAGGCGCTTTGGACGGGGGGGCCGCCGTGGCCATGGCCCAGGCGCTGCCTGGGTTGTCTGGCATGGACCTGGCCAAGGAAGTCACCACCTCCCGGTCCTTCGAATGGCGTGAAGGCAGTTGGCGTCTCGGCGAAGGCTATGCCAAGGGTGGCGCTGCGCGCTTCCATGTTGTGGTGATCGACTATGGCGTCAAGCACAACATTTTGCGGTTGTTGGTGGACCGTGGCTGCCGTGTGACTGTGGTGCCGGCCCAGAGCCGCACCGACGAAATCCTGGCGCTGCAACCCGACGGCGTGCTATTGAGCAATGGCCCGGGCGATCCGGAGCCTTGTGAC
Source organism: Gammaproteobacteria bacterium UBA5338 (assembly GCA_002408105.1). Lineage (GTDB taxonomy): Bacteria > Pseudomonadota > Gammaproteobacteria > Pseudomonadales > UBA5862 > UBA5862. Next base: position 10,824 of record DHQM01000117.1, on the reverse strand, counting down.
TACGCGATCGAAACCATTCGAGGCCTGCTTGCAGCCGAGGTTCCGCTGTTCGGTATCTGCCTTGGACACCAGTTGCTGGGGCTGGCCGCTGGAGGGCGCACGCAGAAAATGAAGTTTGGGCACCATGGCGCCAACCACCCCGTAAAGCATTTGGCATCCGGCCAGGTGGCCATCACCAGTCAGAACCATGGGTTCGCCTTGGATCCTGACTCGTTGCCGCCTCACCTTGAGGTGACCCACCGGTCGCTGTTCGACGGGTCGATCCAGGGCATTCGTCACCGCGACAAGCCCGCCTTCGGCTTCCAAGGCCATCCCGAGGCCAGCCCTGGGCCCCACGATTTGCGCGATCTGTTCGCCGATTTCCTGGCGGCCATGGCGCAATAACCACCCCGTTTGCACAGCCCTTCCGAGAGTCGAGCGACCTCTTCATGCCGAAACGCAACGATCTTGAAAGCATCCTAATTCTAGGCGCCGGGCCCATTGTCATCGGGCAAGCCTGTGAGTTCGACTACTCGGGGGCCCAGGCCTGCAAGGCGTTGCGGGAGGAGGGCTTCCGGGTGGTGTTGGTGAATTCGAACCCCGCCACCATCATGACCGACCCCTCGATGGCCGATGCCACCTACATTGAGCCCATTGATTGGCAGCACGTGGCCAAGATCATTGCCGCCGAACGCCCGGATGCGCTGTTGCCGACCATGGGAGGGCAGACGGCCCTCAACTGTGCGCTGGACCTCGACAAGCACGGTGTCCTTGAGCAGTACGGCGTCGAAATGATCGGCGCGAACCGCCAGGCGATTGATTTGGCCGAGGACCGCCAGTTGTTCGACAAGGCGATGCGGTCGATCGGCCTTGAAACGCCGCGATCCGCCATTGCCCACAGCATGGAGGAGGCCGAGCAGGTTCAGGCGCAGATTGGGTTTCCGTGCATCATCCGTCCCTCCTTCACCATGGGCGGAAGTGGCGGCGGCATCGCTTACAACCGACAGGAATTTGCCGAAATCTGCCAGCGCGGGCTCGACCTGTCGCCAACCAAGGAATTGCTGATCGATGAATCGCTGATCGGTTGGAAAGAGTTCGAAATGGAGGTCGTGCGGGACCGCAAAGACAACTGCATCATCATTTGTTCCATCGAAAACCTGGATCCAATGGGGGTGCACACAGGTGACTCGATCACCGTCGCCCCGGCGCAGACCCTGACCGACAAGGAATACCAAGTGATGCGTGACGCATCGCTTCGGGTATTGCGCCGCATTGGCGTTGAAACCGGCGGTTCCAACGTTCAATTTGCCGTGCAACCCGATACCGGTCGGCTGGTGGTCATCGAGATGAACCCGCGGGTCTCGAGAAGCTCGGCGCTGGCCTCGAAGGCCACCGGATTTCCGATCGCCAAGGTGGCTGCAAAACTCGCGGTTGGGTACACGCTGGATGAGCTGCAGAACGAGATCACCGGTGGGGTCACCCCGGCCTCGTTTGAACCCAGCATCGATTACGTCGTCACCAAGATCCCGCGCTTTACCTTCGAGAAATTTGCAGAGGCGGACCGCACCCTGACCACCCAGATGAAGTCGGTGGGTGAGGTGATGGCCATTGGCGGGAACTTCCCGGAATCGCTTCAGAAGGCGTTGCGCGGACTGGAGGTCGGCGCGACCGGCCTCGACCCCCGCCTACCTGTCACGGTGAGTGACGCCAGAACGAGGTTGCGCGCAGAGCTCAAGCAACCCCATGCCGAGCGAATTTGGTACCTGGCGGACGCGTTTCGCCACGGCTTCGCGTTGGAGGAAGTCCAGGAGCTGACCGGAATTGATCCGTGGTTTTTGGCCTGGATTCAGGTGCTGGTCGAGCAGGAACAGGCGCTGTCGGCGGGCAAGGAGCAGTCCCTGACGGCTGAGTGCCTGCGCGAGCTGAAGTCCCATGGGTTTTCAGACGCTCGGATCGGTGCCTTGGTGGGCCTGTCTGAAACAGCGGTGCGCGAGCGTCGACATGCTGAGGGGATTCGGCCGGTGTTCAAGCGGGTGGACACCTGTGCAGCCGAGTTCGCGTCCTCGACTGCGTACCTGTACTCCACCTATGCAGAGGAGTGTGAGGCAGCCCCGAGCACAGCCGACAAAATCATGGTGCTCGGTGGCGGGCCGAACCGAATCGGGCAAGGCATTGAGTTCGATTACTGTTGTGTCCACGCCGCGCTCGCCATGCGCGAGGATGGCTATGAGACCATCATGGTCAACTGCAACCCGGAGACTGTGTCCACCGATTACGACACTTCGGATCGGCTCTACTTTGAGCCGGTCACACTTGAAGATGTGCTGGAAATCGTGCAGCTGGAACAGCCGAAGGGCGTAATCGTCCAGTTTGGTGGGCAGACTCCGCTCAATTTGGCGCGGGACCTGGAGCAGCTCGGTGTCCCAATTCTGGGCACGCCACCCAGTGCAATCGATCGCGCCGAAGACCGCGAGCAGTTTCAGCAGATGCTGCACAAACTGGGTTTGCGCCAACCGCCAAACCGAATCGCCCGCAGCGTGGATGAAGCCATTGTGCAGGCCGCGGAAATTTCGTTCCCGCTGGTGGTGCGGCCGTCTTATGTGCTGGGCGGTCGGGCGATGGACATCGTCTATGACCTCGACGAGCTCAGCCGCTACATGACCGAAGCGGTGTCCGTATCACCGCAACGGCCGGTGCTCCTGGACCACTTTCTGGACCAGGCCATCGAAGTGGACATTGACGCGGTCAGTGATGGCCGCCACGTCACCTTGGGGGCGGTGATGCAGCACATTGAGCAGGCCGGAGTTCACTCGGGTGACTCGGCTTGTAGCCTGCCGCCGCATGACCTTTCGACGGAATTGCAGGAACGCATGGCGCAGATGGTGCGCGCCATGGCGCTGGAACTTGGGGTTGTCGGCTTGATGAACGTGCAGTTGGCGGTTCAGGGTGACGAGGTCTTCGTGCTGGAAGTCAACCCGCGGGCCTCGCGCACCGTGCCTTTTGTCAGCAAGTGCATTGGCCGGTCGCTGGCCCAGGTGGCGGCGCGCTGCATGGCTGGAGTGAGCCTTGCTGCCCAGGGCTTTACCGAACAGCCAACGCCTGGATTTGTTGCCGTGAAAGAGGCGGTGTTCCCCTTCGCCAAGTTTCCCGGTGTGGACCCCATTTTGGGGCCTGAGATGAAATCCACCGGTGAAGTCATGGGCGTCGGCGACACCTTTGGTGAGGCCTTCGGCAAGGCGCAGGCAGCCGCCGGAGAGCTGCTGCCCCGCAGTGGCACTGCCTTCATCAGTGTGCGTGACCCGGACAAGCCCGCCGCAGTGCAGGTGGCCATGGAGCTCGCGGCACTGGGGTTTGGTGTATGCGCCACCCGGGGAACAGCCGATGCCCTCACGGCGGCCGGGGTGGAAGTCGAGGTGGTCAACAAGGTAACCGAAGGCCGCCCGCATGTGGTCGACAAGTTGAAAAACGGCGAGATATCCCTCATCGTGAATACCACTGAAGGCAAGCAAGCCATCGCCGACTCGGCCACCATTCGCCGCTATGCGTTACTCAACAAGGTGCACTCCACCACCACGGTGAGTGGTGGCATCGCCATCTGCGAAGCCCTGCGCTTTGTTGGGTCGGTTGAGGTCAGAAAATTGCAAGACCTACATCGACGCATCACCGAGAGCTCGAACAGCAATGACTAGAGTACCCATGACCGTGCAGGGCGCTGAGCGTCTGCGCGACGAGTTGCAGCGTTTGAAGAGCCAGGACCGCCCGGAGGTGATCGCTGCCATCGCCGAGGCCCGCGAGCACGGTGATCTGAAAGAGAATGCCGAGTACCACGCGGCGCGGGAGCGGCAGAGTTTTATAGAAGGCCGAATTCAGGAAATCGAAGCCAAGCTCGCTGACGCGCAGGTGATCGATGTCACGCGCATTGAGAACAGCGGCAAGGTCATCTTCGGGGCCACGGTGGAGTTGCTGAACGTGGACACCGATCAGCACAGTGTTTACCAGATCGTCGGCGAAGACGAGGCGGACGTGAAGCAGGAAAAAATTTCCGTCACTTCACCGATGGGTCGTGCGCTGATCGGCAAAGAGCTGGGTGACGAAGTCGAGGTGCAAACCCCTTCCGGAATCGCCCTGTACGAAATCGAGCAGATTCACCACCGCTGAGTGTGGAGCGGGCCTTCGCCCGTCAGTTCTTGGCGTGGCGCATCAGGTTGGACAGGGCGGGTTTGGGCTGCGGGGATCGGCGCAGAATCAGCGCCACATGCCCAATCCGTTGCACCAGTTCTGCGCCTGTCGCTGCCAGTACGCCGTTGAGCAGCTCCTGGCGGTGGTCCCGGTTCTCGGCGGTCAATCGCACCTTGATGAGTTCGTGGTCGTGCAGGGCGCGATCAAGTTCGTCCCGTACGCCCGCGCTGATGCCATTCTCGGCAACAACAACGATGGGCTGCAAATGGTGGCCAATGGCGCGGTATTGTTTGCGTTGTGTTGGGGTGATCGGCACGGCGTATGTGGCTTCATCCAGTGGCGGTGGGGTGCGCATTGTAGCCCTCGCGCCTTTCCCTGGCCATTGAGGCGGGATCGATCGTGACACGCAGTAAAAGCAGCCACCGCTGGTTGCGCGAGCATTTCGACGACACCTATGTGCAACGTGCCCGGCGCGAGGGCCTGCGGTCGCGGGCTGCCTACAAACTGCTGGAATTGCAGGGACGGTACCGTTTGATGCGCCCAGGAGATACGGTGGTCGATTTGGGCGCTGCTCCCGGTGGCTGGTCGCAGGTGGCCGCGGGGGTGGTCGGCGATCAGGGCCGGGTGGTGGCCTGCGACCTGCTGCCCATGGACAGTGTCGCTGGGGTCGATTTCGTTGCCGGCGACTTCACCGAACAGGCGGTGTATGAACGTTTGCTTGATGCGGTGGGCCGCGCGCCGGTGGACCTTGTAATTTCGGATATGGCACCCAACCTCAGTGGCAATGCGGCGATTGATCAGCCCCGGGCGATGGAATTGGCTGAATTGGCGTTCGAGCTTGCCGGAAAGACCCTGCGACAAAACGGCGCTCTGGTGGTCAAATTGTTTCAGGGAGAAGGTTTTGATGCGTTCCTGCGCGCCGTGAGGGATCAGTTTTCTGCGGTTCGTGGCGTCAAACCCGCTGCCTCACGGCCCCGCTCCCGAGAACAGTATCTGGTTGCGACCGGCTTTCGGCGCGAGGTTGGCTGATCCGCTCGGCGAGGCCGCTGTGGTTATAATCAAAGCAACCGCGATTTTCCGGTTACAGAACCGGTCCGACGCGCCTTAGGGGCGCTTGAACGTCACGAGGGCAACCCCTTGAACGATATGGCAAAAAATCTCATTCTGTGGCTCATCATTGCGGCGGTGTTGTTGACGGTGTTCAACAACTTCAGCATGCAGCCGGATCTACAGCAGGTTTCCTATTCGCAGTTCATTGAGGAACTGCACCAAGACCGCATTGACCGCATCGCGATTAAAGGCGACGGCTACACCATCGTCGGGCAACGCAAAAACGGCGGCGGCCAGTTCGAGACGGTGCGGCCCAATGTCCCCGACCTCAAACTCATGGACGACCTATTGAGCCGCGATGTTGAGGTCGAAGGGCTGGAGCCTGAGCGGCAGAGCATCTGGATGCAGCTGCTTGTGGCCAGCTTTCCAATTCTCATCATCATCGCTGTCTTCATGTTTTTCATGCGTCAGATGCAAGGCGGCGCCGGCGGGCGCGGCGGCCCAATGAGTTTCGGTAAGAGCCGCGCTCGGCTTATGAACGAAGACCAAATCAACACGACCTTTGCGGACGTGGCCGGGGTCGATGAAGCCAAGGAAGACGTAAAGGAGTTGGTCGATTTCCTCAAGGACCCCGGAAAATTCCAACGCCTCGGCGGCAAAATCCCCCGGGGCATCCTGATGGTGGGTCAGCCCGGGACCGGGAAAACATTGTTGGCAAAGGCCATCGCGGGCGAAGCCAAGGTGCCGTTTTTCAGCATATCTGGCTCTGATTTCGTAGAAATGTTTGTCGGTGTCGGTGCCTCTCGGGTGCGTGACATGTTCGAGCAGGCCAAGAAGCGGGCGCCGTGCATCATTTTCATCGACGAGATCGACGCGGTGGGCCGTCACCGCGGCGCGGGGCTCGGTGGTGGGCACGATGAACGCGAGCAAACCCTCAACCAGCTGCTGGTCGAAATGGACGGCTTCGAAGGCAACGATGGCGTCATCGTGATCGCTGCCACCAACCGCCCGGATGTGTTGGATCCAGCGCTGTTGCGCCCAGGGCGCTTTGATCGCCAGGTGGTGGTTGGGCTGCCGGACATCCGTGGCCGGGAGCAGATACTCAAGGTCCACATGCGCAAGGTGCCCGTGGCGGACAGCGTCAATGCGAGTGTCATTGCACGCGGCACGCCGGGCTTTTCAGGCGCCCAGCTGGCCAACCTGGTCAATGAAGCCGCGCTGTTCGCCGCGCGAGCCAACAAGCGCACGGTCGACATGGAAGAGTTCGAGTTGGCCAAGGACAAGATCATGATGGGCGCCGAGCGCAAATCGATGGTCATGTCGGACAAAGAGAAGCGCAACACCGCCTACCATGAGGCTGGGCATGCCATTGTGGGCCGCCTGGTGCCGGAGCACGACCCGGTCTACAAGGTGAGCATCATTCCGCGGGGGCGCGCCCTTGGGGTGACCATGTTCTTGCCGGAAGAAGACCGCTACAGCCACAGCAAGCGCTCTATTCTGAGCCAAATCTGCAGCCTGTTTGGTGGCCGTGTTGCAGAGGAGTTGACCCTCGGTTTCGACGGTGTGACCACGGGTGCATCCAATGACATCCAGCGTGCCACCGACCTTGCTCGGAGCCTGGTCACGCGCTGGGGGCTGTCGGAGAAGCTCGGTCCATTGATGTATGACGAGGACGAGGGCGAAGTGTTCCTGGGGCGCAGTGCAGCCGGTCCGGTTCGCGGCCACTCCGGTGAAACGGCTCGCCTGATCGATGAAGAGGTGCGCGCCGTCATTGATGAATGCTACGGCACCGCGAAGCGGCTGTTGACTGAAAACATCGAAAAGCTGCACGCGATGGCCGATGCCTTGGTCAAGTACGAGACACTGAGCTCGGATCAGATCGACGACATCATGGCGGGCCGCCCGCCACGCCCGCCAGAGGGATGGGACGACACCGCGCCCCCCGCCTCCCCCAGAGTCCCCTCGGACGAACCCAGCAGCACCGGTCGCACCAGTCCTGGCGGGGCCATTGGGCGCCCCGCAGGTGAAGTCTGACCGCGAAGGAACCTGCGGGATCGCGTCAGGCCGGCCTGGGGTTCCCAGGCCGGTTTCGTTTGGGGGCCCATCCATGCCTCAACCCTTCTTATTGCAGTGTGGCGCCCGCCGGCTCGAGTTGTCGCAGCCTCGGGTCATGGGCATTCTCAACCTCACGCCGGATTCCTTTTCCGATGGTGGCCGGTTCGTGCGCCGTGGTCGCATCGATGTTGTGGCTGTCGAAGCAGCGGCCATGGACATGGTGGCCGCAGGAGCCGCCATCATCGACCTGGGCGGCGAATCGACCCGGCCGGGTGCTGACGATGTGAGCGAGGCGGAAGAGCTGGAGCGCGTGGTTCCTGCAGTGGAGCGACTGGCGGGCACTTGCGAAGCGGTGATCTCCGTGGACACCAGCCGCCCGGCGGTCATGCGCGCTGCGATTGAGGCGGGTGCAGGCATGGTCAACGACGTGCGTGCTCTGACCCAGCCCGGCGCATTGGAGGCGGTGGCGGCTTCGTCGGTGGCCCTGTGCTTGATGCACATGCAGGGCTCGCCTCAGTCGATGCAGGTGGAGCCAGAATATGGCGATGTGGTCGGCGAGGTCCGGACCTACCTCGCCGAGCGCGTCGCGGTGGCGGTGGCAGCGGGCATTGATCCAGGCCGGTTGGTTCTCGATCCAGGCTTTGGTTTTGGCAAGTCGCTGAAGCATAACTTAGGCTTATTGGCACAGCTGCGCGCCTTAGCAGCCCTGGGATGTCCCCTGCTGGTGGGCATATCGCGCAAGCGCATGATCGGGGACCTCACCGGGCGTCCAGTTGATGAGCGGTTGGCGGGCACGGTCGCCGCCAACGTGCTGGCGCTGCAGCAAGGCGCATTGATTCTGCGGGTGCACGATGTGGCGCCAGCCGTTGACGCCGTTCGAGTTTGGGCGGCCTGCAACAGAGAACAGGTGGTCTATGAGTCGTAAGTATTTTGGTACCGATGGCATTCGTGGGCGCGTCGGTGAGCACCCGATCACGGCCGACTTCGTGCTGAAACTCGGCTGGGCGTTGGGCCGCGTGCTGGGGCGCCGCACACCCCACCCGAAGGTGCTGATTGGCAAGGACACACGAATTTCTGGGTACATGTTCGAATCGGCCCTGGAGGCAGGTTTGTCCGCCGCCGGTGCGGACATTGGTCTGCTCGGTCCGATGCCGACGCCTGCGATCGCGTACCTGACGCGGACCTTTAAAGCGCAGGCTGGGGTCGTGATCAGCGCCTCCCACAACCCGTTCGATGACAATGGGATCAAGTTTTTCTCAGGTGCAGGGCAAAAACTGGACGACGCGCTCGAACTCGAAATCGAGGCGGAGCTTGACGTTGAAATGGACACAGTCGCCCCGGATCAGCTGGGTAAGGCGTTTCGCATCGCCGATGCGCCAGGTCGCTACATCGAGTTTTGCAAGAGCACCATCCCGAGCCATGTGGACCTCTCCACTTGGAAGATCGTGGTGGACTGTGCGCACGGTGCCACCTACCAAATCGCACCGGCTGTACTGGAGGAGCTCGGCGCCAGGGTGATCCCGCTTGGAAATCAGCCCAATGGCCTCAACATCAATGACCGCTGCGGCTCCACCAATCCTGAAGCGCTGCGTTCCCGGGTTCAGGAGGTGGGGGCAGACATCGGAATCGCCTTGGATGGGGACGGTGACCGCGTCGTCATGGTGGATGCCGATGGGACGCTTGTGGACGGTGATGAGCTGCTGTACATCATTGCCCTCGACCAGCACCGCAGCGGCCGCCTGCACGGCGGGGTCGTCGGTACAAAGATGACGAACTTGGGTCTGGAGATCGCGCTTTCGGAGTTGGATATCCCCTTCGTGCGCAGCGAAGTCGGTGATCGGCATGTCAACGCCGAGCTGCTTCGTCTCGGCTGGCAACTCGGAGGAGAGTCCTCCGGTCACATCCTCTGTCTGGGTGCCACCACCACTGGCGATGGGGTCGTCTCGGCGCTCCAGGTTCTGGCTGCGCTTGCTGCGACTGGTCGGCCCTCGTTGCGTGACATGCTCGGCGCCATGAACAAGTATCCGCAAGTGACCATCAATGTGGCGCTCGGAGCCCAGGTAGACCGCACTGCGATCTGTGCCCTCGATCGGGTGTGTTCCGCCACGCGCGACGCGGAGCGCCGCCTCGGCTCCAAGGGAAGGGTGCTGTTGCGGCCCTCCGGAACCGAGCCCGTCTTGCGTGTGATGGTTGAGGGCGAGGATGTCGACCTGGTGGCAGCGGTGGCGCAATCCCTGGCCGATTCGGTCCGAGCGGCGGTCGTCTGATCGGGTTGTTCGGCCATTCAGCCTGCGCTACCATTGCGCGCCGCGCGAAATGAGGGAGGCGGGGATGCGCCGAAAGTTGATCGCTGGCAACTGGAAAATGCACGGCAGTGGGGCCTTGGTCGATGACTTGGTTCCCGCCTGCTGCACCGTTGCTGCAGCGCACCCAAGTGTAGAGGTGGCCTTGTTCCCGCCGGCGGTGTACCTGACGCAGGCAGTGGCATTGCTCAGTGCTGGGGTTCGCGTGGGGGCGCAGGATGTCCACTCAAGCGACGAAGGCGCGTTCACAGGCGATGTCGCCGCACCCATGCTGGCCGATGTCGGATGCGCCTATGTGATCGTCGGGCATTCAGAACGGCGCGCTCTGCACCACGAAACCGACGCAGACGTGGTGGCCAAGGCGCAGGCTGCATCGGCAGCAGGCGTGGTGCCGATTGTCTGTGTTGGTGAATCCCTGGCCGACCGCGAGGCGGTTCGTGCCGAAAGGGTGATCCAGCAGCAGCTTGCAGCACTGGCCCCCATGCTGCGCCAAGACCCAGACCTGGTGATCGCCTACGAGCCTGTGTGGGCCATCGGCACCGGCCGGTCGGCGGAGCCCGGTCAAGTGCAGGACATGCACAGGCTGATTCGTGCCAGCTTGGCGGAAGAAAATGCCGACATTGCAGCGGCCACACGCATCCTATACGGCGGCAGTGTGAAGCCGAGCAACGGTGCAGCACTGCTGCAGTGTGACGATGTCGACGGCGCCTTGATCGGGGGCGCCTCTCTGAGCGCCGAAGCGTTCGGAAAACTTATTGCAATTGCGGATGCTCCATGGAAACCATTCTCTTAGTCATCCATGTTCTGATTGGGGTCGGCCTGGTTGGGCTGGTCCTTTTGCAGCACGGTAAGGGCGCAGACATGGGCGCATCCTTTGGTGCTGGCGCCTCGCAAACGGTTCTGGGCAGTGCTGGCAGCGGCAACTTATTGTCGCGTTCTACGGCGCTCTTGGCGGCGCTGTTTTTTGCAACCAGCTTCAGTCTTGCTGTGGTTGCAAAAAACAAGGCGGCCGCATTGTCGGGAGGTGAGCTCGGCTTTCCGCCTGCCGCGGTTGTGGAGCCGCGGACCGCTGGGCCTTCGGAAGACCGGGAGGCTGGTGGAGAAAATCCGGGTACCCAGACAGCAGATGGTCTCGCATTGCCCGAGGCGCCGGGCTCCGAGCAGCTGCCCGAGTTGGAGTAGGGCAGGCGTCTTGGGTATACTTGCTCGCCCTCGCTGTTCATGCCGAAGTGGTGGAATTGGTAGACACGCTATCTTG
>DHQM01000063.1 GCA_002408105.1 Gammaproteobacteria bacterium UBA5338 | reverse complement strand
GTGCGGTCAAGCCGCATGTGCTGCGCTACTGGGAGCAGGAATTTGCACAGCTTGATCCAGTCAAGCGGCGAGGCAACCGTAGGTACTACCAGCGTCAAGACGTGCTATTGATTCGTCAAATTCGAGCCCTGCTGTACAACGAGGGGTACACCATAGCTGGCGCACGCCAGCGCCTGACGAGCCCGGAAACGCGCGTCGACTTGGGCCAGTACCAGCAGCTTCTGCGCCAGACCATTGATGAACTCGAAGCGATGCGCAGCTTGCTGCGTGACTGAGCGTGCGGCTCCTGGTGTGCCATGGGCGGTGCGGATTTGGCAGGCAAAGGCATCTGGCCGGAACGGTCCAGCCGCGTTTCCCCGCTTCGGCCTTTCAGGTAGAATACGGCCGCTCGCGTGGTTGACCACCGCGCGAAAACGCCAGCATCGGGGCGTAGCGCAGCCTGGTAGCGCACCACACTGGGGGTGTGGTGGTCGCAGGTTCAAATCCTGCCGTCCCGACCATTTCTGTAGGGCCCTCGTTTCACCAAGCCTTCCCGGGTGGTCCGCATGACCTGCTCCCCTCGGCCGCCGCGCATTCCCGCAGTTTGGATGCGGGGGGGAACCAGCAAGGGGTTGTTTGTTCTCGCACAAGACCTGCCTTCAGATAATGCGGCACGTGACCGGCTCCTGCTGCGCATGATGGGCAGCCCCGACCCGAGTGGCCGCCAGTTGGATGGGATTGGCGGGGGGAGGTCAAGCACGAGCAAAGTCGCCATTCTCAGTCGCTCGACCCGCCCGGGGTTCGATGTCGACTACCTATTCGGTCAGGTCGCCACGGACTGCGCGTTGATCGATTATTCCGGAAATTGCGGAAACCTGACCGCGGCGGTCGCCCTGTTCGCTGCCGAGCGCGGATGGACGGCGCCGCATCAAGCGGCTGCAGGAGCGCTGCGCTCCACGCGAATTTGGCAGGCGAATACAGCGCAGCGAATCGAAGTGGACGTGCCTTGGGGACTGAATGGCCCGGCCGAGGTGGGCAGCTTTGCCGAGCCGGGCGTTTCATTTGCAGGCCCGGAGCTTCATTTGCGATTCTTTCGGCCCGCCGGTGCGGGTTGTGGCCGCGGCCTGCTGCCCACCGGCCAAGTGAAAGAGCTGCTGGATGATGGCGGCCGACGCGTGTCGGCCACCCTGGTGGACGCCGGAAACCCGATGGTGTTCGTGCGTGCCCACGACTTTGGATGCCGGGGAACCGAGACCCCGCAGCAACTGGCTGCATCGCCCGGATTGCTCGCGCGCCTTGCCTGGATTCGAGCCCAGGCCGCGGCAAGAATGGGGCTTGTCGAGCACCCCGAGGAGGCCGATCACACCTGCCCTGCGACGCCCAAAGTCGCCTTGGTTGGTCCTGCGGCAGACTACCGCACCAGTTCTGGAGTGGAGATCCGCGCGGACCAGTACGACGTTTGTGCGCGTGTTCTGTCGATGGGGCAGCCTCATGGTGCTTTCACGGGAACCGGCGCTATCGCCCTGGTGGCAGCGGCGACGCTACCGGACTCGCTGGTGGGCGAACTGTCGAGTGGCAGCAGCCTCACCGGAACCTTTCGACTGCGACTTGGGCATCCAGCGGGGACCATGGAATTGACTGCGGAAGTGGCCGCCACTGCGGATCAGGGCGGCGAGTTGAACTGCGCCGGATTCAGTCGCACAGCCAGGGTGTTGATGGATGGCTGGCTGGTCCCGCCAGTTGGGGCTCACGGCTTTTGACATGCCAAGGGTTTCGGGTAGAATGCGCACCTCTCGGCTGGGGTGGATAGCTCAGTTGGTAGAGCGTCGCCCTTACAAGGCGAATGTCGGGGGTTCGAATCCCTCTCCACCCACCATGCACCGAGAGTCCGCTGCGGAGCGGTAGTTCAGTTGGTTAGAATACCGGCCTGTCACGCCGGGGGTCGCGGGTTCGAGTCCCGTCCGCTCCGCCAAATGTCTTTGCAACACGTTGATTGTATTGGGGAAATTTACGGGCGGCCTTTCCTGCCCATACTTTTACCCATACATGTCGGTGGCTGGCTTTAGGCGGCTGAGCCCGTCTCCTCCTCTCCTGGCGGATCTCCCGCGCCGTGCTCGCCGGCGTCGCGTGCAGCGATGCGTGTGCGTTGCCACTCCTCGATTTCGCTCTTTAGCCACCAGACTGTGGCGGAGCCGATGTCGTGGACGGGCTTGGGGGAAACATTTATCGCGCGTGCGGCGGTAGATCGCCGAGCGGCGCAGGCCTACGCGGCGCTCCACCTCGGCGCGGGCAGGGATACAGGCGGGCAATGGGGCTCGCTCGCGGGCGCTTGGTGCCGGCCCGTTGGCTGTCCGCTGCCCATGGCCCTTGCGCCGCAGACCGGTGCGCGGCGATTTTGCCAACGCCATCACGGCACCTCAACTTGGCTTTTCTATACTGACTGTCAGACACGCGAGCCGGCTTGGCGTTGCCCATTAAGTCATCCGGTGCGCTCAGTTCGTGTGACCTTGCGGGGGTCAACGGGTCAAGTACATGAGCTCCAACCAATCCAACAATTGCGCCGATGCGGTGTTCTTTTTCGACCGTGGAACGCTGCAGCAGCAAATGCTGCTTGTCGAGTTCGAGGCCGCCCTGGATGGTGTGGTCACCATGCCCGATTGTGCGGGAAGAACTGTGGACGCCACGTTCGTGCGGATTCGACCTGGGCTGCGCATCGAAGGTGCGGTGTTCTTTCGCATCGATTTCGATGCGGACGGGGTCGCAGACCCGCGTTGGAACCTGCCGCTTGAGCAGCTCTATCAGAGCGGCGCCGTCGGCCCGGACATGGGTCAGGGGCCGGTTCGCATCTGTTGCCGCAGCCGCTGCAGTTTGGCGTGGTACAGGGCCGAGCTCTGGGACCCCGACTTTTCCCGATCAACGCACGAGTTGGTTCAGCTGGCCCGCGCGGTGCGCGAAAACCGCTTGGGCCTGGGTTTTTCCTCGGGGCCGGGCGTTGCTGATGGAGCCATCCGGGCCCATTTCGATGCCGAAGAACGCGCCCAGATGCGATCGGAACTCGATGAAAAGTACCGGGCCCAGGCTGCGCGCGTCATCCGCGACCAAAAGCTCGCCTTCGAGGCACTGCAGTCGCGCCAAAAGGAAGAAGTGGGGCGGTTGAGAAAACAGCACAGGGACGAGGTCGAGGACCTGGAGCAGCAACTCGACAGCCACCAGGAAGCGCTCCAGCAAGAGATGACCAGCAACCAGCAGCTCAAGGAAAAGCTGCGGCAGCAGGCGGTTGAAATCAAACGCCTAAACGCTGAGCTTGAGGCTCACCTGGAGTCGATTGAGGTGCTGGAATCTGAGGGTTCCCCAGCAACGCGCGAACGGATGCGTCTGGAAGCACAGGCTGCGGTACAAACCGAACTGAGTACTGCGCTTGAGGCGCTGAACATGCGTGAGATGGAGCTGGCCTATGCGCGTGAGCACCGTGAACGGCTGGAGGCACGGTTGCGGACGCTGGAACAGTCGCAAGTTCGCGCTGCCATGGAAGTGGAGGCCGGGTTGTTGCCTGCGCTGCGCGACAAGGGCATCGCGCTGATGGCGTATCAGCCTGGCGCTGGGCATTTTTCGTTGGAACCCGAAGAGGTTGCCGAGTACCTTCAAGACCCCACGCGGGTCGCTGCAGCCCGGTGCGGCCTGAGTGTGCAGCGCTACCAGCAGTGGCTCGATCACCATGAGGATCCCTGTTGTCAGGCGCAGATTGGTGATTCGGTGTGTGCGATGCCGGTTCCTCGGGTGGACGTGCCGGCGCAATTTGACGTGGGCTTCAGTGACCGCTGCCTGGCGCACCAGTCCACCCCCATCGCGAAGCTGGCCTGACCCCCAACGGGGCCGGTTTACTCCCTTGCGCTCCAACCGGGATAATCTGCCCATTTGGCGGCGGTGGTATCCCGCATGGAACAGTTCCGCAACATTGGCCTGATCGGGCGCCTGGAAAGCCCGCGGGTCGTCGAAACACTCGACCAGCTCAAGTCGTTCTTGCTCGCCCGCGGGTGCCGTGTGATTCTGGAAGAGTCCACGGCGGCAGAGCTACCTGGGCATGGGCTTCAGGTCGCGAGCATGCGACTACTGGGTGAAATGTGTGATCTGGCGGTCGTCGTGGGGGGTGACGGCAGCCTTTTGGGGGCTGCGCGGGCGCTCGTTCGCCAAAAGGTGCCGATTCTTGGCGTGAATCGAGGCCGGCTCGGGTTTCTTACCGACATCTCCCCGGATGAAGTTTGCGATGGCGTCGCTGGTGTGCTCGATGGCGAGTACATCATGGAAAGCCGGTTTTTGCTGGACACCCACATTCAACGCGCGGGCGAGCCGCATGGCAGTGGTCGGGCTTTGAACGACGTGGTGCTCCATCCAGGCAAAGCGACCCGTATGATTGAGTTCGAGTTATTTATTGAGGGTCAGTTTGTGTATAGCCAGCGGTCCGATGGGCTCATCGTTGCGACCCCCACTGGGTCGACCGCCTATGCGCTTTCCGCTGGCGGTCCCATCATGCATCCTGCTCTGGATGCCATTGTGCTGGTGCCCATGTTTGCCCATACCCTGAGCAGTCGACCGATTGTAGTGTCCGGGAGCAGCGAAATTAAAATTGTTGTGAGCACAGAAAACCACTCGAGTCTGCAGATCAGTTGCGACGGGCAAGACCACCTCACAGTCATGCCCGGCGACGCGATATACATCCACAAGTGCCCTCACAAGCTGCGACTTGTTCATCCGCTCGCGCACAACTTCTACGAGATTTGTCGTACCAAGTTGGACTGGGGCAACCGTCTGGAGCTGACGTGAACGCGCCGCAGGTCACGGTACCCCAAGGGTATGACCTGGTTGGCGATGTACATGGCTGTGCCCAGACTTTGCGGGCATTGCTGGAGCGCTTGGGGTATGTGCGCAAACGCGGTGTCTACCAGCATCCAACCCGGCAGCTGATCTTGACCGGGGATGTGATCGACCGCGGGCCGAGAATTCGCGAAACCCTGCACTTGGTCCGCGACATGGTCGACGCCGGGAGCGCGCTTATGATTCTTGGCAACCACGAATACGATGCCATTTGTTTTTGCACCGAGGCCAAGCCAGGCAGCGGGCGCACCCACTTGCGTGAACACAATGAACGCACCGAACTCAGCATTCGCGCCACCCTCGAGCAATTTGCCAACCACCCCGGCGAGTGGCGAGAGTTTTTGGACTGGATGCTGGAGCTGCCGCTTTTCTTGGAGTTTCCAAAATTTCGTGTCGTGCACGCCTGCTGGGACCATAGCCTGATCCGCCAATTTCGCCGAACCTACGGCCGCAATCGGCTGGACTCTTACAGCCTGCACCAGTCGATCGAGCCCCACACCGTCCCCGGACGAACGGTGCGCCGGGTGCTGCGCGGCATCGACCTGCCTTTGCCCAAGGGCCACTCGATACAGGGGCAGGACGGCGTGGAGCGGACCCAGTTCCGGGTGAAGTTCTGGGGCCGCGACCTCGACACCTATGGCGACCTGGTGTTTCAGCCCGATCGATTGCCGGAAAGCATCGCCAATGCTGCGATTGCGAAAGAGCACCGCATGCGCCTGCTCCACTACGGAGCGGGAGAGCGGCCTTTGTTCTTTGGCCACTATTGGCGGTTTGGGGATCCGGAGTTGGTGCGCCCCAACATGGCCTGCCTGGACTACAGTGCGGTCAAGTCGGGGAAGCTGGTTTGCTACCGCATGGACGGTGAACAGACATTGAATTCGAGCAAATTCGTTTGGGAAGACGTGGGCCCGGAGACCTTGGCCTGACATGCACCGAGTGCTGGTGACGCAAAACCCGGAGTTGATTCGGTTCAGTCAGTGGTTGGGGCGACGTGGCGTGTCGCACCGGGTCAGCGAAGAGCGTGGTCAGCAGGTGCTCTGGGTGGAAGACCCACGGCTCGTGGGGCCAGTTTCGACCCAGTTCGCGCGGTTTGAGGAGCAGCCCACAGCGGCGTTCTGGTCTTCGTCTGAGGCAGTGGCGCCGTCTGCCACAGCGCGCAGAAGCGTCGGCTGGGTTGGGCGCACACCCTGGACATTGGGATTGGTGCTTGCAACCACTCTGGTGACACTCATCGTCTGGCTCAGTGGGGGGGAGCTCCTGTTGCCGGACTTTACTTTTTATCAATACGCTCGTGTTGGTGGTCACCTTTTCTTGGAGGACTTTTCACTGCGCCAGCCTTGGCGCCTAATCACCCCGATTTTTCTCCATTTCGGCGTGCTGCATCTGGTGTTCAATATGCTGTGGCTCTGGGACCTGGGTCGGCGCATTGAGGTGCGGCAAGGCGTGCGGGCCTTGTTGGGGTTGGTGGTCCTCTTGGGCCTGGGCTCAAACTGCGCCCAGGCCCTGGTGACCCAGGAAGCGGTGTTTGGGGGCATGTCGGGTGTTGTCTTTGGACTCTTCGGCTATTTGTGGGTTTGGGGTCGGCTGGCCCCAGAACCGCTGTTTGTATTGCCCAGGGGAATCCTGGTGTTGCTGTTGGCATGGCTGGCCCTGGGTTTCAGCGGGTTGCTGACTGCCTTTGGGTTTGGCGCCATCGCGAACACCGCCCACGCCTCGGGGTTGGCAGCAGGGTGCCTCGCCGGCACCGTCGGCGTCTGGCTGCAGCGCTGGCACCGCGGATCCGGTTCGCTTCACGAACCCAAGTAATCAACCGAGGGGCAGCATGGCGGCCAGCATCAGTGAACTCATCGACGGGATCGATTCAGCCCTGTACGCGCGGTTGAAGACTGCTGTCGAAATCGGCCGGTGGCCGAATGGTGAAGCGCTCCGCCAAGACCAGCGGGAGCACGCGCTGCAGTTGGTGATCGCTTGGGAGCGCCAGCACATGCCGCCCCACGCGCGCACGGGTTACCTGCCGCCCCGCCCCGATGTCAGTGCCGCATCGCTGGAGCTGAAGGCCCGGCGAAAAAAAGAGGCAGACGCCAATTCGTTTGAACCTGGAGGTGAAGATGCCTAACGGCACGCCCGACCCGGTGAAGCTTGCTGACTACCAGCCACCCCGGTACCTGGTTTCCGAGGTGCGCTTGGTGTTCGACCTGGACGCAGACACCACACGGGTGACCACCGAACTCGATCTTCGCCGGAATCCGCGGTCGACGTCGCCAGGCGATCTGCACCTGGATGGAGTCGATCTCGACTTGGTGGAACTGCAGTTGAATGGAGCCACACTCGCGCCGGAACGCTACCGCCAGACGGCCAGCAGCCTGGTGGTTCGAAACGTTGGAGATGAGGCCTTGCTGCGGACCGTGACGCGCGTCCACCCCTCCGCCAACACAGCGCTTGAGGGGCTCTACCTGTCTGGCGAGCGGTTGTGCACCCAATGTGAGGCGGAGGGCTTCCGCAAGATCACCTATTTTCCCGACCGCCCGGACGTCATGGCGAGCTACCGCGTCACCTTGATCGCCGACCGGCGACGTTTCCCCGTGTTGCTGTCAAATGGCAACCGGGTGGCGCAGGGAGACCTGGAGGGTGGACGCCACTGGGTCGAGTGGGAAGATCCGTTCCCGAAGCCGTGCTACCTCTTTGCCTTGGTGGCAGGGCGTTTGGATTACGTCGAGCGCAGCTTCACGACCGGCTCCGGGCGGAGAGTCGGCCTGCGCATGTGGGTTGAACCCAAGGACCTGCACAAGTGCGATCACGCCCTGACGGCTTTGCAAAATGCCATGCGGTGGGACGAACAGCGCTATGGCAGAGAGTACGACCTTGACCTGTTCAACATCGTAGCAATCGACGATTTCAACATGGGTGCGATGGAGAACAAGGGCCTCAATCTGTTCAATTCGTCCTGTGTGTTGGCCAGTGCCGAGACCGCCACGGACGGTGCACACCAGCGCATTGAAAGCATCGTCGCCCATGAGTACTTCCACAATTGGTCGGGCAACCGCGTCACCTGCCGTGACTGGTTTCAACTGAGCCTCAAGGAAGGGTTCACCGTGTTTCGTGACCAGCAATTTACCGCTGATCTGCACTCGCCTGTGGTCCAGCGCATCGATGCGGTCAACCACCTGCGAACAGCGCAATTTGCTGAAGACAGTGGCCCGATGTCGCACCCGGTGCGGCCCACGAACTACATCGAAATCTCGAATTTCTACACCACGACCATCTATGAGAAAGGTGCGGAAGTGGTGCGCATGCTGCACGAACTGCTGGGTCCGACCGAGTTTCGGCGCGGCACCGACCTGTACTTCGAACGCTTCGACGGCTGTGCGGTGACCACCGACGACTTCGTCGATTGCCTGCAGGAGGTGGCAGGCCGTGATCTCAACCAGTTTCGTCGCTGGTATTCCCAGGCGGGCACACCGGTCTTGCGGGTGCGCGACGCCCATGATGCCACGACCGGCCGGTATCAACTGAACGTCGAACAACGGTTGCCGGATTCACCGGGCCAGCCCGCTGCGCGCAAAAGCCCTCAATTGATTCCGCTCAAAGTTGCCCTCCTGGGCCCCGAAGGCCGGCCCTTGCCGCTGCAGCTGGTTGGCGAGGCGCCTGCTGGTGACCCTCCAGTGGAGCGGGTGCTGTGGATCGAGCATTCACGCCAGACCTTTGAGTTCGAAGGGCTGCAGGCAGCGCCCCAACCTTCCCTGTTGCGGGGCTTTTCCGCACCCGTTCGGCTGGACTACGACTACAGCTCCGACCAGCTGCAGTGGCTGGCGCGCCATGAAACCGATGGATTCAACCGTTGGGACATGGTCCAGCGGCTGGCGGTTGCCGCGATTCTGGAGGCGGCAACTGGTGGTTCGGGCGGGGCGCATTTCGAATTTGACCCTGGGCTGATCAAGGTGTGGGAGGCCCTGCTCGCGGACTCCGAAGACCCTGCGGCCACAGCCGCCATGGTCAGCCTTCCTTCCGAGGCTTACTTGTTCCAACAGGTTCGGCCCATTCGGGTCGAAGCCATTCACGCGGCGCGCGGCGCGTTGACGAACTGGTTGGCGCTGCATTGCCAGGTTGCCTGGGAGCGGGCGTTTCACAGCAACGACTGCACTGCCTCAGGATATCAGGCCACCCCCAGCCAAATGGGGCGGCGGGCGCTGCGCAACCTGGCGCTGGGCTACCTGTGCAGGATAGATCCGGACTGGTGCCGGCGCGCGGCGGCGCTGCACCGGTCGGCCGATAACCTCACCGACGCCCTGGCTGGGCTCAGGGCTGTGGCACACAGTGACCACGCGGAAATGGAGGGCGACCGCGCTGCGCTGTTGGACGCGTTCTACCTGCGCTGGCACCAGGAGCCCTTGGTGCTGGATCAGTGGTTTTCGGTGCAGGCATCGGACCCGCGCCCCGGGGCACTTGACCGCGTACAGGTGCTTTGCGGGCATCCGGATTTCAACCGCACCAACCCCAACCGCGTTCGGGCCCTGCTCGGTGTCTTTTCTCAACAGAATGCCCTGGGGTTTCATCAGGTCGATGGCGCGGGGTACCGATTTCTTGCCGAACAGGTGCTGGCGCTTGATGCAATCAACCCACAGATGGCTGCCCGCTTGGTGTTGCCCCTCAGCCGTTGGCGGGACCATCCTGAAGGCAGGGCCGAGCAGATGCGCGCAGCGCTCGCGGGGCTGCTCGACAATGGATCGATCTCCAATGACCTGTACGAAGTGGTCAGCAAGAGCCTCGGCGATCAGGCGCCGGGCGCGCTGTTATAACAGCAGGAGTTGTTTGGCTTCTTCGATCTGAGCGGTGGCCTCTGCCAGAATCCGCAGCCGGCCATCCTCGGTCAGCTCCTGGTTCTCGAGCTTGGTGTAGGCCGGCACATCCGAAAGTGCGGGAAGGTCGGGGTGGTAGGGGTCGTCATGGAGCAGGTGCAACTGGGACAGTGCCACCAGGTCTGCGTAGCTCAATGCGGGGCCTGAATCGTTGGTCCAGTTTTCTGCCAGGCGAGCGGCCTCGATGACCGGTGGGGCAAAGTTCCATTTCTGCAAAATCATTGCTGTGATGTCGCCGCGCAACTCCCGTATTATGGTTTCGAGTTGCTCCCGACTCGTTAGTGCTCGGGGGTAGTTTTCTGCGTAACAGACGATCGACACAACCCCCACATCGTGGACCAGACCGGTCAGCAATGCGCGTTCGGGGTCGAAACCGCGGTTCAAGCGCGCGAGCACGAAGCAAGTGGCCGCCACGTCGATGCTGTGTTTCCAGAGTGTGTTCAGTCGTTCGTTCAGCATCGGATGGTCGCTCGAGAAAAGCTCGCGCAATGCAAAGCTGGTGACCATCTGTTTGGTGGCCTGCATGCCGAGGCGCACGATGGCCTGAGGCACGCTCGTAAAATTGTTCTGGCCACGGTACAGGGGGCTGTTGGCTGCCCGTAGCAGTTTTGCCGCGATCGCAGGGTCCGAGACCACGGCTTGTGCCACCAAATCCGCGCTGGCGTTGTCGCTGTCGACAATGGAGCGGATGCGCAGTGCTACGTCTGGCAGGGTCGGCAGCACCAGCACATCGTTCTTGAGGTCATCGTGAATGTCGAAGTAGATGCCGCCAGTGGGAGACTCCTCCTCCGTGGCAGGCTGGGGGTCGCCCGCGGCGAAAAACCGGGTCGCCCCCAGATCGACT
>DHQM01000157.1:3981-8279 GCA_002408105.1 Gammaproteobacteria bacterium UBA5338 | reverse complement strand
ACTACGGCGATCAAGGTGACCTCGAAATCACTGAGGCCACCACCCCCATCGAAGACTTTGCCCACCACCTTTGTGCGGACTGGGAACGGGCCGGGATGGCCGCCGAAGCCTTGGGGGTGCGGGTGGTGCGTCTGCGCCTCGGAGCGGTGCTCAGCGAAGCAGGGGGACTGCTCAAACCGCTGCTGCCACTGTGCCGCATGGGCGGTGGCGCGGTGCTCGGAGACGGCCGCCAGTGGCTGGCCTGGCTGCACCGGGAGGACGTGGTGCGGATCGTCAATTGGGCGCTGCTGAACACCAAGGCGTCCGGCGCGTTCAACGCGTGCGCACCCACACCCATTCCACAGCAGGTCTTCGTCGATGCCTTGGCCGAAGTGCTACACCGGCCGCGCCTGTTGCGCATTCCGGCCGCCCCCCTCCGGCTGCTGCTTGGCGAGCGGGCCAATTTGGTGCTGGCGAGCCAGCGCATGGTTCCAACGGCGTTGACCAGCGCACAGTTCCAATTTCGCCATCCCGAGTTGTCGGCAGCACTGCGCGACCTGCTGCACAGGCCCTGACCCAATCGGTCCATGCACCAGCGGATTTTGTCAGTTCTGTGACGCAGTGCGACTGCTGACTTCACCTGCGAGCGCCCTTGCGCTGGTCGGCGGTCACAGGCACCAAATTTGCTTCTATTCAGGTGATGGGAATTTCATTGTGCCGAAACCTGAGGTGAGCATGATGCAAAGCCAGAACCCTCGTCGCTTGACCATGCGCGAAATCGAGGCCATTCACCGCGTGGAATCGCGCGGACTGAAGGTGGACTACCCCGCAGTACAGCACCAGCTTTTGGCCAACCACCGCGCTGGCCAACCCGACAAGCCGGTGTTCGACGTCATTTATCGCGACTACTACACCGCCTTCTCCCCACCCTCCGGATAGAAGGCGCAAAAAACGGCCCTGGTCAGACCGCTTGCGGCCGGCCAGACACCACTCTAGGCTCTGCCGCTTGGCGCGACTCGTCAGGTGGGCAACTGTGAACCAAGAGACGGAAGAAGGGTTGTTTCAAGCGGTGCTGACCCATGCACCGGTGCGCTGCGTACTGGTCCGCCTCACCGATGCTTGGCAAGCGGCACGCCAACACCGCAGCCTTCCGGCCGCCGCCCGCGACCTGCTGGGGGAAGCCATGGCAGCGACGGCCCTGATGACATCGACGCTGAAATTTTCCGGGTCCCTGTCGCTGCAGGCCCAAACGAATGGCCCCCTGGCCTGGCTGCTTTGCCAAACCGACCACCGGTTGTCGATGCGAGCCACGATCCGCTGGGACAGCACGCGGCCAGCCAACGACGAGCCCGGCCAGTTGGCCATCACCATTAACCCGGACGACCGGCCCCAGCAATACCAGGGTCTGGTCCGCTTCAGCAACCAGGGTCTCGCCGCTGACCTTGAGGACTACTACCAGCAATCCGAGCAGCTGCCGACCCGTTTTTGGTTCGCTGTGAACGAGCAACGGGCTGCAGGCCTGCTGGTTCAGCGCCTCCCCCACCGCACCGGTGACCCGGACGCCTGGAGCCGGGTGCAGCACCTGGCGAACACCGTATCGGCCACTGAATTGCTGGATTTGGCACCGCACCGACTGCTGCACCGCCTGTTTCATGAAGAAGGCGTGCGAATGACCCCACCGCGACCGCTGCGTTTCCAGTGCCGCTGCAGCCGCGAAAAGGTCGTCGACATCCTACAAATGCTGGGTCGAACGGAAGTCGAGCACGTGTTGCACGAGCAGGGGGAGGTGGCCGTCACCTGCGAGTTCTGCGGTCAGATCACCGCGTTGGACGCAGTGGACATCGCGCAACTCTGGACCGACTTCGAGCCCCGCCTCCCGGGCGATACCCCGGACAACGTGCATTGATTCAAAGGCCCGCCGGTAGCCCACCCCTGCGTCCACTGCATCAACTGGCCGTGCAGCATGGGCACTGACCGCGTCGAGCGACTCTATGCGCGGCTGTTCGACGAAGAGGACGCCCGTGTCTGCAAGGACATCCCCGACGCCGCTTGCGTGGTGGTCCCGCGCAACTTTTTGCGCCTGTTTGCGAGCCTTAGCCTCACCAACCTTGGTGATGCACTGATCAATCCCAAGACGGTGCTCACTTGGCTGCTCAACGCCCTGGGCGCGCCCTCCGGGCTGGTCGCGCTGCTCGTGCCCATCCGCGAATCAGGATCGATGCTTCCGCAGCTGGCGATCGCGGCCTGCGTCCGGCACCAGCGCAGGCGGAAATGGAGCTACGTGCTTGGGGCCGGGCTTCAGGGCGTCGCGGTCGCCGCCATGGCCGGCGCCGCTTTGCTGCTTGACGGCACGGCCGCTGGCCTGGCGGTGGTCGGCGCACTGGTGGCGTTCAGCCTGGCCCGGGGCTTGTGCTCGATTGCCTCGAAGGACGTCATCGGCAAGACTGTGCCCAAAACCCGCCGGGGTCGGCTGTCCGGGTATGTCACCATGGCTTCGGGCCTGAGCGCATTGGTGGTCGGGCTGGCGCTCAGCCGCAGCCAGTCGGACACCTTCGAACGGGGCGGTTTCGCCTTGTTGCTTGGCGCTGCGGCATCGCTTTGGTTCGCAGCAGCGGGGCTCTATTCGAGTGTATCTGAGCAGCCCGGTGCCACCAGCGGGGGTGCCAACGGCCTCAAGACCGCGCTCTTGCGCCTCGGGATCCTGCGCGATGACGCGGTGCTGCGCCGGTTCGTGTGCACCCGCGCTTGCCTGCTGGGCACGGCCTTGGCACCACCCTTCCTGGTGGCGCTGTTGAGCGCCGAGCAACCTGGATCCACCACCCTGCTCGGGGCGCTGGTGGCTCTGTCCGGGCTGGCTTCGACACTGAGCGCGCCCTTGTGGGGCCGATTTGCTGACCGATCCAGCCGCACGACGATGCGCCTAGGCGGCACCCTTGCTGGCGCCACAGGCCTGGCGTTTTTGGCCACTTGGTGGCTGGTTCCGGCTGAAGCCCTGCGCAGCGCGGCTGCCATGCTGGCGTTCTTCGTCTTGCAGATCGCCCACGCGGGAGTGCGCCTCGGTCGGAAGACCTACCTGGTGGACATCGCCGGCGGCAATCGGCGCACCGACTATGTCTCAGTCAGCAACAGCCTGATCGGCGCCATCCTGCTTGGGCTGGGTGGGGCCATGGCGCTTGCTCAACAGGTGCCGCCCGAGGGCTTCATCGCGGGCTTGAGTGGGCTTGCGTTGGCGGGCGCACTGCTGGCGCGCTCCTTACCTGAGGCCCAGCCTTGAAGGCGCTGAGACCTGCTACGGCGCAGAATCAACTGGCTCCACCCAAGTGCCCCAGCCCCCTCCGCCGGGGGTTTCGATCCGCAGGCGGTCACCCCGGCGCAACTGCAGGTGGCACTTGGCGGGCAATGGTGCGCCGTTGAGCCAGTTGGCGCCGGGGAGCGCCGCGCCACCTCCCGCCAATCCCCAGGGGGCTGAGGCGCGCCGTTCGGTCAGCAAGGTCACCTCCATGGGCTCCAGGCATTCGAATTCGCGCACCACGCCGTCACCGCCACGGTGGCGGCCAACCCCGCCTGAACCCGTGCGCCGCCCGTATGCCACCACACGCAACGGAAACAGCTGCTCAAGACTTTCGATCGGCGTGTTCAGGCTGTTGGTCATGTGGGTCTGGACCGCGTCCAGCCCAGGTCCAGCCGCGTGTGCCCCCATGCCTCCGGCAATGGTTTCGTAGTAGTCCCATTCATTGCCGGTCTCACGCCCCCCCATTGCCACATTGTTCATGGTGCCCTGGCTTGCAGCGGGAATTCGATCCGGCAGACCCTGCGCAAGCGCAGCCAACACCAGGTCCACGATGCGTGAGGAGGTTTCCACATTGCCTGCAGCCACTGCGGCCGGCGCCTGGGCGTGGACCAAGCTGCCGGGGTTGGCCTTGATGCGAATGGGCCGAAACAGCCCGGCACACGCCGGAGCCTGAGGCGCCATTAGGCACCGGAACACGTAGTACACAGCGGCCGCGGTGACCGCGAGGGGGCAGTTGATGTTGCCAGAAACCTGCGCTGCGGTACCCGAAAAGTCCACGATCACCTCCCTGGCCTTCGAAACCCTCAGGCAAACCCGCAGCACGACGCCTTCGGACCCTTGGCCGTCGTCGTCCATGCAGTCATCGGCGCAGTACTCACCGGCGGGTAAGGCCGCAATGGCCGCTCGAGCCAGGCGCTCGGCATAGTCGATCAGGGCACGAACGCGGACTGCGTATTCACCGGCACCAAGTTCTTGAACCAATGCCGTAAGGCGCTCGGCACCCACTCGATTCGCGCTGACCTGTGCA
>DHQM01000157.1:0-3770 GCA_002408105.1 Gammaproteobacteria bacterium UBA5338 | reverse complement strand
GGACCTGTGCAGCAAAGTCGCCCAGTACAGGGTGGTTCAGGCCTTGAGCGTCACCAAGGGCGCTGCGCCGAAGCGGCGCGAGGCGGGCGAGCGCTGCGGACTCCAACCCCCCGGCCGAAGCGAGCAGTGTCGGTGGAAGCACCAGCCCCTCCTCTTCGAGTCGCCGGGACACGGGCATGGAGCCAGGGGTCGAAGCCCCGATGTTGGCGTGGTGTGCGCGGTTCACCGCAAACCCGATCAGCCGCGGCCGCGCCTGTACGTCCAGAAACACTGGAGTGACCAAGGTGACGTCCGGCAGGTGTGTGCCGCCGAGGAACGGGTCGTTGAACATGAGCACATCGCCTGGATTCCAGCGCCTGGCCGCAACCACCTGGTGCATCGAAAAGGCCATGCTGCCAAGGTGCACCGGAATGTGCGCCGCCTGAGCGACCAGCTCGCCCTGCGGGTCGAACAACGCACAGGAATAGTCGAGCCGTTCGCGAATGTTGGGCGAGAAGGCCGCCCGCTTGAGCGTGCCGCCCATTTCATCGCAAATCGATTCCACTCGGCTGGCAAAGAGGCTCAGTTCGATGGCATTGGGTGTCGTCACAGGTGGCCTCCTCAGCCGCCGGCCTTAAGAACTGCGGGGTGCGCCTGCAGAAGGCAGCCGCTGTCCCCCTCCATTCTACTGACTCCTACGACAGCCCGGGCCCAAGCCCCACAGTTGTTGCGAAGGCTCGATCGCCTCCGCTATATTGGGCAATTGACTCGATGGAAGCGGCTACGGCTGCTTTTTTTCGTTCCGGGACCGATGGACACCCCATGAGCATGCACACTGACGCGCTGATGCCGACTTACCGGCGCATTCCGGTTGAATTTGTCCGCGGCGAGGGGCCCTGGCTTTACGATCGAGACGGGGTGCGGTATTTCGACGCGCTCAGCGGCATTGCCGTGTGCGGCCTGGGCCACAGCCACCCCGCAGTTTCCGCTGCCATTCGTCATCAGGCCGAGCAATTGCTCCATGTGTCGAACCTGTACCGCATCCCGGCCCAAGAGCAGTTGGCCGCTGCGCTGGCGCGGGTGTCGGGTCTTGATATGGCCTTTTTCTGCAATTCCGGCGCCGAAGCCAACGAAGCCGCGATCAAGCTGGCCCGCCGTTATGGCCACGCCCGCGGGATTGACCAACCCAGCATCATCGTGATGGATGGCGCCTTCCACGGCCGCACCATGGCCACCCTCACCGCGTCGGGAAACCGCGCCATCCAAGCCGGGTTTGAGCCATTGCTGAAAGGCTTTGTGCGGGCACCCTTTGCGGATGTGGCAGCCCTCGAGACCATTGCCCGCAACAACCCCAACGTGGTCGCGATTCTGGTCGAGCCCATACAGGGCGAGTCCGGAATCCGAATTCCCCCACCCGAATACCTGCCGGCATTGAGGGCGCTCTGTGATCGCCACAATTGGCTATTGATGCTCGACGAAGTACAAACCGGCAACGGGCGCAGCGGGCGCTATTTCGCCTACCAGCACCATGACTTTTTGCCGGACGTCGTGACCACGGCCAAAGGCCTTGGCAACGGCGTGCCCATCGGGGCCTGCCTCGCCACCCAACAAGCCGGACAGCTGATGCAACCCGGCTCCCATGGCTCAACCTTTGGCGGCAACCTGTTGGCTTGCGCTGCCGGGCTGGCGGTGGTCAACACCCTCGAGAGAGGGGCGCTCGCCGAGCGGGCTACCGAGTTGGGGGCGCGCATTCGCGCGGGACTGGAGGCGGAATTGGGTGGGGCCGATTACGTGGCGGAGATTCGCCATCAGGGGCTGTTGCTCGCAATTGAGTTGAAGGACAGTTGCACCGAATTGCCCACCCTCGCCTCGACGCAGGGCCTGTTGCTCAATGTCACGGCCGAACGTGTGGTGCGCTTGCTGCCACCCTTGATCCTGACCGACTCTGAAGCCGATGAACTGGTGCAGCGTGTTGTGAAGGTGCTGCGTCTGTATGCCGCCGACGAACGAACGCGGCCGCGGTAGCCATGGGTCGGTCGGTGCGACACTTCCTCACCCTCACGGACTTCAGCGCACCGGAGCTGCAGCAACTGATTGTGCGGGCCAAAATGCTGAAGGCCGGTGCCCCGGCGCATTTCCCGGGGCGCGTACTCGGCATGATTTTTGAAAAGTCTTCGACCCGCACGCGGGTCTCCTTTGAGGCGGGGATGATCCAGCTCGGTGGCGGAGCCATCTTCCTGTCACCCCGTGACACCCAACTGGGGCGCGGAGAGCCCATCGAAGACAGCGCCAGGGTGCTTTCGCGCATGGTCGACCTGGTGATGATCCGCACCTTCGACCATTCGGTGGTTGAACGCTTCGCAGCGCACAGCGCGGTGCCCGTCATCAACGGACTCACGGACCAGTTTCACCCCTGTCAGCTGCTGGCGGACATGATGACCTACATTGAGCGGCGCGGGTCAATCCAAGGCAAGCGCGTGGCCTGGGTTGGCGATGGCAACAACATGTGCCACTCCTACATGAATGCGGCACAGCAATTCGAATTTGAACTGGTCGTCGCCGCGCCCGAGCACCACCGCCCCGATCCCGACCTGCTGGCGCGCTGCAGCGCGAACGTCCGGCTGGTCGACGACCCAGTCGCGGCCGTCCAGGGGGCGGACTTGGTGGCAACCGATGTATGGGCGTCGATGGGGCAGGAAAACGAATCCGATGCCCGCGCGAAGGTCTTCGCCCCCTACCAGGTCACGCCCGCCTTGCTCGACCATGCCGCAAACGACGTGCTCTTCATGCACTGTCTGCCGGCTCACCGCGGCGAAGAGGTCAGTATCGACCTGCTCGACGACCCCCGCTCGGTGGTGTGGGACGAGGCAGAAAACCGCTTGCACGCGCAAAAGGCCCTACTCGAATTTCTGTTACTGTTGGGTTAATTGCAGCGGCACCGGTCCCTTTCGGCCTCATTCACTGGCGCCTTTGCGCCGGCGAGTCGGGCGGGCTGTAACACAGATGTCATCGCAAAATCGTCTAATCCCGCACAGCAGGGGACAGCAAGGTACCAATGCCCATGGGCGGACAACGGATACTGGTTGTAGAGGACGAGCCTGAAATTCGTGAGATGCTTGCGTTCGGCCTTGAGCGCGCAGGCTTCGTCGTGCAGCAAGCTGAAGACGCCGAATCCGCCCTGACTCAGCTGGAAGGCCCTCCCCCCGATTTGCTGCTGGTCGACTGGATGTTGCCCGGCATGAGCGGGCTGGACCTGGTCAACCAGGTCCGTCGCGACGAAACCACCCAAGACATTCCCGTCGTGATGCTCACCGCACGCAGTGAAGAGCAGGACAAGCTGCGCTCCTTTTCCACTGGGGTCGATGACTACATCACCAAACCGTTTTCGTCCAAGGAAATGGTCGCACGGGTAAAGGCGATTCTGCGCCGCTCAGGCAAGGGCGATGACGGAGTCCTGCGCATTGATGAACTCTGCCTCGACACCCAAGGCCACCGGCTGCTGATCCAGGACGAGCCTGTGCACATTGGCCCCACCGAATACCGGCTGCTGCTGTTCTTCATGCACAACCGAGACCGCGTATTCAGCCGCAGCCAACTGCTCGACCGCGTGTGGGGTCGCAACATCTATGTAGAAGAGCGCACCGTGGACGTTCACGTGCTGCGGCTGCGCAAGGTGCTGGCTCCGCACGGACTGGACACCCTCATTCAAACCGTTCGCGGCGGCGGGCATCGCCTCTTGCGGAACTGCGGGGGAACCCGAACCCCTGGGGCGGGAACTGCAGGTCCTCGGC
>DHQM01000189.1:604-7832 GCA_002408105.1 Gammaproteobacteria bacterium UBA5338 | reverse complement strand
GTCGATTCGGTGTCGAACGCCCCAAGCAGTACCTGCGCATCGGTGGCCGACTGGTCATCGACTGGACACTGGAACGGCTGCTTTCGGTTCCCAGGATACAGGCCCTGGTCCTGGTGCTGAACGAGCGCGACTGCCACTGGGAGGATTCTGAGTTTGCTGAAGATCCACGCATTCATCGAGTCGCTGGCGGTCAAGAACGAATCGACTCGGTCGAGGCGGGACTCGTGGCTGTACAGGAGCAGGCAGGCTCGGGTGCCTGGGCGCTGGTGCACGATGTGGCTCGTCCCTGCGTCACTTTGGATGACATCCAGCGGTTGATCAGCGAAGTTGCGTGGTCCCCCGATGGTGGTCTGCTTGCCTCACCGGTGCGGGACACCATGAAGCGCGCGCATTGTGACGGCCGGATTGACCAGACGATCGACCGCAGCGGCCTTTGGCACGCACTGACCCCCCAGCTTTTTCCTGTGGATGCGCTGGTCCAAGCTCTGGAGATGACCCGAGCGGCAGGCATCGAAACCACCGATGAAGCCAGCGCCATGGAGCACTGCCATCACCGGCCCCGATTGGTTGCAGGCGCTGCGACCAACATCAAACTCACCTATCCGGAAGACCTTCCATTGGTGAGTGCCATCCTGCGCGCGCAAGGATTTGAATCTGTGCAAGGTGCGCGCGCGTCGGTCAGGCACCCCGGGCGATGACGGCCTTCGGTCTGCGCATTGGGCACGGGTACGATGTCCACCGCTTGCTCGGTTCCGACAGGGTTGACCCGCAAGCACGATCCCTCGTGTTGGGTGGGGTTGCGGTCGACTCAGAACTCCGTGTTGTGGCGCACTCGGATGGTGATGTGTTGCTCCACGCCTTGATTGATGCCTTGCTGGGGGCCGCAGGGCTCGGTGACATTGGCCGACTGTTTCCAGATAGCGATGCCCAATGGGCCGGAGCGCCAAGCACTGGGCTGTTGGCGGCCGCTTACCAGCAGGTCACGGCGGCAGGCTGGTCGCTCGTCAATGCCGATTTGACGCTGGTGGCGCAGCGCCCACGGATAGCGGCCTACGTCCCGCAGATGCGGGTGGTCATTGCCGAGGTGCTGGAGATCGACGAGGGCACCATCAGCGTCAAGGCCACCACCACCGAAAAGCTTGGGTTCGAGGGCCGGGGGGAAGGCATCGCCGCGCACGCGGTGGTGTTGTTGCACGGCCCCGCGCATGACGGACGCAAGAGGGAATGAATCGTACCGCCCGCACGCCCCTTCCAGCAGCGACATATAAAAGTTTCGCGGAAGAATTTCAGGTGGATGAGACGCTTGGGTTCGAGCCGGAAGGCAGTGGGGATCACCTTTGGCTGCAGGTGCGAAAAACCGGTCAAAACACTGCCTGGGTGGCTCGGTCGTTGGCCCAGCGTGCGGAGTGCAACCAGCGTGATGTCGGCTACTCCGGCCTGAAAGACCGACACGCCCGCACCACCCAGTGGTTCAGTCTGCCGGATTCGGGTAATCGGCTGCGCTGGAGCGAGTGGGAAATTCCGGGCGTTGAGTTGTTGCGTGGCGTCCGGCACACCAAAAAACTGCGCCGCGGCAGCCACCGAGGAAACGGGTTTAGAATTCGCCTTCATTGCGAGGACGCCCAGGCGGTGGCCGAAGGTTTGACACGGGTGGGCGCTGAAGGCTGTGCCAACCTATTTGGACCTCAGCGATTCGGCGTTCTGGGTGACAACCTGAAAGGCGCGCGGCGCTGGCTGCGTGGCCAAGAGCGCGCGCCGAAACGGACAGTGCGCGGCATCTGGTACTCGGCCCTGCGCAGCGCCGTGTTCAATCGGGTCGCCGTGCGTCGGCTGGCGCGCGCGGGCCACCTCAGGCCATGCCTTGGGGACCTGATTCTGCTCGGCAACGGCCGCAGCCAGTTCCTCAATGACGGCTCGGACGCAACGCTCGAAGCACGCCTCCGCCATGGTGAGGTCAAGATCAGCGGGCCACTCTGGGGGGCTGGGCCTCCACCCACAGGTGGCGCGGTACAGGCGTTCGAGTCGGAGGTGGCTCGAGAATTCGACTGGCTGGCTGCGACCGAAGCGCTGGATTGGACCCACGACCGGCGCGCCCTGTGGGTGTGGCCCGAGGCGCTGGAGGTGGAAACCGAAGCCGCGGCCGTCTGGGCCAGTTTTTGGCTGCCGAAGGGGAGTTTCGCGACCAGCGTGCTGAGTGCTGCGGTGCGTTTGCGAAACGGTGCGGCAATGAACGCAGGCCAGGTTCATACTGGGCCGGCGGTGGATTGAAGTGGTGCGGGTGGTATGAAGCTGTTGCTCTCGAATGATGACGGTGTCGAAGCGACAGGCCTTAAGGCCTTGGCGGCTGAACTTGAGCAGATCGCTCAGGTGGTGGTGGTGGCTCCCGACAGGGACCGAAGCGGTGCCAGCAATTCGCTGACCCTCGACCGTTCGCTGCATCCGCGAACCCTGCCCAACGGGTTTGTCGCGTTGAGCGGCACGCCCACGGACTGCGTGTTCCTGGGCCTGAATGGGCTGTTCCCCGATCACGCCCAGCGGGTGGTTTCCGGGATCAATGCGGGCGCGAACCTCGGCGACGATGTGCTCTATTCCGGCACCGTTGCGGCGGCCATGGAGGGCAGGGCACTCGGCGCGCCCTCCATGGCCGTCTCTCTGGCACGCCTCGCCGAAGAGCCCTTGGAGCACTATGCGACCGCAGCGGCTGTGGTTCGCCGCATGCTGACCCAGGATGAGCCCCTGGTGCTGGCACCCCGCACGGTGATCAACATCAATGTCCCGAACCTGCCAATGGATGAAATCCAGGGTGTCCGCCTGACCCGGCTCGGGCACCGTGGGCGTGCCCAGCAGCCGATGAAAGTCACGGATCCACGCGGCAACCCGGGTTTTTGGATTGGCGGCATCGGAGAGCCAGAGGACGGAGGCCCGGGCACTGACTTCGACGCGATTCGCCAGCATTGTGTGTCAGTGACGCCTCTGCAGGTGGACATGACACGCTACGAAAGCTTCGACTTGCTCAGCGATTGGTTGACGCAGCTGTGGTGAAGCCCAACGCGCAACAAGCCCCACGGCATCGCCTCCAGCGCCAGCGCGATCGCCTGGTTGAACGGCTGCGCGAGCGAGGGGTCACCAATGCCGAGGTGTTGGCTGCTCTTGCACGTGTTCCTCGCCACCTGTTTGTGGATGAGGCACTGGCCCACCATGCATACGAAGACAAGGCCTTGCCGATTGGTCATGGGCAGACCATTTCTCAACCCTTTGTGGTTGCCCGCATGACCGAGCTGCTGTGGCAGCATGGCCCTTTGAGTCGCGTGCTAGAAATCGGCACCGGGTGCGGTTACCAAACCGCCGTGCTTGCTGAGCTCGGTGCCCAGGTGTACACGGTTGAACGGATTCGAGAACTGCAGGCCAAGGCGCGACAGCGGTTGCGCAAGCTGGGTTATCACCAAGTGCTTTTCGATCACTCTAATGGACACTTTGGCTGGTCGTCTGGCGGTGAGTTCGACGGCATCGTGGTGACCTGCGCTGCTGAAAACGTCCCCCCGGAGCTGTTGCGGCAATTGGCCGTCGGTGGCACCTTGGTGATGCCGGTTGGCGGATTGGGCGCACAGCGTCTGGTGCAGCTGACGCAGCAGGCCGACGGCACGCCATTTCGTACAGACTGCGACGCGGTGCGATTCGTGCCGCTGGTGTCAAAGACGCAGCCGGTGTGATGCCCAATCCCGATGCACAGCAGGTGAGCGCTCGGCCTCGCCCGCCGAAGCGGCCGATCGGCATCTACCTGCGGGGTTTGGCCATGGGGGCGGCGGATCTGGTGCCCGGTGTGTCTGGGGGAACGGTGGCACTGATCACTGGAATCTATGAGGACCTTGTCGGCGCTCTGAGTCGGATCGGGCCGGGTCTTTTGTGGGCGTGGCGCCACCAGGGTTTCGTCGCTTGCTGGAAGCAGGCCAACGCCGGGTTCCTGCTCGTGCTCGGTCTTGGCATTCTGACGAGTGTTGTGTCGCTTTCCCGGGTCATTGTGTGGGCCCTGGAGCAACATCCGATTCCCGTGTGGTCGTTTTTCTTTGGATTGATCGCTGCTTCTGGGTTGCTGTTGGGTGGGCGCGTTGGGCGTTGGAGTCAGGGCGCGTTCTGGTCTGCTGTCGCTGGCGCCCTGGCGGGGTACCTACTGACCTCACTGGAGCCGAGTGCAGCGTCGCCCAGCCTGTTGTTCGTGCTGAGTGGCGGGGCCGCAGCCATCACGGCCATGATCCTACCCGGGATATCCGGCTCGTTCATTTTGTTGGTCCTTGGGTTGTACCA
The DNA here is from genome assembly GCA_002408105.1 of Gammaproteobacteria bacterium UBA5338. Classification (GTDB taxonomy): domain Bacteria; phylum Pseudomonadota; class Gammaproteobacteria; order Pseudomonadales; family UBA5862; genus UBA5862. The sequence continues at coordinate 3,530 of DHQM01000189.1, read as the reverse complement.
TGAGGTGTTGCGTGCTCTGCACGAGTGGGACCTTGGCTTTCTCGCCACCTTTTCAGCGGGCTGTATTCTTGGACTGATGCTCTTTTCCCGCGTGCTCAATTGGTTGCTCCACCACCGGCGCAACGCCACGCTGGCGGCCCTGACCGGGGTGCTCTTGGGTTCTTTGCACCAAGTGTGGCCCTGGCGGCAGGTGGTCAGCTACCGCATCGACTCGTCGGGCGAAATGGTCCCCCTGGTCGAGCACGGGCTGGCCCCCAACAACTATGCGGAATTGCTCGATGCCGACCCGATGCTCGGCACCGCGGTGCTCTGCATGGGCCTTGGAATTGCCCTTGTGTTGGTGCCCGAGTGGTGGGCCCGTCGTCGGTGACAGGCCGTGCCCGGATGGCGGCGCCGGCCGGTTTGCGTATTGTCGCGGTCACCACAGTTTGTGTGTTGCTTGCGGCTTGCGCGGCGCCGACACCCCACCGCGAGTACGGCTATTACCGCAATCTGAAGGCGGCGTCGCCTGCGCCGGGTCGGTACCGTGTGCGGGCTGGCGATACCCTGTACAGCATCGCGTTTCGCCATGGGCTGGACGTGCGTCAACTGGCGGCCATCAACCAGATCGGTCCGCCCTACACCATTTATCCTGGACAAATCCTTCGGTTTGCAGGTTCGGCTGAAGGCGAAGCCAGTAGAATGCCGGGACCCACCAGCCCGGCTGATTCGCTGACGCCCCCGAGTGCCAGCGAGACCGCCTCGGTGGCAGCGGCACAACGCATCCAGTGGCACTGGCCATTGGCAGGCGACCTGGCTCGCGAATTCGGCGTGGGGGACCCTCCGACCAAGGGCATCGACATCGCCGCGCCAGCCGGCACTGCGGTGCGCGCGGCCGCAGCGGGAGAGGTGGTCTACGCCGGCGATGGGCTGCGGGCCTACGGAAACCTTGTCATCATCAAACACAGCGATGACTTCATCAGTGCGTACGGGCACAACCGCAAACTCCTCGTTAAGGAAACCGAAAAGATTAAAGTTGGCCAAGTCATTGCCGAAACAGGTAAGGAAGCGAGTGGGCGCGGACGCTTGCACTTCGAGATCCGCCACCGAGGAATCCCCATGAATCCACTTGGGCTGCTTCCGCGGAAAAATTGATCGTCAAGTCAATGACTTGTTTGACATTGTTCAAAGGGACCAGAAAAATGACGCTACTTTCTCAGGCTGAAGCGGACGGCGAGGGTATGTACGAGGAGGCAATTTCCTTTGAGGAACTCGACACAGGTTCGGACGCCGCAGATGAAGCCCGAGAAGAATCCGACGCTTGGTCGCGAGCGAATCGACGGCGAGCCCAAGCTGAGGCGGAATCCGGGTTTCAGAGAACCCTGGACGCCACCCAGCTGTACCTGAGCGAAATTGGCTTTTCTCCACTGCTCAGCCCGCAGGAAGAAGTGTACTTTGCCCGCCGAGCGCTGCGTGGTGAGCAGCGTGCCCGCATGCGAATGATCGAGAGCAACCTGCGGCTGGTCGTCAAAATCAGCCGCAGGTACCTCAATCGCGGGCTGACTCTACTCGACGTCATCGAAGAGGGGAACCTCGGGCTGATTCGGGCCGTCGAAAAGTTTGACCCCGAGCGGGGATTCCGCTTTTCAACTTACGCAACCTGGTGGATTCGCCAGACGATCGAGCGGGCGATCATGAACCAGACCCGCACCATTCGGCTTCCGATTCACGTCGTCAAAGAATTGAACGTGTACCTGCGGGCGGCCCGCGAATTGACATTGAAGCTCGACCATGAGCCCACAGCGGAGGAAATCGCCGCAGTGGTGGACAAACCGATCGAAGACGTTAAGAAAATGCTGGCGCTCAACGAGCGGGTTTCCTCGGTAGACGTATCGCTTTCTCCCGACTCGGAGCGCAGCATCCTTGAGACCATTCCCGATGAGCAGGTATCGGATCCGGCGGAGATGCTGCAGGAAAGTGACCTCAAGCAGAACCTTGGGCGCTGGATCGACGAATTGTCCGAGAAGCACCGGGAAGTATTGGCACGGCGGTTCGGCCTGCGTGGCTACGAGACCAGCACCTTGGAGGATGTCGGCCGCGAGATCGGGCTGACTCGAGAACGCGTGAGACAGATTCAGGTCGAGGCGTTGCGCAGCCTGCGCGAGATCATGGAGCAACAAGGCCTCACCGGCGACTGTGTGTTTGGGGACTGAGGCCCTGGTGCGCCGGATCCGGCTTCGCGTGTAAGACAAACCCTGATTTGATTGTAGGACTTGCGAGAAAACCTGTGTGCGCGCTCAGCGCTTCGGCGGGGTTCTGGCCCTGGCGCCAGATGTACTTCCTTGATTTATTAGGGCAATTCCCCGCTTGCGCAGCTGATTGAACGGGCTCCTTCATCCTGTTTGCGGTCTGGCGCGGCTCCCTTCATTTCACTAAGTTGATCCGTACACCGTTGCTGGCGCAGGATGCGCGGTCCACAGTCGCGGTGGGTGCTGCACGGAAGCGGCGCGGAGGGAAATGGTAGCGAGAGGGATGTTCGCGGTGGGCGTTAAGGGCGGTCTGGGATAGACCGCCCTTTCCATTGTTGGGTAAGCGGTGAGCGGTTGGCGGGTCGTTCGGTTGAACCGGAGGGGTAGCTGCCTGATGTGGCGGTACGCTGGACCCTAATCATAATCGGCCAGATGGGCCTTTTTGCCGGCCACATCTTTCCACTCATCGGCATCGGCGGGTGGATCCTTGATCTCGGTGATGTTCGGCCACTCTTCTGCATACTTGGCATTGATTTCGATGAACTCTCGTTGGTCTTCCGGGAGTTCGTCCTCATCGAAAATCGCCTCCGCCGGGCATTCTGGCACGCAGAGCCCACAATCAATGCACTCGTCGGGGTGAATGACCAGAAAATTCGGACCTTCGTAAAAGCAGTCCACGGGACAGACTTCGACGCAGT
>DHQM01000189.1:0-310 GCA_002408105.1 Gammaproteobacteria bacterium UBA5338 | reverse complement strand
ATTTGCACTTGATGCAGTTCTCAGTGACAACGAAGGTCATCAGCCAGCCCCCTCCCACTCAGCCTGTTCTTCGACGGGCGCGAAGTATACCAAGGTTCCCATCACATCCGCATCTGTGGGCAGCAAGGCCGCACGGCTGAACGCAGGTCGCAGAGGCTGGACGGGTTACCAGCCTCCGAGTCGGCTTATGAAGCGGCTCCGGGAGCGCCCGACAGCGCTGTGCATGTTGATTCGGCGCAAGCGGTATCGGCTGGGGTGACGCAAGACGTTTGTGCCTGGCTCGGTGCTGACGGCGGCTTGGTAGACTCGG
>DHQM01000013.1 GCA_002408105.1 Gammaproteobacteria bacterium UBA5338 | reverse complement strand
CCAGCCAGCGCTCGTGGTTCTCTGATTCCGGCTCCGGTCTGCGACGCCCCATGCCGGTACTACCTCTCGAGGTATCCGCTCAACTTGAGCTCGATCGACCGCGGATTCTCCCCTTCCGAGATGGCAACCAGGCCATCAATGATGAGGGCGCAGTACCGACTGCGCAGGTGGACAATCTGCTTGAGCTTGTTGGCGATCGGCAGCAACAACAGGTTGGCAACACCAACCCCGTAGATCGTGGCCACAAAAGCAACTGCGATGCCACCACCAAGCGAGCTCGGGTCCGCCAGATTGCCCATCACATGAATCAGCCCCAAGACGGCTCCGATGATGCCGATCGTTGGGCTGTACCCACCCATGCTTTCGAACACCTTCGCAGCCCCAAGGTCGCGCGCTTCTTTCTGATCCAGGTCGAGTTCCAGAACATCCCGGATGGTTTGCGGTTCGGCGCCATCCACCAGCAAACGTAGACCCTTTTGCGCGAATGCATCGGTCTCGACTTCGGCAATCCCTTCAAGGCCGAGCAGGCCCTCTTTGCGTGAAGTGGTGCTCCATGCCAGCAAGCGGTCGATTCCGCCACGCAGGTCAATGGCCGGCGGAAGGGCGACCCAGACCGCGATTCGAAGTGCCCTGCGCATGGTGGGGAAAGGTGTTTGGACCATCACCGCACCGGTTGAACCGCCAACCACAATGAGCATTGCCGGAAAATTCAGCAAAGCCTGCATGTGGCCACCTTCCAGGTGGTTGCCAAGGAGTATGGCCACCGCTGCCAATAAAATGCCGAACAGCGTCAGCCAATCCATCAGCGCGACACCTCGATCAGGCTGGGTCCAAGTTCCCCGAGGCCCAACACGGCGTCAGCGAGGCCTGCGCGCGCAACCGCTGCCGGCATACCAAAGATGACACTCGAGGCCTCATCCTGCGCCCAGACGCGGGCGTGTGCCGAGCGCAGCGTCGCTGCCCCGCGGGCTCCATCCTGACCCATCCCAGTCAGAACGATGCCCAGCACCCTGGAAGAATACGCAGCCGCCGCCGTGGTAAAGAGTTCATCGACACTTGGCGCATAGAGCTGAGCCGCCTTGTCGGCCGAGATCCTCACCCGTCCCCGTTCGATGCGCATCTGGTGGGCCCCTGGCGCAATCAACACCGACCCTGGCTCCAGTCGGTCACCGTCTTGGGCTTCCTTCACTTGAAGGGCACAGTCTCGATCAAGGCGTTGCGCGTAAGTTCCAGTGAACGCATGGGGCATGTGCACCGCAACCGCAATGGGGACTGGAAACCGGGCTGGCAACGCGCGCAACAGCGTTTGAACTGCCACCGGCCCCCCGGTCGAAGCGCCGATCGCGATCAGTTGAGGGGGCTGGCTGCGCGTTGTCTGTGCGTCAGATCGCGTGGACGGCACGACTTTGCGCAGTCGATGGTTCGCCTGAGGCAGGGCACGCCCCAAGGCCAGTACCCGCTCATGCAAGGGGTTGCGCTGGCCAGGAGCGCCTCGCAGGGCGTCTTTGTTCTTCGGCAGAAAATCCAGCGCCCCCGCTTCGAGGGAATCAAGCGTCGCCTGTGCACCTTCGAAGGTCAGGGCGGAAAACATCAAAATGGGAGTTGGCCGCACCCCCATGATCTTGCGCACGGCATGGATTCCATCCATCACCGGCATGGCATAGTCCATGGTGATCAGGTCAGGACGCAGCGCCAAAGTTTTTTCAACCGCCTGACGCCCATCTTCAGCCGTGCCGACCACTTCAATGCCGGGGTTCTGAGCGAGTGAGCTGCACAGCTGACGCCGGAAAAAAGGCGAGTCGTCGACCACCAATACCCGCACTGTCATCAGTAGCTCCTCGGACTGGCCGAGACGACTAGGCTCGACGCCGTGCGTAGCGCTTCAACATGCTTGGCACATCCAGAATGAGCGCGATTTTTCCATCACCGGTTATGGTTGCTCCAGCCATCCCCGGCGTACCCGCCAACATGCGCCCCAGGGGCTTGATCACGACCTCTTCCTGACCGAGCAGTTGATCGACAACAAACCCGACCCGCTGTGTCCCGACGCTCACGATCACTACATGTCCCCGATCTCGTTGTGCAGCGGAAGGGCCGCAAGCGATCAACCACTCTTTTAGGTAGAAAAGCGGCAAGGCCCGGTCACGTACTACCACGACCTCCTGACCATCGACCACGTTGGTGCGCGAAAGGTCAAGGTCGAAAATCTCGTTGACGTTGACCAGCGGTAGCGCAAAAGCCTGCTCTTCCAGCATCACCATCAAGGTGGGCATGATCGCCAGGGTCAGAGGAACGCGAATCTCGATTCGGGTGCCCCGGCCTGGCTCGGAATGAATAACAATCGCACCATTCAGCTGACTGATCTTGGTCTTGACGACATCCATGCCGACGCCACGACCTGAAACGTCAGACACCTCCTGCTTGGTGGAAAACCCCGGGGCAAAGATGAGTTCGAAGCATTCGGAGTCGGTGAGCCGGTCCGCGGCGTCGCGCTCCATGACGCCCCGGTTCACCGCGACGTCTTTCAGCTTTTCGGGGTCCATGCCCCGTCCATCGTCCGTGATCGACAGGGTGATGTGGTCGCCTTCCTGCGCTGCGGCAAGCACCACCGTGCCTTTGCGGGGCTTGCCGGCCGCCTCGCGGGCGTCTGGCATCTCAATGCCGTGGTCCACGGAATTTCGGACCAGGTGAATGAGGGGGTCGGCCAGCGCTTCGACGAGGTTTTTATCGAGATCGGTTTCCTCTCCAACAAGCTCAAGTGCCACTTCTTTCTGCAGCGACCTCGCCAAGTCTCGAACCACCCTTGGGAATCGTCCGAAGACCTTCTTGATCGGCTGCATGCGTGTCTGCATGACAGATGCCTGCAGATCAGCGGTCACCACATCGAGGTGTGAGATGGTCTTTGCCAGGTCCTCGCTGGCGTTGCTGGAACCAAGCCGCAACAAGCGGTTTCGAACCAAGACCAGTTCACCGACCATGTTCATGATGTCGTCCAGCCGCTGCGTATCGACTCGAACCGTCGCCTCAGCGGTGGCACCCTCCCGCGCTGCTGGTTTGGCCGCCGCTTTCGTTGCCGGCGGAGGGGGCAGCTCTTCGGCCTTGGCGGACTTCACAGAAGCGTCGGATCTAGGCGCCTTGGGGGCACTCAGCTGCACGGCCGTGGCCTCAGGTCCGGATCCAAGCGCTGGGTTTGGGCCTGTCCTGGGCTTTTCCGTCAGGTCTTGCAGCAGATCACCAAAGGCCTCTTGCTGGATGCGCTCGCCCTCGCCGACAGACTCGCCCGCGGGGGTCCCACCGTGCTGGCCTTTGCCGTGCAATTGGTCGAGCAAAGCCTCGAACTCGGCATCGCTGATTTCCTCGCCTGCTCGTGGATCCAGTCTGGGAGCGGACTGTGGCAAGTTCGGATCTGTTGGTGCAGGGCGCCCGCTGTGCTGTCCGGCGCCATGCAGCTCATCGAGCAGGGCTTCAAATTCTGCATCCGAGATCTCGTCGGAGTTGGCGCCTGTTGTGGCCCGTGAAGTCGCGGCTTCGGCCGACAGGTTGGGGGCGTTGTCTGCCACAGGTTGTCCGCCGTGCTTTCCAGACCCATGGAGCTCGTCGAGCAGGGCTTCGAACTCAGCGTCGCTGATATCTTCACCCGAGCCGACCGCGGCATCCACCGGAGCGGCGCTTGAACTTGCCTGGGATGGTGTCTGAGCCGCCGGTTCGGGATCCGCCGCAACCGGCACAGACCCTTGGGCCGCGGCTTCAATCTGTTGCAACAGGCTTGCAGGCGCTGCGTCTACTGTTTCGCCATGTTGCAGCGCGGCGTACATGCCGTTGACCGCATCCAGCGCTTGCAGCGTTACATCCACAAGCTCTGGAGACACCTCCAGCTGACCCTTGCGCAAAACGTCGAACAGGTTTTCGGTCACGTGACAGGCATCGACCATCGCGCCAATCTGCAGAAACCCAGCCCCGCCCTTAACAGTGTGAAACCCACGGAAAATGGCGTTCAGCAACTCTGCATCGTCAGGGCGCTCCTCAAGCTGGACGAGCTGCTCGGAAAGCTGCTCGAGAATTTCTCCGGCCTCGACCAAGAAGTCCTGGAGAATTTCGTCATCACCGTAGCTCATGGGTGGCGCCTCAGAATCCCAGGCTCGAGAGCAGTTCGTCGACTTCGTCCTGGTCAGAAACCACGTCGACATTGGCCGCGCCGTGGACGTTTGGACCTGCGGGGGCCGAAGCCGAGTTCGTGCTGGGCATCGATGGCGGCGCCTCGGTCGCCACACCAGTCAGCCGTTCGACTTCACCCGCCATCCGCACCAGAGAAACGAGACTTTGCTCAACCTGCTGAACCAGCTCGATGACTTTTTTGATCACCTGTCCGGTGAGGTCCTGGTAGCCTTGCGCCATCAGGATTGAATTCAGCGAGGATTCCAGCCCATTGGCCCGGTCCTGCGTGCGGTCCAGAAACTCATCCATGCGCCGGTACAGGGCACGAAACTCATCCGGGGTCATTTCTCGGCGTGCAAAGCGCTTCCAATCAGCGTTGAGTTGCGCGCAGTCGGAGCGCAGGTCACACGCAATGGGGATGCTGGCTTCGACTTCGTCCATGGTCCGGTTGGCCGCATCGTCGGTCATGCGAATCACGTAGTTGAGGCGATCCGAAGCATCCGAGATCTGATTTAGATCCGTACCTGCGCCAGACAGGTGGGTGTCGATGTGAAAGTCATTGAGTGCGCTGTGCAGCGCCCGTGTCAGCTTGCCCACCTCTTCGTACAGCTTACGGTCGCGCTGCGAGACGATGTCCGCAACGAACTGCGCGGTCTCGCTGAGGTGACCGGACTCGATTTTTTCTACCAATCCGCGGGCGGTGTCGAGCAGTGCCGTCATCGAATCGTCGGAAGCCAAGAGTTGATTACTGTCGCTCATGCACCCTTCCCCTCAGCCGCCTAGGCTTCGACACGCTCGAAAATTTTCTCGATCTTTTCCTTGAGTGCCGCAGCAGTGAACGGCTTTACGACGTAGCCGTTCACTCCGGCCTTGGCCGCCTCAATGATCTGTTCACGTTTGGCTTCGGCGGTCACCATCAGCACAGGCAGGCGAGCCGTTTTCTCGTCCTCACGTACGGCGCGCAGCAGATCAATGCCGGTCATGCCCGGCATGTTCCAGTCGGTGACCAAAAAGTCGAAATTGTTCTTTTGCAACATTGCCAATGCCGGCACACCGTCATCGGCTTCTTCGGTGTTGGTAAAACCCAGGTCACGCAGCAGATTCTTGATGATCCGCCGCATCGTCGAAAAATCGTCGACGATCAGGATCTTCATGTTCTTGTCCAAGACGGGCCTCCGCAGGATTACAATCGCGCCGGACAGGATCGGATGATTCAGTCAGTAAAAAGCATAGACGCAGATCTGCGTCTGGCCAGCAGGATTCAGCGGATGCGCCAGCCTTCAAGGCGTTTGCGCAACCGCAGCGCCGCCTGGCTGTGGAGCTGAGATACCCGAGACTCACTCACCCCAAGGACCGCGCCGATTTCCTTGAGGTTGAGTTCGTCATCGTAGTACAGGGACAGGATCAGCTTTTCGCGTTCGGGCAAGGCGTCGATGGCTGCTGCGAGGGCAGCACCAAACCGATCGAGCTCGGTTTCATCCTGGGGTTGAGGGCTGGTTGGATCCACAAACGACCGGCCGCTGCCCTCTCCGTCGTCGTCCTGCCCAAGCAACTCTTCGAAGCTGAACAGGCGGCTGCCGGCCACATCCGTCAGCATCTGGCGGTACTCTGCCAAGGGCACCCCCAGTTCAGCCGCCACCTCGGACTCCGATGCCTCACGGCCGGTGCGCCGCTCAACCGCACCCATGGCTTCGCCGAGCGCCCGTGCGTTCTTGTGCACAGAGCGGGGAGACCAGTCACCGCGGCGAACTTCATCGATCATGGCTCCGCGGATTCGAATGCCCGCATAAGTGGAAAAGCTCGCCCCACGACTGGCGTCGTAGTTCTGCGCAGCTTCCAGCAGTGCGAGCATCCCAGCCTGAACGAGGTCGTCGACCTGCACCGAGGGCGGCAGACGCATCAACAAGTGGTGGGCAATTCTGCGCACCAGCTCGGCGTGCTCTTCGACAAGCTGCTCGTACCGGTGCTGGGGTGTGGCTGCGTAACCAGACGGGCGCATGGACCTACACAGCCGCTGCGTGCGCCACAATGCGTTCAACGAAAAACTGCGCATGACCAGTCACCATCCGCGGAGGGGGCCAGGTCTCGACACGGCCTGCAAGTTGGTCAAAGGCGCGTCCGGCAGGCGAACCCGGATAGAGGTCCATCACCGCGCGCTGCCGCTTCACCGCCTTGCGTACGCACTCGTCCGAGGGAATCATTCCGGCAGGTTGCAGCGCAACATCCAGGAAGCGATCGGTGACCTGATTGATCTTCCGAAACACCTGGTCGGCTTCCTGTGGCGACTTCACCATGTTGGCCAGCACACGAAAGCGCGACAGGCCATGGTCGCGGTTAAGCAGTTTGATCAGGCCGTAGGCGTCGGTGATCGAAGTGGGCTCATCGCACACAACGACCAGCACCTCCTGGGCCGCGCGAACGAAGGTCACCACTCCATCGGCAAGGCCCGCTGCGGTGTCCACGATCAGGTAGTCAAAGTCATCGTCCAGTGCGCTGAAGGCGTGCACCAACCCATTGTGCTCGGCGATCCCAAGGTTGACCATGTGGCGGGTTCCCGAAGCCGCTGGAAAAATCTGCACGTTCTCGGGCCCACACACCATTGCTTCTTCAAGCGCACATTCACCGCGCAGCACATCTTCCAGGTTGCGCGCCGGTGATAGCCCCAACATGACATCGACGTTGGCAAGCCCGAGGTCTGCATCAAAAAGGGCCACACGGTTGCCGCGCCGGGCCAAGGCAATGCTGAGGTTGACCGATACGTTGGTTTTTCCAACTCCGCCTTTGCCACCCGTGACCGCGATGACCTGAACAGGTTTTCTGTGCTTCATACCCTGAGCCTATTGGTGGAAATACGTGTTACGCGTGCTGAAAACCATCCGATACAGGGACTGCATCGGATGATCGATCGGATCCGCCGCAATCCCTTTGCCGCAACTGCTCGGCACGGGCCACCAGCCAATCGGCATCGGCGACGCGGATGTCATCGGGAATTGACTGTCCATCAGTGACATAAGTAAGCGTCGGGCCGTGCTGCACCAGGGTGTCGATGACCTCGCCCAGGCACGCCGCTTCGTCGACTTTGGTCACCACCACACCGGCAAGGTGCGATGTCTGGTACGTGCGCAGCGATTCCTCCAGCACTCGGCGCTGGCTGGTCGCCGGCAACAGCAATTGGCTCGAGAGCCGGGAGCCGCAGGCGGCGAGTTGGTCGAGTTGGCCGTGCAGCGCCCGGTCGTCGCCGACAAACCCCGCGGTATCGATCAGCACCAGTTCGCGGCTGCGCAAGGACGAGAGCACTTCAGGCAAGTTGTGGGTGTGGTCCGCAACGCGCACCGGCACCCCAAGGATGCGGCCAAAGGTTCGCAGCTGTTCATGGGCCGCGACCCGGTGGCAATCTATCGTCACCAGAGCAACCTTGTCGGCCCCACGGCGCAACACGTACCGGGCCGCAAGCTTTCCGATGGTGGTGGTTTTTCCCGCACCAGTCGGCCCAACGAAAGCGAACACCCCGCCGTCGGCTGTCAGGTCCCCACCCAATGTGGGCAGACGATCGGCCAATTGCCGCAACAGCGCCCGCCAACTGGGCTGCAGCGAGTGGGGTGGGCCGAGCGTCGCGAGCAGGTCGTCGCCGAGGTCGCCACTGATTCCGAGGGCCAGCAACCGCTGGAAGAGCGCCTCGACCAATGGCGCCCGAACCGAAGCCACCACCGGAGCAAGTCGCATGTGGGCGTCGATCAACTCCTTCATGCTGCGCATCTCCGCGCGCAGCGTCTCAAGGACGCGCAACGAATCAGGCGCAGGTGCTGCATCGGCACCCACCTCCGGCGCCAGATCTGCCTGCGCATGGGCGTTCCCTTCGCTTTCGCCAAATTGGTCCAGCAAACTGTCAATGACGTTTTTCCCCAGTTTGAGCTGGCCATCGCCCCTTTGCTTCATCCAAGGGGTGGTGGCGTGCTCATCCGCTGCTGCG
>DHQM01000102.1 GCA_002408105.1 Gammaproteobacteria bacterium UBA5338 | reverse complement strand
CCAGTCTGTCTGACCCAGTGGTCATCAGCAACTGGAATCCCAAGGATGAAAATGGCGCTGACAACGGCGCCCTCACCGGCAGCCCTGGGACGACCCTACCGCTGCCGAGTCCCGCTGCGAGTTCGGCGTTTGAAGTCGATCTGACCAGCTCGACCCAGCAGGGCAGTGCATTCGCGGTTTACGAGTTGGATCAGAATGGCTACACCACCGGGCGGCTGGCGGGCATCGACATTGCCGCCCAAGGGGAGATCTACGCGCGCTACAGCAACGGCCAGTCCCAGGTCTTGGGTCAGGTGGCTCTGGCGTCCTTCAACAATCCGCAGGGGCTGAGCCCGGTGGGCGACACCCAATGGGCGGAAACTTTCGATTCCGGTGAGCCAGTTGTCAACGTTCCGGGCTCCTCACGTCTTGGGTTGCTGCAGGCGGGTGCACTCGAGGAGTCGAACACTGACCTCTCCAACGAGCTGGTTAACTTGATCATTGCCCAACGCAACTACCAAGCGAACGCGAAAACGATCCAAACCGTGGATCAAGTCACCCAGGCGATGATCAACATCCGCTGATTCGTTCGCAGCGCGCCGAGCGCCTGACCAACACTTGCGACCCAAACGCCCCGCTGCGGCAAGGCCTTGCCGCAGCGGGGTTTCCCCTTGCCAGTCGATTGCCGGCTGGGTGTGGCCGCGCCGCGATTCGAATCATAAAACACACTTTAAAACAGTAGGTTACATTCATTTGTTCTTGAATTTGAAGTTGGCATCCTCTCTGCAATAGGCCCACTACGACTGTCCACAGCCTGCGGCTTGCCCGCAATCAACAGGAGAGCAACAGATGGACCGTGGTCTTTACGTGGCGATGAGCGGAGCAGGCGAGTTGATGCGCGCCCAGGCCGTGCACGCCAACAACCTGGCCAACGTCAACACGGTCGGCTTTCGCGCCGACCTTGCTCAAAGCCGAGCCATGCCGGTGTTTGCCGACGCCCTGCCCAGCCGCGCCTATGCCATGACCGAACGACCCGCTGTGAACCAGGACACGGGCGTGCTGGTTGAAACCGGCCGCCCCCTTGATGTTGCCGTGGCGGGCGACGGTTGGATTGCGGTGCTTGCGCGTGATGGTTCCGAGGCCTACACCCGCGCGGGCGATCTGCAGATTGATGCGTTCGGCATGCTGACCACCGCAACCGGACAGCCTGTGCTCGGCAACGCTGGCCCCATCGCGGTTCCTCCATCCGAACGCATTGAAATGGGCGCAGATGGCACGATCTCCGTGGTGCCCCTCGGCCAGCCGGCCAGTGGAATTGCAGAGATCGACCGCATCAAGCTCGTCAATCCACCGGCAACCAGTCTGCAGAAGGGGGTGGACGGACTGTTGCGTCTTGCCGGTGGCGCGCCCAGCGAGGCCGATGCCCAAGTGCAGCTGCGCAGCGGGTTCCTTGAAGGCAGCAATGTCAACGCGGTCAACGCCATGACCGAAGTCATCAGCCTCGCGCGGCAGTTCGAAATGCAAGTGAAGCTGATGAAGACGTTTGAAGACAACGCCGCCCAGGCGGCACGCATCCTGCAATTGCGCGGTTAGCGCCAAATTTTCGACGGGCGTCACCGGCCTGGCACCTCAGGCGGTGAACGCAACGAATCGACCAGAAGGTGAATCGATATGAACGGAGCGCTCTGGGTCAGCAAAACCGGGTTGAGTGCACAGGACACGGCCCTGCGCATGGTGTCCAACAACCTGGCCAATGTGTCGACCGTGGGTTTTAAGCGAGACCGCGGGGTTTTTGAAGACCTGCTCTACCAGGTGAATCGCCAGCCGGGTGGGCTCTCCACACAGGCATCGGAACTGCCCTCGGGCCTGCAGCTGGGAACCGGGGTGAGGACGGCTGGATCACAGAAAATCTTCACCCAGGGCACCCTGCAGGTCACAGAGCAGTCCCTTGATCTAGCCATCAATGGCCGGGGTTTTTTTCAGGTCCTGCTTGCCGACGGGTCCATCGGGTACACCCGCAATGGCCAGTTGCACATGAATGCCAATGGCGACATGGTCACTGCCGATGGGCGGTTGCTGGAGCCGGCGATCACGATTCCAGAAAACGCCCGCACCGTCACCATCGGTGATGATGGAACTGTGAGCGCCATGCTCGCGAGTGACACCTCGCCTACGGTGCTTGGCAACATCCAGCTGGCGGATTTCGTGAACCCGGGTGGACTCGAAGCCATGGGGGACAACCTGTTCAGAGAGACCGGGGCCAGTGGGCCAGCGCAGGTGGGGACACCAGGCCTGGATGGCTTGGGGGTGGTTCGCCAGGGCGCGCTGGAAAACTCCAACGTAAGCGTTGTTGAAGAGCTGGTGAATATGATCACCACCCAGCGTGCCTACGAAATGAACTCGAAAGTCATTTCGACCGCAGACGAGATGCTCGGGTATGTCAATCAGACCCTCTAACATCAGGCGCGTTGTGGCCTGCCTTGCACGGGTTGCCCCCTTGGCCTGGCTGGTTTTGCTGACCGGCTGCGCTGCTCACCAGGTGCAGCCAGGAGATCCAAACTTCGCGCCGGTGGCTCCCGAGCGGTTGCAGCCCCCACCGCCGGAGCCAGGTGCCCTGTACCGCAGCAGTTCCCTGGTGCCGCTGTTCACTGATCGGCGTGCGTCCCATGTGGGCGACATCGTCATCGTTCGGCTCAATGAGCAAACGAGCTCATCGAAATCGGTGGAAACCAAGATCTCCAAGGACAACTCGGTCACCATCGCAGACCCCAACCTGTTTGGCCGTGGCGTCAGCATCGCCGGCGAGTACGACCTTTCGGCGGGCATTGACGCGGAGCGCGAGTTTACCGGCGATGGGGAAAGTGATCAAAGCAACAGCCTGACCGGAAGCATTACCGTTACAGTGACGGATGTACTTCCAAACGGCTTGTTGCAGGTTCAGGGGGAGAAGTGGATCGCGCTCTCCCAAGGCCAGGAATACATCCGTCTGCGGGGGCTCATTCGTTCCGAGGACATCGCCGCAGACAACAGCATACTGTCAACCCAGGTCGCTGATGCGCGCATTTCCTATGGCGGAACCGGCGCCCTGGCGGATTCGAACCGAATGGGCTGGCTGGCGCGGTTCTTCAACAGTGGATGGTGGCCATTTTGAACGCAGGCATCTCGGGTTTGAAGCGCACCTCGCAGGCGCTTCGCTGCGTTGGGTTGTGTTTGTTGGTGCTCGTCGGCCCCGCCGACGCGGCTCGGCTCAAAGACCTGGCTTCTCTGGCCGGTGTGCGCGAAAACCAATTGATCGGGTATGGCCTGGTGGTGGGACTCAGTGGCAGTGGCGACAAGGCCCCATTCACCGACCAAAGCTTTCGCAACATGATGACCCAACTGGGCATCACACTTCCCGCAGGCATCGATCCAAAACTCAAGAATGTGGCTGCGGTGGCAGTTCATGCGAACCTGCCGGCATTCAGCAAGCCTGGCCAAGCCATCGACGTCACGGTCTCGTCACTCGGCAACGCCAAGAGTCTGCGCGGTGGCAGCCTCCTGTTGACCCCGCTCAAAGGAGTGGATGGGCAGGTGTACGCACTGGCTCAGGGCAACCTTGTGGTTGGCGGGTTCGATGCAAGCGGGCGGGATGGCTCAAGGGTAACCGTCAATGTGCCGAGCAGTGGGCGCATACCCAACGGTGCGACTGTGGAGCGCGCTGTGGCCAGCCGGTTTTTTCACGACGACCGCGTGATGTATCACCTCAAGCAGGCCGACTTCACCACAGCCCGTCGTGTCGTTGAGGCAATCAACGATCTACTGGGCCCGGGAGTCGCCGCTGCGGTCGATGCCGCCACGGTGCAGGTCAGTGCCCCCCGTGACGCCAGTCAGCGAGTGGCCTATCTGGCAATGCTTGAAAACCTGGATGTCGAACCTGGGGAGGCGCCGGCCCGGGTTGTGATCAATTCACGAACTGGCACCATTGTCGTGGGTCAGCATGTGCGCATCACACCGGTCGCAGTCACTCATGGCAGCCTGACCGTGACCATCCAGGAGGATTTTGGCGTTAGCCAGCCCCAACCTTTCGCAGAAGGGGACACGGTGGTGGTCCCGGACACGGGGCTGCAGATCACCGAGGGAGATGGCCGGATGTTCGAGTTCGACGCTGGAGTCTCGGTGGAATCCCTGGTGCAGGCTGTCAATCGCGTGGGTGCCGCGCCGAGTGATCTGATGGCGATTCTCGAGGCGCTAAAACAAGCTGGCGCACTCAAAGCCGATTTGATCGTGATCTAACGGAGTCGACCATGCAGCCCACAGCCGGTTTGTCGGCAGCGCGCCACTACACCGAGTTCGGCGACCTTTTGACGCTGCGCCATGGCAACGACCAGGATTCCGAGCGGTTGCGGGAGGTCGCCGAGCAGTTTGAATCCCTGTTCGTCCAGATGGTGATGCGCTCGATGCGCGAATCGACGCGAGCGCTCACCGGAGGCGAAAGCCTGCTGGGTAGCCGCGAAACCGAGATGTATGAGGACATGCTCGACAGCCAGATTGGGCTTGCGCTGGGGGGCCGGATCGGGCTTGCTCCGATGATCCTACGTTCGCTGGAGGGCCGCCAGGCGGGCATTGGCACTGGAGGTGGTGAGCCCAACGTCTTGCCGCCGAGACGCACAGACTTGCCGGTGCCTCGGCAACCTTCAGCGGACCAAGATACCCCGCTGCCGGTCGCGGCGCCAGGCAGCGCCCCGGAACAGGCCGATTCACGGACTTTTGTTGCCGCAGTCTTGCCGTGGGCGAAGTCGGCTGCGGAGCGCTTGGGTGTAGACCCCCACTTGCTGGTGGCGCAAGCCGCGCTGGAGACCGGTTGGGGTCGCCACCTGATCCAAGGCGTAGATGGTGCGTCCAGCCACAACCTGTTCAATATCAAGGCCGATCGCCGCTGGGATGGCCCGGCTGCGATGGTCGAGACTGTCGAGTATCGGGACGGGGTACCACTGCGGGAGCGGGCGCGGTTTCGTGTCTATGGCTCGTTCGCCGACAGTTTCGCCGACTACGCCAACTTCGTGCAGCAGGACCGCTACCGTGCCGCCGTTGCGGCGGCAGAGTCACCCAGGCGCTACATGCAGGGCTTGCAGCAAGCCGGGTATGCGACAGACCCCAAGTACGCTGACAAGGTGCTGTCGGTGTATTCACGCATTCGGGGGGATTCCCCCCTGGGCCTGGCCGCGACCCACCCAACCCACCTGCGGGGTGACTGATGTCCAGTGATCTGTTGAACATTGCGCTGTCCGGTGTGAATGCCAACCGGATTCGACTTGGCGTGACAGGACAAAACATCTCCAACGCCAACGTAGAGGGCTACTCACGGCAAGATGTCCGCTTGGCCACGCGCCCCTCGCAATTGCAGGGTGGGTTTTTCCTTGGCAACGGAGTCAGTGTCGCGGAACTTCAGCGGGCCAGTGACGACTTCACTGTCGCACAGTTGCACGCTGACACCGCAAGGCACCATGAAACCGATGCGTACCGCCAACGCCTGGAAGCTCTGGACGCAGTGCTTTCCAGCGACACCATGGGGCTTGGTGGCCATCTGGACCGTTTTTTCCAAAGCCTTCAGGCGGCAGCGGACGACCCCACGTCCACCGTTGCTCGCGAAGTGGTGCTGGCAGAGTTGACCACCTTGACCGAACGCTTCAGTGCGTTGCAGGCGCGCATGGACTCCGAACGCGCTGCAGTGAACACCCAACTGACGTACAGCGCCGCCCAGGTCACCGAGTTGGCAAGTGCCGTCGCCGACGCCAACCGCGCGATCGCCGAGCGCACCTCAGCCCAGGGCACCCCGCCGGCCGAATTGCTGGACCAGCGTGACCAGTTAATCCGCGATCTGTCTCGCTACGTCGAGGTTCAGACCGTCAAGCAGTCCGACGGATCGGTGAATCTCTATGTGCAGAAAGGCCTGGCACTCGTGGTGGGCGGCACGGCGAACCCGATCGATGCAGCCAAACACCCCCTCGATCGAGACACGCAGGCACTGTACCTGACCGTGAACGGCCATCGCGAGCTGCTCAACGGGAGCAAGCTTGGCGGAGAGGTTGGTGGGTTGTCGCGCTACCTCGAAGACGGCTTGCAACCGGCGCAAAACGAACTGGGTCGTGTCGCACTCGGGCTTGCTGACGCCATGAACCGACAGCACGCGCTCGGGATGGACCGCAATGGAATCGGCGGCGGGTTGTTGTTCTCTGACCCCAACAGCACTTATGCAACCACCCACCGCGCATTTCCAGCGGAGGGCAATGTCGGGCCGGCAGACCGCAACATCGCCGTGTCCATCATCGACAGCCAGCGGTTGGTGGCGAGTGACTACCGACTGGAACTGACCGCGTCGAGCAACTATGCCCTCATTCGTCTGCAAGACGGCGCGCAAGTGGCGGCAGGTCCAATGACCGGGGTTCCCCTGACATTCGCAGTGGACGGCCTGGAAATCGAATTGACCTCTGGCTCGTTTCAATCCGGAGATCAGTTTCTGATTTCTCCCTTCCGGACCGCAGCGGCGGATTTGGAACCGGCGATTGCAGCGCCGGCTGACCTCGCCTTGGCGCAGCCGGTTCGAGGCGAGGCAGTCCTTGCCAACCTCGGATCGGCGGTGATCGAGGTTGCTGCGGTCAACAGCCGGACCGCGTTCGATGCATCGGGAAGCGGTGCACTGCCGCTCGAGATCCAGTTCGCCAGCCCGCCGACGAGCTACGCTGTAACCGACGGAGGCGGGGGTGTCGTTGCCACGGGGTTGGCCTATCCACCACCCGCTGGGTCCAACCTGCTGCCAAGCCAGCTTGGCCTGCAGCTGCACCTCAGCGGCACACCCGCCGCTGGCGACCGGTTTGTGCTGGAGGCCAACACCGGCGGCATCGGTGACAACCGCAACGGCCTCGCCCTCGGGGGGCTGCGCAATGCTGCGTTGCTCGGCACAGGGACCTTGTCTCTGCGACAAGCCTTCGATCGCGCTGCAGGACAGGTCGGCAGCCTCAGCGCCCAGGCGCAAACCGAGGCTGGTGCCGCGGAGAGTCTCTTGAGGGGCAGCGAGTCCAGTCAGGCCGCGTTCTCCGGGGTCAATTTGGATGAAGAGGCCGCCAAAATGCTGGAGTACGAAAATGCATACAACGCGTCTGCAAGGCTGATCCAAGTCGCGGACCAGTTGTTCGATGTGTTACTCGACGCCTTTTGACGGAGGCTGAACATGCGAATTTCAACGGCAGAGTGGGCAGCCCAGGGGCTGCGTGCGATTCTTGATCGACAGGCGTCGGTGGCCGACGCCCAGCATCAGGTCTCGAGTGGTCTTCGGGTGGAGCGTGCGGGTGATGATCCGGTCGCCTTTGCAGCGATTCAGCGGCTGGAACAGGACCTCTCCACCACCGACCAGTACCAACAAAACATTGCCTCGGCCCGCCAGACCTTGGGGGCTGAGGAAGCGGTGCTGCAACAGGTCACCGAACTGTTGCAGAGCGTTCGTCAGCTCAACATACAAGCCGGCGACGGCGCGCTGGATGCTGGGAGCCGCCGTGCCCTGGCCACCGAGGTTCGGACCCGGGTCGACGAATTGGTGGCCCGCCTCAATCAGCAAAATGCCCAAGGCGAATACCTGTTCGCGGGCTACCAATCGCACCGCCAGCCCTTTGCCAAGGATGCCACGGGGCACTACCAGTTTGAGGGCGATCAGGGGGTCCGCGAACTGGAAGTTGCGCCGGGGGTGCGCACAGCCGTAAGCCACTCCGGTGCGGCATTGTTTGGCGCCGTGCTTGAGCCACGTGACCCCACGGTGGCCGCCGATGCTGCCAACACCGGAACTCTGATTGCAAGTGCGGTTGCGGTGGCCGAGCAGGCCGCGCTCGACGCGAGTGCACTCAGCAGTACCAGTTGGCGAATCGAGTTTGGGGCCGGGCCGAGTTATCAGGTGATCGATCAGGGCACCGGCCTGCCCATCGCTGTTGATCAGCCGGAAGGCCATGGCGTCGGTCCGATCCCCTATGCCAGTGGACAGCGGGTTGAATTTTCCGGGATCAACATCGAACTTAGCGGTGCCCCCAACCCAGGCGACCGCCTGTTGGTCACGCCGGGGTCGCAGACACAGCAAAGCCTTCCCAACATCGTGGCGGGCTTGGCCGATGCACTGGAGCAGGTCGCCGATGGGGCCATCGACGAACTGGAGTTTCAGGAACGCTTGGCCGATGCGCTGATTGGCGTCGATCAGGGCCTCGCTCATGTCGACCGGGCCCGCGGTCAAATCGGGGGTCGGCTCAATGGGCTGGATTCAATCGAAGCCAGCAATGCCGACTGGCAAATCGCCACCCAGGAAACGCTGACCGCACTCAAGGAAGTCGACTTTGCCGAGGCGGTCAGCCGGCTCAATCTGGAGTCGGTCGCCCTGCAGGCGGCGCAGCAGTCCTATGTGCGCACCATGAACCTGTCGCTGTTCAATTTCCTGCGCTGAACGCCAGCGACGTGCGCCCGTCGCAATTCGGTCTGTTTTAAGCCGGAATTCTGGCGCCGGGCACTGCAAAAAAACCTGAATTATTCAGTAGTTAGGGCTAAACCTACCGCCACGCTTGCCGATAACCTCCTTGGGAGCGGTGAATATCGATCACACGGTATGTCCGCTGAAATGGAACGGAACCAACAGGTTCCTGTAGGAGGAGCACACAATGGCTCTCGGTATAGCGACCAACCTGGCGTCCATCAACGCCCAGCGCAACCTGTCCGGCACGTCGGACGCCCTGAACACCAGTCTGCAACGTCTGTCTTCCGGACTGCGCATCAACAGCGCCAAAGACGACGCTGCTGGACTGCAAATCTCCAACCGCCTGACCAGCCAGGTCAATGGCCTCAACCAAGCGGTGCGCAACGCCAACGACGGCATCTCTTTGGCACAGACCGCAGAGGGTGCACTGCAAGAATCCACCAACATCCTGCAGCGGATGCGGGTGCTTTCGATCCAGGCTGCCAACGCCTCCAACGGCGCGTCCGAGCGCAGTGCGTTGAACCAGGAAGTGACCCAGCTGAAAGCCGAACTGGACCGGATTGCCAACAACACCAGTTTCGGCAGCCAAAAATTGCTTAACGGGACGTTTTCTTCAAAAGCATTCCAGGTGGGCTCGAACGCCAACGAAACCGTGCGGTTCTCGATCACTTCAGCCCAGACCGATGACCTTGGCAGCATCAATACCGTGTCGTTCGCGAATTTTGACGTTGCCAACGAATCCTCGGCCGTCACGGCCGCCAACCTGGCGAGCACCAACAACATCGCTTCGCAGACCCTCACCTTCACCGTAGATGGATCGGCCACTGCGCTGAACGTCTCCGCAGGGGCATCTGCCGCTGATGTGGCCGACCAGATCAACGCCAACGTGTCCGGTGTTGCCGCAGACGCCAAGAGCGGGGCTCGCATTGCGGTCACCGCTGACGACGGTGCAGACGGTGTGACCCTGGAAGTCAATGGAGTCAGCATCGGCGCACAAACTGGCGGCAGTGCCGCGGCCCTCGGCGGCGCCATTGCCACAGCCATTCAGAACAACAGCGCCCTCGGTGGCTTGACGGTGACGGACAACGGCGATGGCACTGTGGATGTCGTGGACGAGACGGGCAATGACGTCACCGTGACCTTCGCCGCAGTGGCGGCCGGTGGTAGCGGCAGCGCCTCGACAGTGACTGTCGACACCCTGCTGTACGATGGCAGTGCGGAAGGAACGGCGGTGAGCCTGACCCAAGGTGGCACCGACAGCATCAAGGTCACCGGTGACATCCAGTTCACCACGAGCCTTAGCAGCAGCAGCTCGATTTCAGTGGCCACCACCAACACCTCTGGTGGAATCATGACGTCGGCAACGGGTGCGGGCACGGTTGCGACCTCTTCGCAACGGATTCAGGACGTCGACATCAGCACGGCTTCCGGCGCACAGACCGCGTTGGGCCTGATCGACTCTGCAATCGCGCAGATTGACTCTTCCCGTGCGACCTTGGGTGCCGTGCAAAGCCGGTTCTCTTCCACCATCTCCAACCTGCAAAACGTATCCGAGAACGCAGCCGCAGCGCGCTCGAGGATTCGCGATGCGGACTTTGCCGCGGAGACTGCCGCGCTGACCAAAGCGCAGGTGTTGCAGCAGGCCGGGTTGTCCATGCTGTCGCAGGCGAACGCCCTGCCGCAGCAAGTGCTCTCGCTCCTGCAGTAACCGGTGTGTCGAGCCGCCACGGGGGAAGGCATTGCCTGCCCCGTGGCGACCGACCTCCAACCCGAGCCTCCTGTAAATTGACTCGCAAAAGACACGGGAGGGCTCAGGCCTTCTTTCAACCGAATCAGGGCTGAACAGGGTCTGTGACCCGAGGCCAGCCCACGAGGTAGGCGTGATGGGCATCCATTCGATTGTTCAGCGCACCGAATCGACCGCCACGCTGGCAACCCAGCGTGCGGTGCGATCGGAATCCACAGCCGCAGGTGCAGCGACCCGCGCGCAAGAAGCGGGTGCACTCGACTCAATCCCGGCTGGCAATGCCTCGCCGTTGCGGCGTGAAATTCCCGCGGAACCTCGGGCGGTTGCCGCAACTTCAGCCGATGCAGTGGTGGAACAACTGAACCAGTTCATTCAGCGCGTCTCGCGAGATTTGCAGTTCTCAGTGGACGAAGCCACCGGGAAATCCCTAATTACAGTGCGCGATGGAAAAACCGACGAGGTGATTCGACAAATTCCGGCGGAACACCTGGTGAAGCTGGCCGCAGACTTGCAAGAAAGGTTGGAATCCGACCCAGGCCGGGGCAGTGGCGAGGGCCCTTCAGTTTCGGTCTTGCGGCCGGCGCTCGGTGGGTTGTTGCAGGCCGAGGCCTAGCAAGCTTGATTCCTCTGCCGTCACCCAGCGGTCCAGGTAGGTAAAGGTACAGACGCATGATTTCAGCCTTGGGAGTGGGTTCTGGATTGGACCTTGGAACCATCCTGACGGGCCTCGTCGAGGCCGAGGGCAGCGCCAAGCGCGCTCTACTCGATCGACAGGAAGCGGACGTACAGGTTCGCCTGTCTGGGTACGGTGCAGTGACTGCCGCAGTGGACGACTTCCGGGCTTCATTGGCATCGCTGAAGTCGCTGCAACCATCCGCGCAGTTCAAGGCCTCTTCTTCCGATTCCTCCGTGGTCCAGGTTTCCGCCAGTGCATTGGCGCAACCAACCGACCTCGAAGTGGTGGTGGATCAGGTTGCGAGCGCACACCGTCTGGTGAGCCTTGCTGAGGCTTCAGCTTCTGTAGACCTCGGCGGCGGAACCCTGACGATTGAAAACGCTGCCGGCGAGACGTTCTCCGTATCGGTCTTGTCGGAGCTGAGCAGCCTGAATGACCTGCGCGATGCCATCAACGCGGCGGACGACAACTTTGGTGTGCAGGCCACGGTGATCAATACCGGTAGCGCCAGCCACCTGGTGCTTGAAGGGCAAGGTGTCGGCAGCGACCACGCGTTGCAGTTGACCGTCACCGATGACGACGCAAACAACACGGATCTCTCAGGGTTGTCGCGCCTCGCCTTTGATGCCAGCGCACCTGTGGGGGGTGGGCAAAACATGACCCAGGCCCGGGCAGCCGTCGACGCCCAGATCGTTGTCAATGGTGTGACGATGACGAACGCTGCGGGCAACGGGTTCGAAGACGTCGTCATCGGTGTTGACCTGACCGCATTGGCCGTCTCGACCGACCCGGTAAAGGTGTCGGTTGCAGCCGAGACCGCCACGGCGCAAGCGATCTCGAGCGCACTCGGCGATTTTGTTGCCGCCTACAACGAGTTTCACAGTGGCCTCAGCAGCCTGACGGGCTATGACGCCGACGCGGGTCAGGCGGGTAGCCTGATTGGCGACAGCACAGTGCGTGGGTTGAGCGGTGGCCTCAGCGCCATGCTGTTCCGCGATTTCGATGGCATCGCGTCCGAACTCAACAACCTGACCAAACTCGGTTTGACGATCACCAGCTCCGGAACGCTGGAGCTTGATCAGGCAACCCTGGATCAGGCGCTCGACGCCGGTGGCGCAGAGGAAGTGGCGCTGCTCTTGGGGTCAGACGGTGAACCGTTCGATCAAAGGGCGCAACTGGAATCGGTTGGGTTTGCTTCCCCCAGCTCAGCACTTGGTGGCGGGACGCTAGAAATTGAGTACGCGGATGAAACCTTGAGCCTCACCATCACCGCGGGTGTCGATGATGGCTTGGCATCCATCATTGATGCCATCAACAATGCGCCGACCAACCCTGGGGTGATCGCTGGATACCGCTTGCTTGATGACGGTTCCTACGCGTTGACGCTTTCCGGCTCAGAGCCTGGCGCTGCAATTCGGGTTGCCGTGGTCGATGACGATGGGAACGACTCGGATTCCACCGGTCTCTCACGGCTTGCGTTTGATCCCGATGCGGGGGTTACGCAACTTGCCGAGGTGACGCCGGCGCAACGCGAAACATCGGTGGGCTTTGCCGCCGCTCTTGATGGCCTGCTCGAGCGTTACAGCGGTGCGGACGGCTTGCTGCAAAGCAAAACAGATCAGTTGGACATTCAACTGACGGACATCGCGGACCAGCGGCTTGCGCTGGCGCGGTATCTGACCAAATTCGAATCCAATCTGCAGGCCCAGTTCTCTGTCCTCGACAGTTTGGTGAGCGAGCTGCAGAGCACGCAGGCATTTCTGACCACCCAACTCAGCGGCCTCGAAGCCTTGGCCACACGTCAGGCCGAGTGATGCCGTCGCCGCTTCCAGGAGGCGGTAACTTCCAACACTTTAGGTGAGCCATGTACATGAATCCCCGCAGTCAAGCAGTCCAGGCGTACCAGCGCATTGGCACCAATGCCGCGGTTATGGAAGCCGACCCGCACCGGTTGATCGATATGCTGCTCGCCGGTGCACTCGAGCGGTTGGCCCGCGCGCGTGGTGCCCTGGCAAGCGGTGACCGAGAAGGGCGAACCCAGGCCCTGAACGGGGCGGTTGGCATACTGGACGGGCTGCGTGGAGCGCTGGACCTGGAACAAGGCGGTCAACTCGCGGAAAACCTGGACGCCCTGTACCAGTACATGACGGTGCGGCTGTTCGAAGCGAATCGCAGCGAGGACGTGGCCCCCGTGGATGAAGTCAGCGAACTGATTCGAGAGGTCAAATCCGGTTGGGAGGGGATCCGTGACCAAAGCCAAATGGGCCCACCGCTGGCCACTGGCGGGCTTGCATACCGCTAGTTGTTGTCGACAGGAGGTGCAACCAATGGGTGACGTACACGGGCTTCACATCGATGACCTGCAGCGCCATGTGGCCAATGAAGACTGGACTGAAGTTGCCGCTTGGAATCGACGCCTGCAAGCTGCGCTGCAGGACCCAACCCCAGCCGATGACATCGA
>DHQM01000014.1:7829-12357 GCA_002408105.1 Gammaproteobacteria bacterium UBA5338 | reverse complement strand
TGTTCGATCACCGAGCACGAAGGGCGCATCATCCAAAGCCGTTCGGAGGCCTCCATTTTGCGGGAGGTGGAACAGATCAGGGACCGCACCCCGGGCTTCACTGGGGTCATTTCTGACCTTGGGGGCCCCACGGCGAACATGTACCGGCTGGCCTGCAAAGACGAAAAGATCGAGTCCGCCTGTCGGCGCCTCTCCTGTGTGTTTCCCGACATTTGCCCGAACCTCGATACCGACCACCAACCCCTGATTGAGTTGTACCGAAAGGCGCGGTCTCTGCCTGGGATAAAAAAAGTCCTGATCGCATCGGGGCTGAGGTACGACCTGGCCGTGCGTTCGCCCGAGTATGTGAAGGAGCTGGTCACCCACCACGTGGGTGGGTACCTGAAGATCGCGCCTGAACACATCGCCCCTGGGCCCTTGTCGAAAATGATGAAACCAGGGATCGGCAGCTACGAGCGGTTTCGGGAAATGTTCGAGCGGTTCTCGCGGGAGGCGGGCAAAGAGCAGTACCTGATTCCGTATTTCATCGCGGCCCACCCGGGAACCACCGACGAGGACATGTTGGAGCTGGCGCTGTGGCTCAAGGCGCACAACTTTCGTTTGGATCAGGTGCAGACCTTCTTGCCGACCCCCATGGCTCTGGCCACGGCGATGTACCGCAGCGGGCGCAACCCATTGCGTGGGTTGCGCAGTGGCGAGCGGGTTCAGGTGCCGCGCGGAGCACGAACCCGCCGGCTGCACAAAGCCATGCTGCGCTACCACGATCCTGACAACTGGCCCCTGTTGCGAGATGCGCTTCAGCGCATGGGCCGCAACGACTTGATCGGGAACGGAAAGCGCCATTTGGTGCCACGCTATCAGCCTGCAAAAGCACTGCAGCAAGCAGGGCGCGGAGCTGGGGCGCGCCCCCCGCGGCGCCAGGCCAGGGGACGCAAGTGAGCTGGGCTGCCACGGTGGCTCAAGTGAATCTGCGGGAAGGGCGAGGGTGACCCAGGCTGTGGTGGAGCCTCGCTTGGCGGCGACGGTGGTGCCGCTGCGGGATGCACCCCAAGGACTGGAGGTGCTCCTGCTGCGCCGCAATGCCGCACTTGCCTTCGCAGGTGGCGCCTGGGTGTTCCCTGGCGGGCGTGTCGACCCTGGCGACTGGCCTTCGGCTGAGCCGGACTCGCCTGCTGGCCCACCCAGGGCACGAGAACTCTCGGCGGCGAGCCGGGCAGCGGCGCGGGAAGCCAGAGAGGAAGCAGGGTTGCGATTGGTCGCGCAAGAGTTGGTGCCGGTGTCCCATTGGACAACCCCGGCGTCAAGTCCCAAACGGTTCGCCACCTGGTTCTTTCTCGGGGTGGCGGGCGACCAGCGCATTCAGATCGACGGGAGCGAAATCCATGAGCACCGCTGGGTGGCCCCCGGGCAGGCCGTAGCGGCATACCATGCCAAAGCGTTGCTTCTGATCACGCCCACCTACGCCACGCTGGAGGCGTTGCAGGGGTTCGATCGGGCCGAGGATGCGATGGCCCATTACCGAGCCCGCGAGCCCGAACTGGTGCCCCTCAGCCGGTCAGGCCAACTGCCCGCGCCGGTAGGGGCTGGCCGCACCACCTGATACCAGTGCCAAGCGCGCTGCCCACCAAGCGCTGATTGGCTGGTGGGCGCGCTTACCCGTCAGGTCGGCGTTCAGGCCAACCGCAGGAAATCAGTTCATTGCGTCCTTGGTTTCATCCCAGGCTTCCTCGGCCTTGTCGCGGGTGGCGTCCCAGGCGTCTTCGGCCGTGTCCTTGGTCCGATCCCAAGCGTCCTCGACTTCTTCGCCGGCCTGTTCTACTTCCTCACCGGCTTCTTCAGCAGGGCTTTGGAACGGCTCTTTCGCGGCTTCGGCTGCCTCCTCTGCGGTGTCTTCGACCTGATCGGCGGCGTTTTCCATGTCCGACTCACAGCCGACCAAGAGTCCTGCAGCCAGCATCAGGCCCGCGATTCCTTTGAGGCGATGGTTCATACGAATGTCTCCAAATGGTGTCTTCAATGGCGAAGCGGTCAACCAAGCCGCAGGGCTTGGAGCCTGTCGGCGTGAACGCCGTCAACCGCTTCCAGTGGTGTTGGAGTGGGTCCGGCCCGTTTGGTTCCCCTTCCAGGCATTGCTGTACTCCAGAAAGCATTGGAACATGAAACTGAACCGCAACGCAGCCGGAGGTAAACAATGCACGTACTGGTGGATCTCAGTGTGGTGCCCCTGGGGGTTGGTGTTTCAGTCGCTCACTACGTGGCCCTCTGCCAGAAAGTCCTGGAAGAGGCGTCCTTGACCCACAGCGTCTACCCCGCAGGTACCTTGATCGAAGGTGAATGGGATGCCGTGTTCGCAGCGGTGAAACGCTGTCACCTGGTGGTGCATGCTGCGGGTGCGCCGCGCATCCACACCACCATGCGGGTGGGCACACGAACCGATCGCGAAGAGTCCGGGAGCGCCCGTTTGACGAGCGTTGCCCGCGCCAGAGAGGCGCTCTAGGAACGCACCAGCGGCCAGAGCGCCTGGCTTCGGGCGACTAGAACCGGTACCGCAGGCTCACGTACACCGAGCGTTCCGTGCCTGGGACGGCAATCCCCCAGGGGGTGCCAGTGGCGGACATGGTCGTGCCTTGCCCGACGTATGCGCCCCCGAGCGGGTCCGCGTGAGCGCGATCAAACAAGTTCTCGACGCCAAAGTCGATTTGACTGGTGCGCCCAATCCAACTGGCCCGCAGGTGGGTGAGGGCGTAGCCAGCCGTTTCGATTTCGTTGCGTTCGACGGAGACGTCGGTTTTCGGTGCCACGACCGCGGTTTCCGCTGACAATGTCCAGGGCCCGAGCGACCGGATCAGGCTCAGTTTGAACTCTGCCGGCGGGGTGTTGTACAGCCCATCGTCCGTGTCCCGGTTTTCGCCCTCGACGTAGTTGAGTCCGACCTGTACATCGGTGCGGGTGCTCGTGGATTCGCTCAGCGTCAGGCGACCCGAGAGGTCCAATCCATAGAGCCGGGCGTGCACATTGGTGTATTCGAGAAACACAAAGCTGTTGGTCGCGGTGGCGTTGGCCGTGCCGCCACAGCGGGTCATCATGCCGGTGCCTGTTCCGGTACAGCGTGCGGCATCAATGTAGTCTTTTACGTCGGTGATGTATGGGGCGGCCTGAAGCTGCCAGCGACCTTCCGGGTCGTGCCAGTCCACCCGAATGCTCAAGGTGCGGGCAATTTCCGGCTCGAGGTTGAGGTTTCCCACATAGCCATTGCCATCTCCGAGCAGGTTGTTCATCAGCATCACCATGCTTGTTCGCGACCAGGTGTAGCGCTGATGAAGATTGGGGGAGCGGGTTTTCTGCGCGCCACCGATGGCCAGCGTCCACTGGTCGCCGGCCACCCACTGCAGCAGGACGCTCAGGTCCAGGTTGTGGTCGATGCGCTCGCGGTCAGCCGCGTTGAACGCGGCTGCATCCGCAGTGTAGGCCGCACTGCCATAGCCTTGAACTGAGCCCGCATCCATACTCACCTGTTCATAGCGCAAACCCATCATGCTGCTCCAGGCGGAATTCCAGCGGCGCTCCCAGTCGATGAACGCACCGAACCGGTCGCGCTCCCCATTGTGGATGTTGATGAATTCGTTCGGCCCCATCATCATCCCGCCCGATGCAGGCCACCAATCATCCAGACGGTGGCGGTGCAGTTCCGTGCCGACGATCAAGGTGTCCTTGGCCGATGCGGCCACCTCCCCCTCGATGCGTGCCCCCAGTGTTTCTGCATCGGTCTGCATGGGCATGCCTGGAATGTCCGCAGTCGGGCCATACCAGAACTGCTTGTCGTCCCCAAAGTTCATCTTGTGCTCCGTGTGCTCGTGGAAGAGCTGGCCACGCAGTTCGCCCCAGCCGAAAAAGCGCTCGTAGCGCGCGCTGGTTTGCACGCTGTCATTGTCGTACAGGTCCATCCGTTGGTTGGGGTATCCTTGGTAGGGCATGTGTTGTACCCCGAGTTGGAGCTGCAGCAGTTGTTGGTCGTCGCCAGTTGCAAGGCGCAGGCGGTGATTCTGGGTCTCGAACCGGGTGGAGCCGACTTCGTCGGCGTCGATCCAATCGCGACCCGGCGCAGCCAGTCCGGCAGGTTTGAAGCCCTGTGCTGCGCGGTAATTGGCCGCCTGCTCGAAGGCTCCGTTGTAGCCAAGACTCCACCGGTGGCTCGCGGCACCGACTTCGAGATGGACGCCGTTTGCGTGGCTCGCAGTGCGGTAAAATCCACCAAGAGCGCCATCCCAACGGGTCGGTTCTCCTGCGGGCGCAAAGGTCGGCGCCTTGGTTTCGACCCGTATGGTGCCCCCGAGGCTGTCCCCGCCCACACTCGCTGGCGTGATTCCAGCGAACACCTCAATGGACTCGACCTGTTGCGGGCTGACCAGCGACAAGGGCGGATTCATATGGTTGGCGCACGCCGCAAGCCAGTCCATGCCGTCCACTTGGATGCGCAGCCGGTCATCTGCAAATCCGTGGATGCTGGGCAGCCCCGACACCTGGCCCA
>DHQM01000014.1:0-7748 GCA_002408105.1 Gammaproteobacteria bacterium UBA5338 | reverse complement strand
TGATGCTGGGCAGCCCCGAGACCTGGCCCATCGGCAGTACGCGCACTCCCGGCAGCTGTTGCAACAGGTGGGCGGTGTCGCTGGTCGGCGCGGCGCCTGCCTCAATGTCTTCTGTGTTCAGCCGGCTCGGGGTCGACAGCAGCCCGGGTGCGGTCACCTGGACCGGTGCGAAGTCGACATCGGCATCGGCATCGGCACGGAGCTGGGTGCCGGCGGCGATGAGCAACAGCACGCCGAGGCGCGTCCATCGGTGGGTGCAGGGCGGAGGTGGTGCAACGGACATACGGGACACTCCAGGGGTTGAAATGGGCGCGGTCACTGGCGCAAGTGGAAGTCAACGCGTTGGTCGGCTGTTGAGGCGAGGGCCACTCCTGCCTGAGTCTTGGGTTTGCAGCGCCAGGTGCGCACTGCGCGCACAGCGGCTTGGTCCAATGCCGGGGAGCCCGAGCTTGCGGTGACCTGCACCTGGTCGATGTCGCCCTCAGCTGAAAGGGAAATGCGCAGGTGTACCTCGCCTTCAAGGCCCCTGCGGCGTGCGAAGCTTGGATACCTTGGCGGCGGGCGGTCGAAACACTCGGCGGCACGGTCAATGCGCTCTGACTCGACTGCCACGGGGCTCGCGGTTGCTTTGTCTCTAGTGGGGCCCGTCAGTGGCGCGACGGCGAGTGTTGCTTTCGGAGTGGGTGTTTGGGCGCGCTTCGCCTCGGCCGGCGGTGCACCCTTGGCGGTCATGGGCGGTGGTGAGTGCAGGGCCGGGGCGGCGTGCGAAGCCGAAGGTGATGGGACCTTGGCGAGCTGCGGCGCAACAGCTACAGCGCTTGGTGGTGTCTCGGCTGTCGCAGCGGGGCGGTCTTGTGGGTGTGCACCCACCAAGTGGAGGGTCAGGGTTGCGCCTGCGGCCTTGGTTGATGCGCGGTCCGGGGTGGATATGGCTGCAGCGACCAAGGCATGGGCCAGCACCGACACCAAGACCGTCGCGGCCCGCACGCGCCGCTGGCGGTGAGACGACCGTGGCGCGGGTGCGGGGTTCGGGGGTGGGCTGACCGCTTCATACATGGCGGCAGGGAGGGTACGGCAGGCCCCGTGGTCCGTCGATGCGACCAATTGTCGCAGGGCGGTGCGCAGTTGCCCTGGACTTGGAGCGAGTTAGACTGCGCGGGTGGGAGCAGTCTTTGGAATCAACGGAGCGGTTTGAGATGCGGCACCTGTTCAAGACCCAGGCATTGCCCGAGCCTGGCGATGCCCTTCCCGGTCGGAGTACACCCCTGCCGGTGCCGGAGCGCCATGCGGTCACCGGGGGGCCTTTGGCGCCCCCGTTCCCCGAGGGCGCACGGACGGCGAGGTTTGCGCTGGGGTGTTTTTGGGGGGCTGAACGCTGTTTCTGGACCCTGCCTGGAGTTCTCAGCACCGCGGTTGGCTACGCGGGTGGGCACACGCCGAACCCCACGTACGAAGAGGTCTGCAGCGGCTGGACCGCGCACACCGAGATGGTGCTGGTGGTTTATGACCCCGATGCGCTGGGTTATCCGGTGTTGTTGCAGCGTTTTTGGGAATCCCATGACCCCACGCAAGGCATGCGCCAGGGCAATGACCTCGGTACCCAGTACCGCTCAATG
Organism: Gammaproteobacteria bacterium UBA5338; assembly: GCA_002408105.1. Taxonomy (GTDB): domain Bacteria; phylum Pseudomonadota; class Gammaproteobacteria; order Pseudomonadales; family UBA5862; genus UBA5862. Next base: position 6,132 of record DHQM01000014.1, on the reverse strand, counting down.
ATTCAGTGGGAACGCCCCGAAGAACAGCGGCTCGCTCTGGACAGCCGCGAACGCTATCAGGCCGCCCTATCTGTTGCGGGCCACGGCGAGATCACCACCGAGATTGTACCGGCCACGCCGTTTTACTACGCGGAGGCCTATCACCAGCAGTATCTGGCAAAAAACCCGGGTGGCTATTGCGGTTTGGGTGGCACCGGTGTGGGTTGTCCAACAGGCACCCTGGCCTAGGCACGCATCCGCCCTGCGGCTGGCTGACTGGTGCCCAAGTCGTCTGCCAGCGGCCGAAGCGCCGGGGTGGCAAAGTGGACCGAGGCGCTGGCCGGTGCGAACAACACCGTTCGTAGGGCCGCTTCCAGGTTGGTGATGCCCTCAATGTGTTGCGGGGCGCCAAGGGCCTCCAGGCAGTGAATGGCCCGTGGCAGTGTGGGGTCGTCCCGCCACTGGAAACTGAACCCCTGGATGCCGAGGCCTTGCCACTGTGCCACGCGTGCCTGGGCCTGATTGCAAGACCGTGCCAGGTCTGTGACCCAGGGGTCGGCCTGTAGGTCGATGCCGAGGTTCGAGTCGGCAACCAGGCTCTGGATGGCTGCAGCGTCGCCATCGGCAGGGGCGGGAATGCTGAGGTGGAACCCGGGCGTGGCGCCGAGGCAGAGCATGTCCATCAATTCGAGGGTGCGCTCGAGCACTTCTGCAGACCCGGGAAGCCGCAAGCGAGCGCCTCGCTCCATCGCAACCAGGCAGAGCAGCGTGTCCTGTAGGCTCAGGGGGGTGGCCTCAGCCGGGCCTTCGCGCCCCACCATGAGCTTGCCCGAGCCGGCACTGGGCCAGACATCAAGTTCAGTTTGGTGTGCCGGGCTTTCCAGAAAGCCGCGCAGACAGGTTTCTGACTCCACGCCCCCCCAAAACCACTGGGTGCCCGATTCAAGGCGAGGGCGATCGACCAGGTGCTCCACCTGGTAGCTGGACCCGGCGACCAGGGGAATGCTCGGGTCTTTCTGGCGGGACTGGTAGAGCGTGTCGGCATGCAACAGTAGGATTTCGCGTTCCGGATCGATGCCGCGAATGGCTTCAAGGTTTTCCGGCTCGTTGTCCACCATGGCGGCGACCCGGTAGCCTGCGGCGCGGGCGCGCAGCACAGCTTGTTGCTTGGCCACGGTGGGTGCCAACCCCGGCTGGCCGCTGTGCATGAACAGGAGCGCGTCGGAGAAGCCCACATTCAATGCGGCCCCGGCACGGTTCAACGCCGCCAAGGTCGATCGGCGCACGGCCTCCGGGCGCGCCGTGTTCAAACCGACCACCACTCCGGCACGTTGCACCTGGGCGATCACCTCCATCGCGCCCGCATAGGGCTCGCAGGCGTGGATCCAGCGGTCCCAATCCCTACTGGCGCAGGCGAGAAAGTCAGCGACTTCAGAATGCGCGGATGGCGGGGCGCCAAGCTCACCCAGGCGGTCGAGCAGTTCAGTATCGGCAAAATCGATGGCATCGCACTTGAGGCCGTCAAAGTAACGGCTCCCGGTGTGGGCGTCGTATGCCTGCAGCAGTTGCACCAGGGTGTGGCGGGTGTCCAGAATGGTGCCGTCAATGTCGAACAACACCAGCACGGGACGGGGGCTGCTCGCGCGCTGCCGGATGCTGGACAAGTGGTTCTGGAGGTGATGCATCCAGTGGATCATTGGGTTGCCTCTGGTGTCCGTGGTGTGCCGCGCTTGGGTATCGGTGGATGGTATGGGCAGTGCAAGGGTAGCTCGGCTGTGTAACGGTCGAATGACCGCAAGCAGAAATCAGGCCGGCCAGGCCATCCGCGCGTCTCAGCGGGGCAACGGGCCGGGGTTGTTTGTGTATGGCACCTTGCTCGATCTGAACCGGTTCTTTGCATTGACGGGTGTGCGGCCCGGCATTGTGCCCGCGAGCTTGCCGCGGCACCGCCGGTTTCGGGTGCCGGGACAAAGCCATCCGGCAGCGGTCCGCGCCCCCCGTGACTCCATCACGGGTTGCCTTTACCCCGACCTTCCGGCAGAAGCATGGACGGCGCTGGATCGGTATGAAGGGCCGATGTACAGGCGCTGCAAGGTACGGGTTTGCCTCGGCGGCGTGGATGCCGATGCCTGGGTATACCTGTTGCATCCCTCGCTGCGAGGGATGTGTGTGCGCACCCCCTGGTCGCCGCCGGCGCCCCCCCATGGGGCATGGCGCCGGCGGAATCGCTCGTCTGCGCCAAGTTCGAGTGCTGGAAGGCATGGCTGATGGACATCGCGGTTCCCAGAGAAACGAAAACCGAGGAGCACCGCGTGGGGCTGACCCCTCACGCCGCGCGTGAACTGGTTCGTCGCGGGCACCGGGTTTGCGTCCAGTCGGGGGCCGGAGAGGGTGCCGGCTTCACGGACGCAACCTACGTGCAGGCAGGGGCCGAAATCATGCCCGCTGCCGACGCTTGCTACGCTGCGGGCGAGCTGGTGGTCAAGGTCAAGGAGCCCCAACCCCAGGAGTTGGAACTGCTCCGCCCCGGGCAAACGCTGTTCACCTATTTGCACCTGGCGGCGCTTCCGGAGTTGACCGATGCCTTGCTGGAGCGCGAAATCATCGGCATCGGTTACGAGACCGTCTCCGACGCAGCAGGGCAACTGCCACTGCTGGCGCCCATGTCGGAAATCGCCGGTCGCATGGCGACCCAGGCAGGGGCCACCTGTCTAGAGAAGGCCCGTGGCGGCAGTGGCCTGTTGCTGGGCGGTGTTCCGGGGATCGAGTCAGCTCGGGTGCTGATTCTTGGTGGTGGTGTGGTCGGGAGCAACGCTGCCCTGATCGCGATGGGTATGGGTGCCCAGGTTGCTATCGTTGACCGCTCACTGCCTCGCCTTCGCGAACTCGACCGCCAGTTTGGAAGCCACCTGCAGACCCTCTACGCCACCGACCCGACCATTGAGGCCGAGGTGGCGCGTGCCGACCTTGTGGTGGGTGCGGTGCTTTCTCCCGGTGCCAGGGCGCCGAGGCTGGTGACACGGGACATGCTGGCGCACATGCGCCCGGGGTCGGCTCTTGTGGATGTGGCCATTGACCAAGGGGGCTGCTTCGAGACTTCGCGCCCGACGACCCATGCTGCCCCCACATTCGTGTTGGACGGCATTGTGCACTACTGTGTGGCCAACATACCGGCTGCGGTGCCACGCACCGCGGCCCAGGCCCTCAGTCATGCCACGCTGCCCTATGTTCAGGCCCTTGCGGATCTGGGCACGGGTGAGGCACTGCGAGGCCACGCCAGCCTGCGCGCGGGGCTGAACCTGTACCGAGGGACGCTGACGTGTCGCGCTGTGGCCGACGCGCAGGCCAAACCTTGGCTCTCGGTTGATGAAATCCACTTTTAATTGCAGCTGCCTTCGATGTCCCGAAGCCTGATGGTGCGGGCCGCCGGATGAGCTCAGCGGGAAGCGCCGTCGAGACTGCCCAAATTTGGATCGACCGGTTGGACATGCAGCCCCATCCGGAGGGTGGGCACTACTGCCGCAGCTACCTGGCGTCCGAATCTTTGGCGGAGTCTGCGTTGCCTGCGCGCTACCCAGGGGCGCGTCCCACCGGCAGTGCGATCCATTTCCTGCTGCAAGCTAGCGAGCGTTCGGTGTTTCACCGCCTGCGTTCCGATGAACTCTGGCATTTTTACGCCGGTGCGCCCCTGGCGATTCACGAGTTTCCGCACACAGGTGGGTACCGTCAGCACCTGCTGGGACAGGATTGGCGCCAGGGGCAGCGCTTTCAAGTGGTGATTCCGCACGGTGGGTGGTTCGGTGCCGAACTGCTCCGGCCAGCGGCCGACAGCTGGACCCTGGTTGGTGCGACTGTGGCACCCGGCTTTGATTTTGCTGACTTCGAGTTGGCGGACCCGCACGCACTGCTCAGAGAGTACGGGGGACAGCAGGAGGTACTGCGCCGCTTCTATCCGGATCTTGGTCCTTTGTCCGCCGACAGCCCTTAGGTCTCCGGCCCGAAGCACTCCGGGCGGCTGCTGCACTGATCACAACTCGGTGCCAGGCAAGCGATCCCACCGCCGCGTTCGCAGAGTTCGTGGTAGAAAAACCGCTTCCACCTCATGTCGCGGGTGTTGCGCGCGACCAGGCTCGGAAAGTTGTGGCTCAGCAGTTCGCGCAGTCGGTCTCTTGATGCAAGCCCAAGGTCCCGCCACAGATGCCGACTGCCCAGGCAGGCGCTGGCCACCACCACTGCGATCCACAATTCGCTGGGGTCTGTGCCCCGCCGGTGATCGCGCAGCAGACCGAAGAGGTTGTCTCGCTCGTCCTGGCGCATCACGAGCAATTCGGACCGCAATCGATCGACGCCAGTGCGGTCGGTCCAGGGGTCTCCACCCACCTGCTGCTGCAGGGTCTGGGCCAGCGCCGCGTCCAGCCCTAGCCCGCCTGGCAGCGCGGTCAGCCCTTGCCGCTGGGCGGCCGCAATCTCTGCCAGAAAGGCGGCGTTTGCGGGTGAACACTGGGCTGGGCCGGCCTCGCACACCGCGGCGGTATCCCTTCGTCTCATCGCGCCGAGATATCGATGCGGGCCCGCTCCATGTGTTCTGGCGCAATGCCCGTCAGGCTTCCCGCGGGGTTGAGTGGCGTGCCCGATGTATCAACAATGGCGCCTTCGATCGGGCATATGCTTGCGCACTGGGGTACGTCAAAGTCGCTCTCGCACTCGGTGCACTTGTTCGGGTTCACCAAGAAATGGGGATCCTTCGGGTAGATGGCCTGTTGCGGGCAAACGTTGAAGCAGGCGTGACAGTTGACGCACAGTGCGTTGATTTGCAATGCCATGGTGATGGGTCTCCCGGGGGATCGCGCCGCTGTCAGGCGGCGCTCGTGCAGGCCAGGTGCTCGGTTGCTGAAAAGACATGGCCCTGCTGGATGAGTTCTTGGTACAGGGTCATGACTGCTTCCTCGATGGGCTCCATGGCGTGTTCCCCGTTGGGTATGATGCCGGCGTTCTCCAACCGTTCCCAGGGTCCAAAGCCGATCTTTGAACAGAGCACTGCGGCGCAGCCCGTGAGGGAGCGAACGCTCGCCTCCAGGGCCGACTCTTGCTCGCCGCATTCTTGGCTGCCAGTGCAATAGGCGTCGACCTTTCTGTGACCGACAAAACGCACCCCATGCGCGGTGGCTTCGTACACCAAAAACTCGGTGGCGTGACCGAAGTGTTGGTTGACCAGTCCACCGCCGCTGGTTGCCACCGCGATCCGCGCTGGGGGCGCGGCTGCGATGGTGTCACCCGCAAGCGCCTGAGGCGGTGAAAGCTCCGCAATCGCTGCTCGGCGTTCGTCGAGGGTGGCCTGGATCGCGTTGTGCACTTCGGCCCTGCGTGTCATTGCGGAGTCGTAGTCGACGTCCATTTGATCGATTTTCTCCCAGGTGAACTCTGCGCCGCGGTCTTCTCCCAGCAGGCCCACTGCGTCGGCCCGACATTGGCGGCAGTGCCGCATCATGTTCATGTCACCGGAGCAGCGGTCCTGCAGGTTCTGAAGTTCTTCGTCGCTGGGCCCACGCTGGCCCATGACGCCGTAGAAGGTGCCGTGCTCGGCTTCCGCGATCAGCGGCATCACATTGTGTAGAAAGGCGCCCTTTTGGTTCACGACCTGGCTGACTTCCTCCAGGTGCTGGTCATTGACGCCAGGAATCATCACCGAGTTCACTTTCACCAGGATGTCACGAGCAGCAAGCATTTCGAGGCCTTGCTGCTGGCGCTCGATGAGGATGCGAGCCGCCTCTACGCCGCGAATGCGTTGGTTGTTCCAGTAGATCCAGGGGTAGATTTGCGCGCCGATTTCAGGGTCTAGGCAGTTGATGGTGATGGTGACATGGTCGATGTTGTACCGGGACAGCTCTTCAACATGGTCGGGCAGTGCAAGTCCATTGGTTGAAACACAGAGTTTGATGTCGGGAGCCTGCTCGCTGAGCAAACGAAAGGTTCGAAAAGTGCGTTTGGGGTTCGCGAGAGGATCTCCTGGACCGGCTATCCCGAGCACCGTCATTTGGGGAATTGCGGCGGCCACGGCTTTCACCTTTTTGACGGCCTGCTCTGGCTTCAACAACTCGGAGACCACGCCCGGTCGGGATTCGTTGGCGCAGTCGTACTTGCGGTTGCAGTAGT
>DHQM01000198.1:3937-11283 GCA_002408105.1 Gammaproteobacteria bacterium UBA5338 | reverse complement strand
TGATCTGTGGTGCCCGCGCACTCAGAAACCCCAGCAGGCTGGCCTCCGCTTCGATCAGCACAGGAGTGACAGCCCAGAGGGTGTCGTCAAGGTCGAAGGTGATGGCGCGAATGCGGCTCATGGGTCTTGGCCGTCCCGGCGTTTCGCGCGGGGGTGGGTGTGCTCATAGGTTGCTGCCAGGTGCTCGAAGTCCAGGTGGGTATAGATTTGCGTGGTGGCGATCTGCTGGTGTCCCAGCAACTCCTGGACCGCACGCAGGTCGCGGCTGGATTCCAGCAGGTGGGTCGCGAAAGCGTGGCGCAGCCGGTGGGGGTAGACCGGCCCGTCGAGCCCCTGCTGCACGCCGCGGCGCTGCACCATGGCCTGCAGGCTGCGGTGCGCCAACCGGTTGCCCCGGGTGGAGAGAAACAACGCCGCGGTGGCGCCTTGCAACCGCTGGGACCGCACCCCGAGCCAGGCCCTGACGGCACGGTCGGCGGCGCTGCCGAAGGGGGTCTCGCGCGTTCTTCGGCCCTTTCCCGTCACCCGCACCAGGCGTTCCCGAAGGTTGAGATCGGTCAGGTCAAGATCGGCCAGTTCCTGTAGCCGCAGACCGGCGGCATAAAACAGCTCCAGAATGGCGCGGTCTCGGACCGCCAACCAATCCGTCCCGGGCACTTCCACCAGCTGCTCTGCCTCGGAGATGGTCATTGCATTGGGTAATTTCCGCTCCCTCAGCGGCACACTGATCCCGAGCGCTGGGTTGCTGGCGAGGCCAGCGTCGCGTTCGAGGTGGGCGTAGAACCGTCGCGCCGCGGCGAGGTGCCTGCGAATCGACCGGTTGCCGAGCCCCTTGCGCCGGAGTTGGCCCACCCATTGGCGCAGCTGCGCGGGCTGAAGCGCACGGTGGTCCAGGCCATGGCGGGTGCAGTGGGCTGCGAGTTTTTCCAGGTCGGCGCGGTAGGCGTCACAGGTGTGCGGAGAGAGCCCCTCGACCTGGCGCAGCTCCCGGATAAATGCCTCGATCGCCTTCTGCATGCTGGCCGCTAGGTGGGTTCGGTGGCGAAGCGCGCGAGCATGCGGCCAAGCACTGCCACGATCTGGTCCAAGAACAGGGTGCCGATGCCCGCGTGGTAGTGGTGCTGGTCCGCATGGCCGACCGCGAGCAGCGCACGCACCGGGCCATGAACCACAGGGACGACCGCCGCCGATCCGACCCGCGGCGCCTGCGCTCCAAACAGGGTCTCCAGTTCGGCGCTGCGGAACAGGCCAAAGCAACTGCGTTGGTTATCCAGCACCGCCTGGAGTTGAGCGCTGCGCTCAGCCGCGGCCAGGGTGTGGATGCCGGCAGTCGACCGAAAGGCGTCTGCGGGCGCGTCGATCAGCAAATTGACGGCGGTGTTCCCGAGCTCATCAATGAGGCTGTGCTGGAGGGCTTCCAACAATTGGGCGCCCGATTGCGCGTCGATCAGTGCAAGGATCAGTGATTGGGTCTGGGCGACCAGCTGGTCGTTGTCTTCGGCGCGCTGCAGCAGGGCACTCAGCTCGTGGCGTGAATGGATGGCGCGCTCACGCAAAATGTCGACCTGGCGTTCCACCAGTGAAACGGCACCCCGCGTGTCGTGGTGTACAACCAGGTTCGGAATCAACCGCTCGTGGCGCTGAAAAAAGTCCGGATGCTGCTGCAGGTAGGCGGAGATCTCGGCTTCGAAAGCCTTGTCTGGAACAGCCAGAGGCGGTTGTGGGTTGTTGCCCTCGGTGATCATATTTGTATCTGGCCCTCGAATACACGGGTGGCTGGCCCGACCATGTGGACATGCTCTCCCGCGCCATCCCACCGGATGTGCAGGCGTCCTCCCGGCAGGCGGACTTCGACCTTTGGGGCGAGGCGCCCCCAACGAATGCCGGCGACGACCGCTGCGCAGGCGCCGGTACCGCAGGCGAGTGTCTCTCCCACCCCCCGCTCATACACCCGCAAGCGGATGCGCTCCGGCCGCTCGATCTGCATGAAGCCGACGTTGATCCCCGCGGGAAACCTGGGGTCGTTGTTCAGCGCGGCACCGATTTCGGCCACCCGAGCCGAGTCGACGGCCGGCACTTCGATCACCGCGTGGGGGTTGCCCATCGACAGCGCCGCGAACTCGATGGCCTCGCCGGCGCATTCCATCTGGTAGCTATCTGCTTCGGCATCGACAAGGAACGGGATGCGTTCCGGTGCAAAGACAGGGGCGCCCATGTCGACCCGTACCCGCCCGTCGCGTTCAAGCTGCAGCTCAATCAAGCCACCTGCGGTTTCGACCCGCAGGTGGTCCTTCCATGAGAGTTTGTGGTCACGCACGAAGCGCGCGAAGCAGCGGGCGCCGTTGCCGCACTGTTCGACCTCGTTGCCGTCGGCGTTGTAGATGCGGTAGCGAAAGTCAGCGTCCGGATCCTGCGGCGGCTCGACCAGCAGCAACTGGTCAAATCCGATTCCGGTGCGCCGATTGGCAAGCTGACGGATCTGGGTGGGCGTGAGTGCCAGCTGTTGCGTCACCAGGTCCAGGACAACGAAATCGTTTCCCGCGCCGTGCATTTTGGTGAATTGCAATAGCATTGCTGTTCCGTGCTTGGCCGGCAATGGTAGAAAAAACGGTCTTTTAGACCCTGCATCGGGATTCGTTGGCGAACAGCTCCTGGACGGTTTCACGCTGGCGCACCAACTGGTGATGGCCACCGCTGACCATGACCTCTGCAGCGCGGGGACGGGTGTTGTAGTTGGATGCCATCGTGAATCCATACGCACCCGCTGAACGCACCGCCAGGAGCGATCCAGTCTCCAGTGCCAGGTCGCGGGACTTGGCAAGAAAGTCTCCGCTCTCGCACACCGGACCGACGACATCGTAACACCCTTCAGCGGCGCTGGACGGCTGCACCGGCCAAACCGCCTGCCAGGCTTGATACAGCGTCGGGCGCATCAGGTCGTTCATCGCAGCATCGACCACCGCGAAGTTGCGTGCCGGGGTGTGTTTGAGGTACTCGACGCGGGTGATCAGCACGCCGGCGTTGGCGGCAATGGCGCGGCCCGGTTCCAGAATAACCTGCAAAGGACGTGGTCCGATTCGATCGAGCAGGGCCTGGACATAGGTTCCAGGGTCAGGGGGGGACTCCTCCTGGTAGCGCACACCAAGGCCGCCGCCGAAGTCGAGGTGTTCGATCGCGATGCCACGTCCCTCGAGTTCATCGATCAATGCCAGCATCCGGTCCAGCGCTGCCGAGAAGGGCGCGAGCTGGGTGAGCTGAGAGCCGATGTGGCAGTCGACGCCGCGGACCAGCAGGTGGGCCGAGTTCGCCGCCTGGGCGTACAGCTGCTCGGCGCTCGGGATGTCGACGCCGAACTTGTTCTCGGCGAGGCCTGTGGCGATATAGGGGTGGGTTTGGGCATCCACGTCTGGGTTGACTCGGATCGACACCGGCGCCGGTGTACCTTGTGCCCGCGCCACCGCCTCGATGCGCTCAAGCTCCGGAGCAGACTCCACGTTGAAGCAATGCACCCCAACCTCAAGTGCCCGCTCGATTTCGTCGAGGCGTTTGCCCACCCCGGAAAACACCACGCGTCTAGGGTCACCCCCGGCAGCGAGCACGCGCTCAAGCTCGCCCACCGAGACGATGTCGAACCCAGCACCCAGGCGCGCCAGAACGTCAAGCACCGCCAGGTTGGAATTGGCCTTGACCGCATAACAGATCAGGTGGGGGTGGCCGGCGAAAGCCTCATCGAAGGCCCGGTAGTGGCGCTCGAGGGTTGCCTTCGAGTACAGGTAGCAGGGCGTGCCATAGGCTTCGGCCAGGGCAGCGACCGAAACGTCTTCAGCGTAGAGTTCGCCGTCGCGGTAGTGAAAGTGGTCCATGCTCAGTGCCTTGCGAGCGAGTGGGCGGGTCTGGTGTCGGTGTCTGGCAGGTACAACGGACCTTTTTGCCCGCAGCCGACCAGCGTCAGCAGCAGGACCACCCCGATGACATGAACAAGCCGAACCTGCACCCGTGCCCCCAACCGCAAAACACCGCCGATTCTACCTGACCCGGCCGCTTGGGTCGCGCACCACTTCCAGCATCAGGCGTTGAGCAGAACCTGGTTCAGCCCGGCTTCGAGGTGCAGCTTGTGGCAGAGGTAGCTGGCGGTTGGGGCCGGCCGGGAAGGGTCCACCCCGAGGTCCAGGTCACTGATGTAAAACGGATAGCGCTCGCCGGAACTGCGGCCGCTGAAAATCGCCGCAGCGGCCGCGCGAAAGAAGCCGTCTCCGGCGTCGTGCTGGGTGAACTCGGACAGGCCACAGCGCACCTGGTACCTCGGCCCGCTCTCGCTGTCGTTCAGGACCGCCGCTTCCACCAGCGTGAACTGAACGGGCGACTGCACCACGTCAAGGCCGCGGCGCTCGGCGCGATGGCTGCCGCTGTCGATGCCGGACAGCTCGAACAGGGCCACCTCCGGGCGGGCCTGGCCATGCAGCTCGGTTTCACGGTCGAGGATGCGCTCGATGAAGTCGTACCAGGGTGCAACCAGGCGGGGGCTGGCGTCCGCCTCCCGCTCGACGTGCACAACAGCGCCCCGTTCATCGGTGATCCACAAGCTGCCGCGTCCTGAAGCGCAGCGGAATGTGATTTCGATGCGCCCTGGTTGGTTGAGTTCGGCAATGGCCGCGATCGGTGTGCCACGCCAACTGCCGGGTTCGACCACCAAGGGCACGAATCGGTCCAACGGAGTCTGCAGGTGGGCCCACAGTGCCTCGGGTGAGTCGAAGGCAAACGCCTCCACCGCCTGGCCCAGGCACTCGATGGCATGGGGTTGACCCGCAATTTCAAACAGCCGGCGGCCGGGGCGCAAGCCGTGTTCGCCGATGAACTGGGCTTGGGCGGTGGCGCAGAGTTCGGCCACCCGCAACTCAATGGTGCGGCTGTGGCCCGATGGGGCGGCCCGCACCTCAGGCATCGGAGGGGTGGCGTTGGTTGCCACCCGGTTGAGGTGGCGTGCCAGTGCATGGGGCAGGCTTCCGTCGCCCGAGCTGTGGTCGCAAACCAGCTCTTCCCAGCTGTTCATCGCGAAGGCATCGATGGAGCGCACCAGGTTGGTGCGCAAACCACTGTAGGCGAGGGCGTCGACTTGACTGGAAACCCGCTCATAGCCACGCTGGTGCAGCTGCGTCATGGGGCCAGCGGCGAGGTTGATCAGCCAGAGTTCGGCGCTGACTTCGGCCGGTTGTCGATACTGCTCCAAGGGTGCAGGGAGAAAAGGGCCAGGGCGCCATTGCCGCAGGCACTGTACCGCCCAGGTGGCGGTGGCGTTGCCGGTCGGCGAATTCAGGCGCAACTGGGTGTCGGCGTCGATCAGTCCATTTCCATGCAACCAGGCCAGCAGTTCCGTTGGCTCCCGGGCCTCTCGAACCGGCTGTCCGCCGCGCTCTGGTGGCGAGGTGTGGAGTTGCCAGATGCCACTGGTGGCGACGCGGTGGAGAAACACCTCCGCCAGCAAAGGCCGACTCAAACCGGTCCCCAACAGCTCGACCTTTCCCGCGCGACGCTCGAAGGTGCTGCGCAAGCGGCGCCCCAATAAGGCGAAGTCCTCGCTGTGGATGCGCGCGCGCAATTGATGCTGCTGTCCGAACCGGGACAGCAGCCGGTACCCGTAGTTCAGCTCGGTGACCAGCGCGTGGTGCTCTTGCAAGAACCGCTGCAACGACCATTGGTCACGCTCGTCCAAGGCGCGCAGTTTGTCGGCGTCCCAGCCCCAATCCGTGGTGAGCTGGTGCAGCACCCGCGCCCGCCAGGACAGGCGAGACCCGGGTGCCAGCCGGCTGAGGGCGACCCCTGCCTTGTAGTACAGGCAGCGCCGGGCCAGGTCCAGGCGGTCTTCGCGATTCGCCCGCAGCAGGTGTGCTTCGACCCGGTGGTACAGGCGCACATAGGGATCTAGGACGTCGAGGTCGGTTTCGCCTTCAAGCACCGCGGCCTTGAACTCGCTGCTCAGTGAAGGCGCATGGGGGTCTTCCACCCGGCTTTGTAGAAGCAGCAATTTGAGGATGGACTTGTAGGGTGCATCGATGCCCTTAAAGAGTTGCCAAATCCCGGCGCCGACGAACTCTTCCTGGGGCGTCGGGTCTGCCGGACCGAAGTCGATGGTGGTGCCCGGCTTGACGAACCGCCGTGACCGCAGGTGCTCCGCGTGTTCAAGGTGGTGTGGGTCGCGGTCGGAAGGAATCAGCCACCAAATGGGGTAGCGACCTGCCAGCAGCAAAGCGGTCCGGTAAAACTCATCGAGCAGCAGGCGGTGCTGGGCGCTGCCAGAACTTTCGTCGGAGAGCCGTGGCGGTGTTCCGCCCCGAAAGCGTTCTGCGTTCACCCTGAACACGTGCAGCTCCAGCCCACACTGCGCGGCCCAGGCCTCGATGCCGGCGGCCTTGCGCCCCAGCAGGGCGAGCGCGTCGGCGGAAAGGTCCGCCCTGTGGCAGACCCAGAGGTCCAGGTCACTGGTGCTGGTGTAGCCGACCGACCCCACACATACCATCAGATAAAGTGCTTCCAGGGGCGCCTGGGGGTCGGGCAAATCGCGCTGGAACTGATAGCCCCGGAAGCTGCGTTGGGCCGCTGCCTGGGCTGCAGTGCTGGGTTCGAAATCGACAATGCCTGCGGGCGTCCGGTAGTCGACAAACCCCGGCAGCAACGGGTGATTCACTCCGAACAGCAGCGGCAACACCACCAGGCAGTCCCGCTGGGCGGGTGTGCAGCCGCTCAGGTGGCGCTCGAAGCGGCCCGCATTGATCGCCATAAAACGCTCCGCTGCCAGACGCAGGGATTTGCGGTCGATGCCGCTCGGGGTGGCAAGCCGAATGGAGGGTGATCGCATGGTGCCGGCTGCGCTCGGTCACACCGCCGTGCGGCAGTGCAGAGGCCGCGGCCGGCGGGGTGCAGGGCGGGCGGGACGGTTGTGGGAACGGTGCTCGAACATGGCCTGCCTAAGTATAGGCAGGCGGATGTCCGGCGGTGGGGTGCGTTGCCCGGTCAGCCCTGGGTGCGCACCGGGGCGTTGGTAGCGAGTGCCTCACGGGCCCGAAGTGCGGCGGCGCGCACCTGGTTCGGTGCCGTACCGCCGAGGTGGTCGCGGGCAGCGACCGAACCTTCCAGGCTCAGCACTGCGTACACGTCCTCGTTGATGCTGGGGTGAAACCCGCGCAGGGTGTCGAGGGGCAGTGCTTCGAGGTCGCAGCCGGTGGCGATGGCGGTTTGGACGGCTTTGCCGACCACTTCGTGGGCGTCGCGAAAGGCCAGGCCACGTTTGACCAGGTAGTCGGCGAGGTCGGTGGCGGTGGCGAAGCCCTCGAGCGCGGCGGCGCGCATAT
>DHQM01000198.1:0-3819 GCA_002408105.1 Gammaproteobacteria bacterium UBA5338 | reverse complement strand
ACCAGCCAGTCGGCCAGGTCGGTGGCGGTGAGGTAGCCGTGCGCGGTCGCGGCCTGCAGCGCCGCGCGGTTGGCCTTCATGTCGGCGACCATGCCGGTCATCGCGGTGACGCAGAGCTGCAGCGTCTCGGCGGCGTCGAACAGCGGCTCCTTGTCTTCCTGATTGTCTTTGTTGTAAGCCAGTGGCTGGCCCTTCATCAGGGTCACAAGCGCCACCAGGTGTCCGAGCACGCGGCCACTTTTTCCGCGCACAAGCTCAGGGACGTCGGGGTTTTTCTTCTGCGGCATGATCGATGAGCCGGTGCAAAAGCGGTCCGGCAGGTCGATAAAGTCAAACTGGGCGCTGGTCCAGAGGACCAGCTCCTCGGAACAGCGGCTCAGGTGGGTCATGACCAGGGTCGCCACAGCGGTGAACTCGATCGCGAAGTCCCGGTCGCTCACCGCGTCCAATGAGTTCTCCGCGATGGCGTCGAAGCCCAGCAGCCGCGCGGTCATCTCCCGGTCGATCGGGTAACTGGTGCCGGCCAGGGCGGCCGCCCCCAGGGGCATGCGGTTCACCCGGCGGCGACAGTCGACCAGCCGCTCGCGGTCGCGCGCCAACATCTCGTACCAGGCGAGCAGGTGGTGCCCAAAGGTGACGGGCTGGGCGCTTTGCAGGTGCGTGAAGCCGGGCATGATGGTGTCGGCTTCCCGCTCGGCCAGGTTCACCAGCGCCGTGCACAGCCGGTGCAGTTCGTCGAGGGCGCGGTCGATGGCGCCACGCAGGTAAAGGCGGATGTCCGTCGCCACTTGGTCGTTGCGTGAACGCCCCGTGTGCAGCTTTTTGCCCGCATTGCCAATCAGCTCCGTGAGCCGTGCTTCGATGTTCATGTGCACGTCTTCACGCGCAATCGACCAGGCGAAATTGCCTGCGGTGATTTCCGCAGCAATGGTGCCGAGCCCGTCCTGGATCGCCGCCAGCTCCTGCTCGGTGAGCACCCCGACATGGGCCAGCATCTGGGCGTGGGCGAGGGACCCGCGGATGTCCTCTTGGGCCAGGCGCTGGTCGAATTGCACCGAGGCGGTAAAGCGCTCTACGAAGGCATCGGTCGCTTCCTGGAAGCGGCCGCCCCATAACTTTTCGGTTTGCTGTTTTTCGCTCATCGGCTATAGGCTTATTGCGGGTGAAATGCGAGGGACCCGGGCCGCATCCGGGACCGGAGGGCGCATTCTAACAGCAGTGTGACCGAGGCCGAGGCATGGGCGCAGCGTCCCCAGAGACCGACACCCCAAGCGCAGGCTTGATCCCCGATTTTTCTCGCGTTCAGCCCCTGTTCATGCTGGTACTGGGCGCTGAGTTGCTGGCCATCGTGCTGGTGCTGGCGGCTGCACCTCTGCAGGGTTTCGACTGGGCGCGCCTCGGACTTTGGTCGCTGTTCGTGCAGTGGTGCGCCCTCACCAGCGCGCTTGGCGTGTGGGCGGCTCGCGCCTGGCTGGTGCGCCAGCCACCGGCGCTGGCGCTCGGCGCCTTGTTCCTGCTGGCGTTGTCGGTGACGGGCGCGGTCACCCTTGGGTCCATCGCGCTCATGTCTGGCGGGCAGTTCGGCGAGCCGTGGTTCGGCCATCTGCTCAGCAACCTGCTGATCTGCGCACTGGTGGTCGGTGCGGTGTTGCGTTACCTGTATTTGGGTGACCGCCTGCGCCGCCAGCAGCAGGCGGTTCTGGCAGCGCGCCTGGACGCGCTGCAGGCGCGCATTCGGCCGCACTTTCTGTTCAACAGCATGAACAGCATTGCGGCGTTGATCGTCACCGACCCGGAGCGCGCAGAAACCGCGGTGGAGGACCTCTCCGCCTTGTTTCGGGCCAGTTTGAAGGCGGGTGCAGCCCTGGTGCCGCTGGATGAGGAATTGGACCTCTGTGAACGTTATCTGCGCATCGAGGCCGCCCGGCTTGGCGACCGGCTGCAGGTGGAGTGGGACGTGGATCCGGCGACCCGGGGCGCGGCACTGCCCCTGCTGTCCTTGCAGCCGTTGATCGAAAACGCCGTCTACCATGGAATCCAGCCACGGCTTGGTGGCGGGTGCGTGCGCCTTGCCACCCGGCTGGAGGGCGAACTGGTTCAGGTGGTGGTGGACAACCCGGCTGCGCCGGGGCACGCGCCGGTGGTTGGGCATGGCATGGCGGTGGACAACATCCGTGCGCGTTTGCGCACCTGCTTCGGTGAGCGTGCCCAACTGAAGCTGGAGGATCGCGGTGACCGCCACCTGAGCCTGCTAAGCTTTCCTTTGACTCCTCCTGCCAATCCCGTTGCGCCATGGACAACGACGTACGCGATAGCAGCGCAGAATCGATCCGCACAGTCCTGATTGTCGACGACGAGCCACTGGCACGGATGCGGTTGGCGCGACTGCTGGAAGACTGCACCGGCTACCGGCTGGTGGGCAGCTGTGCGGATGGCTTGAGTGCCCTAGAACAGGCGCGGCGCCACACCCCGGACGTGGTGTTGCTTGACATCCGCATGCCCGGTCTCAACGGCCTGCAGGTGGCCAGTGAGCTGCAGCGCCTGGGCCAACCCCCGGCGGTGGTTTTTTGCACGGCCTACGATGATCATGCCCTTGATGCCCTGCAGGTTCAGGCGGCGGGCTATCTCCTTAAACCCATTCGGGGCACCGACCTCTTGGCCAGTCTTGAGCGGGCGGCACGCCCCAACCGATTGCAGCAATCGGCCCTGGGCAATCCCTCCGAGGCGAGTGGTGAGCCGGGCGCGGCAGTGCTGGTCCAGAACCGCCAGGGAGTCGAGCGCATCCCGCTGGATGCCGTCTTCGCCTTTGTCGCCGACCAAAAGTATGTCAGCGTGTTTCACGAAGGGGGCGAGGCGCTGATCGACACGCCGCTCAAATTGCTGGAGCAGACGCATGGTGAGCGGTTCTTGCGCATCCACCGCAACGCCCTGGTCGCCCTGGATCGGGTCGAGCGGTTGCTGCGCGTTGACGGGCAGCACCAGATCCGGCTGCGCGGACTCGACCGGGACTTCGTGGTCAGCCGTCGCCATGCGGCGGCGGTGCGTTCGCGGTTGGCGGAGCGGCCCTGAGCGGTCCCCGTGCAGGGCCTTGGGGGAGCGCGTATCATGGCGCTTCCTGTCCCCCGAGTACCGCAGCACCATGAACGACCCCCGCCGCCTTCGAATCGCCACGCGCCGCAGCCCCTTGGCGTTGTGGCAGGCCGAACACATCAAAGCACAGCTTCTGGCCCGACACCCCAAACTTGAAGTTGACCTTGTTCCGATCGAGACCCGCGGCGATAAGCTGCTCGATGTGCCCCTCGCCAAGGTGGGTGGCAAGGGGTTGTTCGTCAAGGAGCTTGAAGCCGCACTCTATGCCGGTCAGGCGGACCTCGCCGTGCACTCGATGAAAGACGTCCCGATGGCGCTGCCGGATGGGCTTGCACTGCCCGTCATCTGTGAGCGTGAAGACCCGCTCGACGCCCTGGTGGCGCCACGCCATGACCGGCTCGCCGCGCTGCCTGAGGGCGCCCGAGTTGGCACTTCGAGCCTGCGCCGCCAGTGCCAACTGCGGGCCAAGCGACCGGACCTGCAAATCCGCCATCTGCGGGGCAACGTGCAGACCCGCCTGGCCAAGCTGGATGCCGGTGAGTTTGACGCCATCGTCCTCGCGGCCGCCGGTCTGAAGCGCATGGAGCTGACCCACCGCATCAGCGAGCGGCTGCTCCCCGAGTCGATGCTGCCGGCAGTGGGTCAGGGTGCCCTTGGCATCGAGTGTCGGGCAGACGACTTGCGGCTGATCGATTGGCTGATGGAACTGCACCACCAGCCGACTGCAGT
>DHQM01000174.1 GCA_002408105.1 Gammaproteobacteria bacterium UBA5338 | reverse complement strand
TCAGCAGATCCTTGCGCTCCATCCCCTTGCCGCGCGGACGGGCACCCACAAGCAGGGCGTAATCGACCTCCTTGAATGCCACGTTGGCGTCGTCCGAGGTCTCGATGCCGTGCAGCAGCGGAAAGGCGCAGTCGTTCAACTCCATCACCACCCCTTCCAGGGCTTTCAGCGCCGGGGTGATCTCCAGCAGTTGCAGGATCACCGGCTGGTCAGGGCCCAACATGTCGCCGCTGGCGATGCGAAACAGCAGGGAGTATCCGATTTGACCTGCACTTCCGGTGACGGCGACGCGAACTGGGGCTTTCATGGCGGGCTCCGAGGTTAGAAGTTAGTGGGGTTTAACGGTGTGACTTGACTTTGACTGCGGGCATCAACCTTTCATCGATGCGAAGAATTCGGTATTGGTTTTGGTGTTACGCATTTTGTCGAGCAGGAACTCCATGCTGCCGATTTCGTCCATGGAGTGAAGTAGTTTGCGCAGGATCCAGATTTTCGCCAGGTCGCCTTCTTCAATCAGCAGCTCTTCGCGACGGGTGCCGGAGCGGGCGATGTTGATGGCCGGGTAGACACGCTTCTCAGCGATCTTGCGCTCCAGGTGTACCTCCATGTTGCCGGTACCCTTGAACTCCTCGTAGATCACTTCGTCCATGCGCGAGCCGGTTTCCACCAGGGCGGTGGCGACGATGGTGAGGCTGCCACCCTCTTCGATGTTGCGGGCAGCGCCGAAGAATTTCTTCGGCCGGTCCAGGGCATTCGAGTCGACACCGCCGGTGAGCACCTTGCCCGACGAGGGCACCACGTTGTTATAGGCTCGCGCCAGACGGGTGATGGAGTCGAGCAGGATCACCACGTCGCGTTTGTGTTCGACCAGGCGGCGCGCCTTTTCGATCACCATCTCCGCCACCTGGACGTGGCGTGTGGCCGGCTCGTCAAAGGTGCTGGAGACCACTTCGCCGCGCACGGTGCGCGACATTTCGGTCACCTCTTCCGGCCGCTCGTCGATCAGCAACACGATGAGGTAGCACTCCGGGTGGTTGGCGGCGATGGACTGGGCGACGCTCTGCAGCATCATGGTTTTGCCCGCCTTCGGCGGCGATACGACCAGTCCGCGCTGTCCCTTGCCGATGGGGGAGACCATGTCGATGATGCGCGGCGTGATGTCCTCGGTAGTGCCGTTGCCGGTTTCGAGGATCAGTTGCTCGTTGGCAAACAGCGGGGTCAGGTTCTCGAACAGTACTTTGTTCTTGGCGTTTTCCGGCGGCTCGAAGTTGATCTCATCCACCTTCAGCAGGGCGAAATAGCGTTCGTTGTCCTTCGGCGGGCGAATCTTCCCGGTGACGGTGTCGCCGGTGCGCAGGCCGAAGCGGCGAATCTGGCTCGGCGACACGTAGACATCGTCGAGGCCGGCCAGGTACGAGCTGGTGGATGAGCGTAGAAAACCAAAACCGTCCTGCAGGATTTCGAGCACCCCCTCGCCGTAGATATCCTCGCCTTTGCGGGCATGGGTTTTGAGCAGCGCGAAGATGATCTCTTCTTTACGCAGCCGGGCGATATTGTCGATCTGGTTTTCCTTGGCGATTTCCACCAGGTGCGAGATCGGAGCGGACTTGAGTTCACTGAGGTTCATAGGAATGCGCCTTGGTGGGGTCGTTCAGTCGAAAGTGGGGGAGGGCTGCCACCGGTGCGGTGGGCTTGAGTAGTTCCGGGGTGTCGCCGGTTTCGCGGTTCGGCCCGGGACCGGAGGGACTGCCGGTCACAGAGTGGTCAGGTTGGGGCGGGTCCGTTACGTCTTCTAACTTTAAGGGACCGGGTTCCGGTATGACGATGGGGTGAGGACGACGGGGGACAATACTCGAATTGGGGCTGGGTTCAGATGTTGCTGTCCAGAAAGGCGGTCAACTGCGACTTTGACAATGCGCCGACTTTGGTCGCCTCGACGTTGCCGCCCTTGAACAGCATCAGAGTTGGTATGCCCCGAATGCCATATTTCGGCGGGGTTTGGGGGTTCTCGTCGATGTTCAGTTTGGTGATCTTGATGCGCCCGGCGTAATCGGCGCTGATCTCGTCGATGATCGGTGCGATCATTTTGCAGGGACCACACCATTCAGCCCAGTAATCCACCAGTACCGGTAAATCGGACTGCAACACTTCCTGTTCAAAAGTGCTGTCGGTGACATGTTGGACGTTGCTGCTCATATTTGAGGAATAGGAACCGTGTTGGGTGTTGAATGATCAGGTGGCTTGATCGGCTCGCCGACAGCCCCGAGATTTCCGGGAGCGGTGGTCGGCAGGGATCGGGACGGTTGCCAGCCGGCGACCGGCGCAACTTGCCGCGCTCGTAGCTGGGACGCTTGTTTGCATTCTAGCCAGCCGGTCCGGCAAGTCAACACCGAAGGGACGTCCGGTCCAATACCTCCGTGCATCCTGTTCCTCACGAAAGCCCGGTCCGATCCAGGACCCGGTACTGCACTGCCTCACCGACGTGGGGTTCTGAAATCTCAGGGCTGTGCGCCAGGTCGGCAATTGTGCGGGCGACCTTCAACAGCCGATGGTAACCCCGCCCGGACAGACCGAGACGCGTCATTGCCTGTTGCAACAGCGCAGCGGCGGCGGCATCCGGTCGGCAGTGCTTTTCGGTGTCAGCGGCTGTGAGCGTGTGGTTCAGTTCGCCCTGGCGGGTTTGTTGCAGGGCCCTCGCGGCGACCACGCGTTCCCGGACGACGTCACTCCCGGGGGCCGCGTCGCTGCCCCTGGCCGACATCTCTCCGTACGTAACGGGTGGCATCGAGAGGTGCATGTCGATCCGGTCCATCAGGGGCCCCGAAACGCGGCCGCGATAGCGGGCGATCTGTTCCGGCGTGCACCGGCACTCCCGGGTTGGATGACCCTGGTAGCCACAGGGGCAGGGGTTCATCGCTGTTACCAGTTGGAAGTTGGCGGGGAACTGCGCCTGGCGGGCTGCGCGGGATATGGTGATATGGCGAGTCTCCAGCGGTTCGCGCAGCACTTCCAACACTTTTCGGTCGAACTCCGGCAGTTCGTCGAGGAACAGCACGCCGTGATGGGCCAGTGAGATTTCACCGGGCCGTGGATGGCTGCCACCGCCGACCAATGCGACGGCGGATGCGGTGTGGTGCGGCGCGCGCCAGGGGCGGGCGCGCCAGTTTTCGGGGCTGAAGCTCTGGCGGCTGACGGAGCGGATCACCGCGGATTCCAGCGCCTGTGTTTCGGACAGTGGTGGCAGCAGCCCGGGAAGGCGTTGCGCCAGCATTGTCTTGCCCGCTCCGGGCGGACCGATCAACAACAGGCTGTGGCCGCCGGCGGCGGCGATTTCCAGCGCGCGCCGGGTGGCGTCGAGGGGTTTCAGGCGGCCG
>DHQM01000139.1 GCA_002408105.1 Gammaproteobacteria bacterium UBA5338 | reverse complement strand
CGACAGGCCGAAGATGCCCAAAAATCAGCGCTGCCCGCGCTGGCCGCGCTCCTCGCATCGGTGGCGTTGGCGGCCTCCGGGAGCGGCGACGCGGGCCTTGCAATCCTCACCAGCACCCAGGCTGCCATGGTGCAGCGCCAACTGAGCTTCAGTCGCCAGGCCGAACGCGAGGCCGACAACCTCGGCATGGCCAACCTCGCTGCCAGCGGGTATGAAGCCCAAGCCATGCCCGACATGTTTCGCCAGATGCTGCGGGCCCGGCCCTTTCCCGGTACCGCAGTTCCGGAATTTCTTTCCACCCACCCATTGACCGAGGACCGAATCGCCGAAAGCGCAAACCGGGCAGACCAACTGCGTGGGTCCGGCATCCAAGACCGGCTGGAGTTTCAACTCATGCGAGCGCGGGTGCGGGCGCTGCTCCCAGCCACGGCGACCACGGCGATCAAGCAGTTCCGGTCTGAGTTGGCCTCGGGACAAACCGGGTCTCGGCTCGCGAGCGAATATGGCCTCGCCGTGGCACTGGCCCGTGACGGGCGCAACGCCGAGGCACTCGCGGCACTGGACCGGATGCTCGACCGCCTGAACCAGGACCCTCTCAGCCTGGATGCTGTGGCCTTGCTGCAGGCACAGATCGCACTGCAACAGGGTGACCACGAGACCGCGCACGCGCGGCTGTCCGCGGCGCTCGCGCTGCACCCCAACCGGTACCCGCTGTTGGCCGCCCAGGCCGAGCTGTCAAGCGCCATGGGTGAGCACGTTGAGGCGGAGCGCCAGTGGGCGAGGCTCTCCAGGTCCCGCCCGAATGACCCCTGGGTGTGGCAAAAACTGATGGAGGCACGCGGCAAGATCGGCAACCTGCGTGGGGTGCACCTGGCGCGAGCCGAACACCTGACACTGCATGGCGAGCTTGATCAGGCCATTGACCAACTGCAGTACGCCCTGCAGTTGAGTGGCGACAACTTCGCTGAACAGGCTCGGATTCGCGAACAGCTGGAGCGCTTGCGCGAGCTGCGCACGCAAATCCAACGGTTGGGATAACCCGAATACAACCTGCAGGGGGAGGGCTTGTGGGTTGGCTCAGGCGACCGCAGACGGCTGCTGGGCTCGGCGGAATCCCAGCATGCGATCGAGGGGGCGCATGGCCGCCTTGGCAACCTCGCGGGGCACCCGAATCTCATTGCTCGCAGCCTCAAGACAGTGCAACAGGTTGTCCAGTTGGTTCATCGCCATCCATGGGCAGTGGGCGCAGCTGTAGCAGTGGGCGCCTCGGCCTGCGGTGGGTGCTTCCAGAAACCGCTTGTGGGGCACCTGCTGTTCCAGCTTGTACATCAGTCCCCGGTCGGTGGCGACGATGAACGTCGACTGAGGCATGCTCGCCGCAGCGGCAATGATCTGAGAGGTCGAGCCAACCCGATCGGCCAGCTCCAGTACAGCCGCTGGAGACTCCGGGTGCGCAAGCACAGCAGCATCCGGGTAGACCCGTTTCAGGTCTCGAATTCCGCTCGCGCGGAATTCTTCGTGCACGATGCAGGCGCCGTCCCAGAGCAACATGTCAGCCTGGGTTTGCGCCTGAACGTAGCTGCCCAGGTGGCGGTCTGGCGCCCACAGCACCTTCTCACCGCGATCGGCTAGGTGGTCGACCACGTCCACAGCGATGCTCGAGGTCACCACCCAGTCGGCGCGTGCCTTGACCGCCGCCGAGGTGTTGGCGTACACCACCACTGTGCGATCCGGGTGGGCGTCGCAGAACCTAGAAAACTCATCACTCGGACAGCCAATGTCCAGTGAGCAGGTCGCCTCCAGGGTCGGCATCAACACCCGTTTGTCGGGGGTCAGGATCTTGGCTGTCTCGCCCATGAACCGCACCCCGGCCACCACGAGGGTGGTGGCGCTGTGGTCGCGACCGAAGCGGGCCATTTCCAGGGAATCCGAGACGTACCCACCGGTCTGCTCGGCGAGGCGCTGAATCCAAGGGTCTGTGTAGTAATGCGCCACCACAACGGCGTTTTCACGGCGCAACAGGGCCTCGATGCGCTTTCGATAGCTCTGGTATTCAGCCTCGCTGACACCCGCATCCTCGCGCACGTCCAGAAACAAATCCGTGGCGATTTCCTGGCGATTGAGTAACTGCTCGGTGGCGCTCATGGGCGGACTCTGTTCAACAAACAACGACGACATGGGCCGCAAGGGGCCGTGTAACATAGCCGTCACTATTCCACGACGCAAGTTGTTGATGGGGCCGGTGGGGCCGCTGTTCAAGTGTCGGAGCTTGTCGTCCTCGACCGGTTACCGGCCCATGCTCTACCTGGTCCCTGGACCAGCCGTACCGCGGTGCAGCCCTGTCACCATGCAATGCAATCGGTCAATGTCAGGCGTGGCTGCGCCAGCGCCAATGTGAGAGCGTTCGGCAAGCGGGCAGGTGTCTGGGAAAGATTCAAGCGAGGTGGTGGGCCGTGCTGGATTCGAACCAGCGACCAATTGGTTAAAAGCCAACTGCTCTACCAGCTGAGCTAACGGCCCCCGAAAGAAGGCCGGCATTGTACCCGGATCACAAGCGAGCGCAAGCGTCGCCGCGGTACAGCCTCGCCCCATGCCCACACTGCGACCTCTAATTTCCCTGCTTCTTGGGCGTCCGGATCAACAAGGTGCCCTGGGCAGCGCAACAGATCCGCCCTTCGTTGCTCACCAACGCCCGCACCACAGCGGTCGATCGCGTCATCGACACCACCTCGGATTCGGCCCGCAGGGTACCGGTGCTGACCGAAGCCATGTAGTTGAGCTTGAACTCGGTGGTCGCTGCCCACTGACCCGGTTCCATCAGGGGGTACAGGACAACGCCCAGCACGTGGTCAATGAAACCAGCCATCACACCCCCGTGCATGGTGCCGAACGGCGTGAGCAGGTCGGCACGCACTGGCACCTCGGCAACCAAAGTGCCCGGCCCGAACTCGAGCAGTCTCATGTCGACAAACCCGGGCAACCCAGTTTGCTGCTTGCTGCCTTCGAGCAGGCCCTGGGCGACCTCGGCGTTGTAGTTTGCAAATTGCGGAATGCTGATCATGTCTGAAATCCTCGTTGGAACCGCGCTCCGGGCCGGCGCAGTTATCGGCGCAGAAACTCGGGGTCCAGCGCCGCTGGCGCGGGCTCTCCACCCGGCGGCCAGGACTCGACCCCTTCTTCAAGTGGGATCTGCAGGCTCAGCAGCAGCTGGGAAAACAAGCGCCAATTGCCGATGGCCATGACCAGCTCGACCCGTTCGGCGTGGGTCTCAAGGTGCCCTTCGACCTGCTGCCAGGTCGAGGTGGCGATGGCCCCCAGTTCCAGCACGTCATCGGTCGCTTGCAGCACGGCCTTGTCCGCCGCAGTCAACAGGTCGCTCTCGCGCCACTGCTGCACCGCGAGGATCTCCGCTTCGCTGATTTCAAACATCAGTGCCACCCGCCAGTGCTGGGTCCACTCGTAGTCCGAACCCGTGACCCAACCGATGCGCATGATGATCAGTTCGCGCAAGCGGGCATCAAGGGTGTTGCCCTCAAACAGCAGCCCCATCAGCAGGGTACCAACGTTTTTTGCCAGGCTCGGATGCTGCAGCAATACCCGAAACACACTGAGTTCACGCAAAGACTCGTGCAACCCCACGGATTCGCCGCGGGCACGGGCTTCGTCAAGAGACAGCATTGGCACTCGAGGTTGCGGTTGTGGGCTGGTCATGGGCCACTCCTTGTAGCTGATGGGGTCCGGCCGTGCGCAGCGCTCCGGGTGCGCTGCCGTCAGCACGCCTGCCGGGCAAGCCAATCGATTGGTTTCTCGCAAAAATTCGGCCTGATTGCGCGAAATTATTGGTATCGAATGCGCAGCGCCGAGACGCATCCCATCCTACTGCGTTCGCCCTTGTGCGCCAACTTGTGTTGTACCGAAGGGCTGTGTTTTGATGGCTGAGACCGCGATCAAGGCCCAGGAACAGCCTAAAACCATAACAGGAGCCGGTCATGAGTCTGCCGAAAACCAGTTTCGCCATGGTGCAAACTGCCGCCCGAACGCTCGAAGCGCGCGACATCCCCCTGCCGAACATTGATGACGACAGCGCCCTGTTGAGGGTCGAGGCGTGCGGCATTTGCGGCAGCGACTATGAGCAATACTCCGGGGCCCTCAGCACCCCGATGAACGTCGTCCCAGGGCACGAACCCCTCGGCACCATCGCCGCAATTGGTGACCGCGCGGCGCGGCGCTGGGGCGTGGACGTCGGCGACCGAGTCGCGGTCGAGACCATGCTCGCCTGCCATTTTTGCGACAACTGCCTGGCCGGCAGTTACCACATTTGCAACAGCCGGCGAATCTATTCGTACATCCCAGTAGACGAATCCCCTGGGTTGTGGGGCGCCTACTCCCAGTACATGTTCATCGACGCCAACTCGGTGGTCCACAAGATGGACCCGCAACTGCCTGCCGAAATTGCCGTGATGTTCAATCCGCTAGGGGCTGGATTCCGTTGGGCGGTGGAGCTACCCCAGACCCGCATAGGAGACACTGTGGTCATCATGGGACCAGGACAACGCGGACTGGCCAGCGTGCTCGCCTGCCGTGAGGCGGGGGCGGGCACCATCATCGTGACAGGCCTCAGCGCCGATGCCGACAAGCTGCAGGTGGCAAAAGGCTTTGGTGCCGATCACTGCATCGATGTCGAAAACGAAAACGCCGTGGAGCGTGTGCAGCAAATCACCAACGGCCGTGGCGCCGATGTGGTGGTGGACGTGACGTCCTACGCCACCCAGCCCATTGCAGACGCCCTCAGTCTCTGTAGGACCGGCGGCACCATCGTGCTTGCCGGAGTCAAAGGGTTCAAAGCCATCCCGGACTTTGTCTCCGACCTGATCGTCGTGAAGGAAATCACCATTAAAGGTGCAATCGGCGTCACGAGCAGTGGCTACCGCAGTGCCATTCGCCTGATCGAGTCGCGCCGCGCCCCCCTGGAGCAAATGCACACCCACGACTTCGCGCTCAAGGATGCAGAGCTTGCGATCCGCACCCTGGCGCGGGAGATCCCTGACGAAGAATCGATCCATTCCTGCTTGATTCCTGAGTTCTGAGAAGGTGGCCCTGGACAACGCGTGCAGCCGCACTGCGCGCGAACCGCGGTCCCCTTGAGACGCTGCCATGAGCGACACCCTGACCGACTGGCTGAACACCACGCCCTACTGCCAAACCCTGGGTGTCAGCGCCGAGCCCATTGAACCGGAACGCACCCTGCTGCACCTGCCCTATCGAGAAGCCAACAGCAACCCTGGTGGCGTGCTTCATGGCGGTGTGGCCGCGTCACTGTCGGTCATCGGCGGTCACGCGATCATTCGCCAATCGCTGGGGGCCGAATCCGGCCCCTGGCACACCGCAGGCTTTCAAATCAATTACCTCGCCGCAGCCATCGAGGAAACCGTCACAGCAGAGGCGCGTTTGCTGCGCCGCGGCCGGGAGCTGTGCTTTGTCGAAGTCTACGTGCGAAGCGCCGCTGGCAAACCGATCTCACAGGCCACGCTGGCCCTGCATGCCCGCTTTGCCAACCCAAGCCCCACCCTGTACCACAGTTCCGGAGACGACGGCGATGTGGACCCTGGCCCAATGGGCAAGAACATCGGTGCGGTGAACTTCATCGGCGCCCGGGGCATTGAGGTGGAGCTGATGCGGTCCGGCGCCTCGCGGTTGCGCATGCCCTTTTCGGCAGCCAACGCCTCTGCAGAAGGCACCGTGCATGAAGGGGCGGCGCTCGCGTTGCTCGACACCACCGGCGCCATGGCAGCCTGGGCCGAGACCGGGCCTGGCGCCTACAAGGCGTCAACGCCCGCGATCCAGGCACAGGTGCTGACACCGCCGCCCAAAGGCGACCTGGTGGCCTACGGGCGCGTCTGCCAGCGAGACAACGAGCTGTTCTGGACTGACGTGGAAGTTGCAGAAGCCAGCAGCGGGCAGGTGCATCTGCGTGGTACGGTGCTCTACCGAATTTTGACCTGAGCTTTCGTGGGCGATGGGACGGGGTGACGACGGACGCCCACATTCGAGCCGTAAGAACTGGCGCTCTGGGCAAATCCGGTTAGGCTAATGCACAGGCCTTTAAAGGAGTTGTGCATGCCCAACCGTTCCAAGAAGTCGGCCAGCGCCAACCAAGCCGTGCAGCGAATCTGGTGGCTCGTCGGGGGTGCGTTGGTGGCCACCGCCGTGGTGGTCGCCTTGACCTTGCTGCGCCCGACCCGAACAGCCGAAGACCATTTGGCCGCTGCCCTTGCCTACCGGAATCAGGGTGCGGTCCGCGAAGCGGAAATCGAGGCGAAAAACAGCCTGCAACGCGACCCAGAACAGCTTGAAGCGCGCCTGCTGCTCTCTGAGCTGTACCTGATCAGCGGTCGATTGGACGCCGCAGAACAAGAAGCCCGCAGGGTGTTGCGCAGCTTTCCGCAATCAGAACGTGCCACCCAACTGCTGTCCCAGGTGGAGCAGGGGGGAGTCCGCCACCGCGATGGGATCGTGAATTTGGAGGGTCTGCCGCTCGACGAGCAGGTTCGGGTGCTGGTCGCAGCAGGCAACGGATTTGTCGAACAGGCCCAGTTCGATACTGCCGCTGAGCAGTTCCGCCAAGCCCAGCGCCTGCAGCCTGAATCCCTTGATGCGGCCCTGGGTTTGGCGACTGTGGCGGTCGCAACCCGCGCCGACTCCGCACAGTCGGAAGTCGATGCCCTGACCGCGCGGGCACCCGAAGATGCCCGCGTTCAGGCCCTGAGCGGCGAACAAGCCCTGCAGGTCGGCAACCTGGAAATTGCGCTGGCGGCGTTCGGCCGGTCATTGCAGCTGAACCCGCGCGCAGGAGAGGTGCGGCTCAAGCGAGGCATACTGGCACTGCAATTGGGGGACGCGGAAACCGCCGAAGACGATGCGGATGCCTTGAACGCTGCTGCGCCAAAGGCACCTCTTGGACCCTACCTGCGAGGCTTGGTCGCGCTGCAGCGCCACCAAGCCCCCGCCGCAATCAACGCGTTTGAGGAAGCCCTGCGCCGCGGGCCCTTGCTCCCGGCCCAGCGCAACCTCGCCATCGCCCAGTCCCAGGCCAGCCGTTGGGCGGATGCCGAGGCAACCCTTGAGCGATACCTGGCAGCGGTCCCCAGCGACCTGCAAATGCACCAACTGCTGGTGCAAGCGATGCTGCAGCAAGTCAAGCTGGCCGATGCCGAAACCCACCTGGATCGGTTGCTTGAGGTCCGCCCGGATGACCAGCCACTGCTGGTCCTCAAGAGTTCCTTGCTCCTGGCTCAGGGGGACAGTGAAGGCGCCGCTGCCACCATTGAGCGCATCAGTTCTCTGACCGATGACACCAACATCGCCATCCGCCAGGGGATCCTCCAATTGAACGCCGGCAATCCAGTAGCCGCTCGGGAGACCCTCGAAACGGCCCTGAAAGCCGCTCCGGACAACTTGGCTGTCCAATTGGCACTGATCCGTGTTGACCTGCAGGAAGGCAAGACCGCGGCGGCCCTGGACGCGATCGACGCGCTCGAAGCACAGCATGGGGCGGGCACCGGAATCGACTTGTTGCGCGGCCGAATCCACCGCGCCACCGGCAACACAACCGCCGCAACCGCCGCTTTCAGGCGTGCGCTCGAGCGGGTTCCAGGCCACCCCACCGCAAGCAATGAGCTGGCAGTGATGGCCCTGGCCCAACAGGACTACACCCGCGCCAAGGCGCTCTACCAAGACACACTGGCCGCGAATCCAGACAACCTGACCGCGGCCGTGCGCAGCGCGGTGGTCGATGAACTGAGTGGGAACCCCGCCACCGCCGAACGCAGGCTGCGCGAGTTGCAAGTTGCCCACCCAGACGTCCTCGCAGTGCATGCCGAACTCGCGCGTCACCACCTGCGCCAGGGGCGCCCGGAGGACGCCGCGGCGGTTGCGGAGCGGCTGCACGAGCGGTCAACCGGCAACTACGAAGGCCTGCTGCTGGCCACCCAGCTGCTGCAAGCAGCCAACCGCCACCAACGGGCGCTCACCAGTGCCCGCGCACTTGTTGACGTCCACGCTACCCCGCAGGCGCTGCGCCTGTTGGCAGAGAGCGAGTTGGCGTTGGGCAACCACGTGCGCGCTGGCGAAGCGATCGCCGAAGCGCAGAAGATGGTGGGCGACCACCCCGAACTTCAGCTCACGCAGGCACGCATCGCGCTTGCCGGCCAAGACTGGACGGCCCTGGAGCAAGCCGTGGAGGCCTTGCAGCAAAGTGCCCCCAACAGCTGGCAAACCCACGCGATGCATGCCCGGTCGCTGGCGCAGTCGGGCGCATACGACGCCGCAATTCGAGCCGCCGAAGCCGCGCTGGAGATTGCTCCAATCCCCACCAGCGCCCAATTGCTCATTCAGTTGCAGCGCGGCAATGCCAATCCCAGCGCCGCGCTCGCCAGCGCCCGCACCTGGAGTGAGCGCCTGCCGCAGGACGCGAACCTGGCACTGACCGCTGCCTTGCTCGAGATGGAGCACGGCGATCCCGCAGCCGCGCGCCAGCGCTACCACCAGCTCGTTGAACGCTTCGGAGACCACCCGATTGCACTCAATAACCTGGCGTTCCTTTACCTTAAGAGCGACCCCGAACAGGCCGTGGACTTCGCCCGCCGGGCACTGAAACAGGCTCCCGGCGCCATGGAGATTCAGGATACCCTGGGTTGGTCACTGGTGAAGGCGGGCCAGGCGCAAGAAGCCCTGCCCCTGCTGACCGAAGCGCACCAGGCCCTCCGCGACCAACCCTCTGTGGCCTACCACCTGGCCGTGGCCCGCCACCAGTTAGGGAATCGCCAGGGTGCCCTGGAGCTGTTGCAGC
>DHQM01000110.1:6454-8756 GCA_002408105.1 Gammaproteobacteria bacterium UBA5338 | reverse complement strand
GGTACAGCAAGAAAACTGCCGGCAAGATCGGCTCGGAAAACCTCTCAAAACCAGAAATACAGGCTGCCATCAAGGAAGCCATCGGTGAACGTGCCGAGGCAACCAAGATCGACGCAGAGTGGCTGCTGAAGCGTCTTGCTGATGAAGCGCTGGCCGACATTGCCGACATTCATGACGATGACGGGAATCTACTGCCGATCAAGGAATGGCCGCTGGTGTGGCGGCAAGGTCTGGTGGCTGGGGTTGAGGTCGAGTCAATCGGCGCTGAGGGCGCGGAGATTGGACGGCTGAGGAAGGTGCGCCTGTCGGACCGCATCAAGCGCCTGGAACTGATCGGCAAGCATGTGGATGTTGGGGCCTTTGCGGACAAATTGGTTGGCCCTGATGGCGGCGCGCTTCAGATCGAGGACCGCTCGACGGCTGACCTGGCCCGCAGGTTGGCGTTCATCTTGAGGCGCACTCAAGAAGAATGAGTAATCTTCTCGACGACATCCTTGAGCGTATCGAGGGGATGAGCCCTGCGCGTCTGGCAGAGGTAGAGAGGCTGGCGATCGAGGGGACGCAGGGGATGAAGTGGATTCCCTCGCCCGGTCCTCAGTCGGACGCCTATTTCAGCAAGGCTGATGTGCTGCTCTATGGCGGCCAGGGTGGTGGAGGCAAGTCTGACCTGCTGCTGGGTCTAGCGCTCACTGCTCACAAGCGCAGCCTGATCATGCGGCGCCAGTACACGGACCTGGCGGCAATCACGGATCGGGCAAAGGAGATCCACGGCACCAGCAAGGGATTCTCCGGCAGCCCGCCGCCGAAGCTCAGGACGGATGACGGCAGGCTGATTGATTTCGGCGCTGCCAAGGATGTTGGAGATGAGCAGCACTGGCAGGGACAGGCGCACGACCTGCTAGGGCTTGACGAGGCGGTGCACTTTGCGGAGTCGCAGGTGCGGTTTCTCATGGGTTGGGTGAGATCCACATCCCCAGGCCAGGGGACGCGGGTGGTATTTGCCACAAACCCGCCGCTGGCCGAACAGGGTGACTGGATCATAGCCATGTTCGCGCCGTGGCTCGATCCCACCTACCCCGATCCGGCTGAGCCTGGGGAGTTGCGCTGGGTGATCACGGATCACGAGGGCAACGATAAGTGGGTTGATGGGCCTGGCGAGTACCTTGTGTATGACATGGACGGGAATCCGGTCATGCACGAGGGAGAGCAGCGGACGGTCCGGGCCATGTCGCGGACGTTCATTCCGTCGAGCGTTCACGACAACCCATACCTGAAGAACACGGATTATGTGGCGCAACTGGACGCGCTTCCTGAGCCCCTGAGAAGCGCGGTACGGGATGGCCAGTTCGGGAAGGTCCGTCAGGATCACGAACTTCAGTTGATCCCTTACGAGTGGGTGAGGGCGGCGCAGGAGCGTTGGAAGCCGAGCCCTCCGTCAGACGCGCCGATGTGTTCGATTGGCGTGGACGTAGCGAGCGGCGGCCCAGACCAGACCGTCCTGGCCAGGCGCCATGATTTCTGGTTTGACGAACTGCTGACCGAGCCTGGGGTGAAAACTCCATTAGGCACAGATGTTGCGGCCCTGGTGATCAAGCATCGCAGGGATAGCGCGCAAGTGATTGTCGATTGCGGTGGCGGCTATGGGAACGGCCCGGCTGAACATCTGGAGATCAACGGCGTTCCAGTGACCCGGTATCTGGGTGCTGCGGAGACGATGGGCCGCACTCTCCAGGGGAAGATCAAGTTCGCCAACAAGCGCACTGAAGTCTATTACCGACTGTACGAGGCGCTGGACCCTTCGCAACCGGGTGGGTCGAACATTTCTCTGCCGCCTGATCCTGAACTGACATCAGATTTGTGCGCGATCCGCCTGGAGTCGGATGATCTGAAGATCATTCGGCTGGAGAGCAAGAAGAATCTGGTCAAGCGGCTTGGGCGGTCAACGGACAAGGGCGACGCGGTTGCGATGGCGTGGTCGGATGGCCCTAAGCGAGCGACACATCATCGAATCTGGAAGGCGTACACCAAGCCTTCTAAGAGCGTGAACATGGGCCGCGTGGCGGCAAGGCGGCGATGAAAGGCTGGCAAAAGCCCCGCATCCGGGTGAAGCCTGGCGGCAAATTCGGCGTGGTTGAACGGCTGGAGATGCAGCACGACTCCCGCATCTGGGTCTGTGGCTGTGGTTCGTCGTGCTACCGGCTACTCGAAGACGGTCGCATAGCCTGTCAGGGATGCAATCGGCTCCACCATGGGGCCTGGATCAAGTAGGAGACATTGATATGGGCGGTATCAAAAAAGGCGC
>DHQM01000110.1:0-6109 GCA_002408105.1 Gammaproteobacteria bacterium UBA5338 | reverse complement strand
ATCACGCTGGGCGCGACGAAGGACGTAGACCGTCCGGGTGCGCAGCCGGTGATTCCGATGCCTGATGAAGAAGTGCTGGAGCAGGAGCGCAGGCGCAGGGATGCGCGGAAGCTCTCCAGTGGTCGGCAGAGCACGATTCTGAGTGATGGGCTGGGGTGATGGAGGCTGCCTACCGCGTCGATTTGTGTGCTGTGTGCCCGACGCCGGGGAAGGTCCCATTTTCTAGCAAGTCTCATGCGCGGCGACGCGCCAGGCTCCATGGTAAGCACCGTCGCCTTCGCGCATACAAGTGCCCGTGCGGGGCGTGGCATCTAACGAGCAATATTTGAAAAGGTTAATGCCGTGGAAGACCTAAAACTCCTCATGCAGATGGAGGAGCACCTGTTCAGCAAGAAGTCGTCCCTCGACTCGCTGTGGCAGGTCATCGCTGAGCACTTCTACCCCGAGCGGGCGAACTTCACCTACACGCGCTATCTGGGCGAGGAGTTCGCGGACAACCTCATGACGGGCTATCCCGTGCTGGCGCGTAGGGATCTGGGTGATGCGTTCTCGTCCATGCTGCGCCGGCAGGAGAACTGGTTTCAGATCGGTTTGGGCCGAGAGGACCAGGAGACCACTGAGGTCAAGCAATGGCTGGAGTGGGCGGCTGGTCTGCAAAGACGGGCCATGTACGACCGTCAGGCGTGTTTCGTGCGGGCCACGAAAGAGGGAGATCATGACTTCGCTGCGTTCGGGCAGGCGGTTATCTCTGTGGAGGTGGATCGGACGCAAGCGCGCCTGCTGTACAGGAATTGGCATCTGAAGGACTGCGCGTGGTCTGAGAACGTGGCTGGTCAGATTGACACGTTCTTTCTGCGCTGGAAGCCGACAGCACGTGACCTGATCAATAAATTCAAGGACGTGCACGAGAAAGTACGGCAGTGCATGGAGAAGGAGCCGTTCAAGGAGATCAACTGCGTCCACTGTCTGGTGCCTGGGGAGAAGCGGAAGTACCGCTCGGTGTACTACGACAAGGACAACAAGCACGTCATGGAAGATGTGGAGTTGGACTTCTTCAGGTACGTGATTCCGCGCTGGTCCACGGTTTCTCAGAGCCAGTATGCGTATTCCCCTGCGGTGGTGGTGGCGTTGCCGGATGCGCGGCTGATACAGGCTGTGACCCTTACGCTGCTGGAGGCGGGCGAGAAGTACGTGAATCCGCCCCTGTTGGCCACACACGAGGCACTGAGGAGTGATGTCAACCTGATGGCGGGTGGGCTCACGTGGATTGATGCGGCCTACGATGAGCGGTTGGGCGAGGCTGTGCGGCCTCTGGTTCAGGACAAAGGGGCTTTCCCTGCGGGCTTCAACATCAGGGACGACATCAAGGAGTCGATTGCCTCGGCGTTCTACCTGAACAAATTGACCCTGCCCCCGGTCGGCGAGATGACCGCCTACGAGGTGTCCCAGCGGATTCAGGAGTACATCCGCCAGGCCCTCCCGCTGTTCCAGCCCATGGAGGCGGAATACAACGGCGGGCTGTGTGATCGCACCTTCGAGCTGCTGATGATGCACAACGCCTTCGGGGAGATTCCTCAGGCGCTCAGAGGTGCTGACGTTCAGTTCCAGTTCGACTCTCCCCTGCATCACGCCGAGGACCGCGAGAAGGCGGTACGGTTCGAGGAGATGGTGAACACGATTGGCATGGCGGCGGGTGTGGATCCGACCACGGCCAAGCATGTGGACATCCACGAAGCCTTCCGCGATGCCATTTCCGGTCTGGGTGCGCCTGCTGACTGGATCGTGAGTGAAGAAGCGGCCCGGCAGATGATCGCCAATGCGAAGAACGAGCAGGAAGAAGCATTGGCCATGCAGCAGATGGCTCAGGTTGCGGGGGCGGTGAGTGGCTGAGTCGCTCCAGAACGTCCCACAGCCGCGTTATCACCTTCCCCCTGGCTCCCCCCTTCAGCCGTTCGACTGGGCCAGTAACGCGCCCTACGCGGCGGCTGTGCAGGCGTGTTACTACGGGGACGCGACCCCGGAGCAGCAGAAGCTAGTTATCGAAGGCACGGTGGAGCATCTGTGCCGGTATTACGACATTTCGTTCCGAGGAACGGATAGGGAAACGAGTTTCGCCGAGGGCATGCGGTTTGTCGGTGCCCAGTTGGTGAAGCTGACGAAAATCAACCGCGCCAAGATATTGGGCGCACTTAAACCTGCAAGACCCCGATAGGGCAGATCCACAGGAGACACAATGGCTGAAGCAGTAGTGACCGAGGAGCAATCCTCCACGGAACAGACCACCGAGACCGCGCAAACCACCGAGCAGCAGACCGTCGAGACTACCGAGCAGGTCACGGACCCACTTGCGTCTGGTGATGAGAGGGAGACGGTCACCACCACATTCCCCGAGAACTGGCGCGACCTCATGGCGAACGGCGACGAAAAGCTCGCCAAGTCGCTGGCCAACTTCACGTCACCGGATATGGTGGCGAAAGCGTTTGCCGACCTCAGGAAGAAGATCAGCTCTGGTGACTACAAGCAGCGCCTGCCGGACGACGCCACCGAGGAAGAAATATCCACCTGGCGGAAGGAGAACGGCGTACCCGATTCGGCTGACGGGTACAAAATCGAATTGCCCTCCGGGGTCGAACTCGACGAAGAAGACGCTCCCATCGTGGACTCTTTCAGAGAGTTTGCGCATGGCAAGAACTGGTCCAACGATCATCTCAACCAGGCCATGGACTGGTATGTGAATTTTCAAGAAGAGCAGCGCACCGAGCAGGCGACGGCGGATGCACAGCATCAGGAGAAGGCCATTCAGGAGCTTCGTTCTGCTTGGCCTCAAGGGGAATACAAACTGAACCTGAACGCGGGCCGGGAACTGCTGCAAAGCGTGGGCGAGGACTTCGCCGACTGGCTGTTCCATGCTCGTGGCCCGGATGGCATGGCGGTGGGGAATCACCCTGGATTCCGTCAGTTCCTCGCGCAAATGGCGAGGGAGACGAACCCGGCCGCGACCCTGCTGCCTACGGGCCAGAACAACCTGCAAGGCATTCAGTCACGCTTGCAGGAGATTCGAGATTACATGCGCAAGGACCGCGCCGCGTACAACAAGGATACGGCGGTGCAGCAGGAGTTCTCCCGACTGCTGGAGGCCGAGTCATCCATGAAAAATCGTGGATGATCGCTTGCAAAACATTCCCTAATAGAATAGATTTGGAATCTGCCTAGCGAAGACCCTTCGGACCAGGCAGCGGACCCCGGAAGGCGGCTATCTTCGGACCCGCCCAGAAAGGCCCCATCCGCAACGCCGAAATCCTCAGGCCCTATCAGAGCTGCGCGTGAAACCTTTTAACTGAGGAGAATCGACGTGGCTGAAACAAGCCTTCAGACTATTTACCGCGAGGAGTTCATCGCGGGCTTCGAGCAGCACCAGTCCCTTCTGCGGGATTCGGTGATTACCGAAGCCAACGTGGACGGCAACCAGGCTGTATTCCTCGTGGCGGATTCCGGCAGCGCAACTGCCGTGACTCGTGGCGCGAACGGTCTTATCCCGGCTCGTGCTGACAACCTGACCCAGCTTACCGCTACGCTGGCCGAGTGGCATGATCTGGTCCGCAAGACCCGGTTCAACATCACTCAGGCGCAAGGCGATCAGCGGGCCATCATGCAGATGACCACGATGGCGGTGATCAACCGCAAGGTGGACTCTGACATCATCGCCCAGCTGGACACGGCATCGAATGCGATCAACGCGACTGGCGAAGCTGCCACGGTTGAGCAGTTCATCCATGCGCTGGTGGCCCTCGGCAACAATGACGTGCCGTTCGATGGCAACGTGTGGTCTCTGCTGTCCCGTGCCTATATCGGCCGGCTGATGCAGACCACGGAGTTTTCGAGCGCGGACTACATTCGGCGCCAGCCTTACGAGGGTGGGGCGAAGTGGAAGGACCAGCCCGGCTTCTGGGACTGGAACGACACCAAGCTGATCTCTCACCCGCAGGTGACTGGCAACGCGACCGATACCGAGAAGTGCTACGTCTACCACAAGAACGCGGTGGGCCATGCCATTGACATGGCGGGCTTCAACACGGCGGTGGGTTATGACGACGAGCAGGACTACTCGTACTGCCGCGCTTCCACCTTCATGGGCTCGAAGATGCTGCAACAGTCCGGGGTCATTCAGATCCTGCATGACGGCAGCGGCTTCGCAACGGTTTAAGGAGGTAACATGGCTTACGCAACTTCCAATCCTCCGCGTGTTGCCGTTCCTGGCGTGGGCGGTGGTCAGACCATCTGGACCTATTCCTCTGCGGATGCAGTTACCAGCGTGGTTGGCACTGACTACTTCAGCAACGGCGACGATCTGGGCATGAAGCTCGGTGACGTGGTGCTGATCTACGACTCCAACACCAACGATGGTGGTATCGCCTTCGTCACTGCGGTGACGGCAGGTGGTGCGGCTTCGGCTGCCGAGTACCAGGCCGTTACGACCTGATTCTCGGTCCTATCCTTCACGGGGCGCTTCGGCGCCCCTTTTTGTATCTGGAGAAAACATGGAAGCAAAGAAACAGCGGTTTGTATTGCCGAAAGGTGCGCTGCTGGGTGGAGACTTCGCCCGCACCCGATATACGGCAGTCATTCCCTACGGTACTCCTTTCGAGGAAATCCTTGAGCCTGAGTATTGGGCGTTTCACGGAAACGTCTTGAGGGCCGGGGATCACATCGAGTGCGAGGAGCAGGGTGGGGCGTATTACGCGCATCTTCAGGTGCGCCAAACCGGCATCAACGCGGTGCACGTTCGGGAGGTCTACAGCAAGCGTTTCGAGACGGACGCGCTGGAAGAACCCGAAGCCATGTTCGATGTGAAGTGGGCCGGTCCTGCTGCCAAATACCGGGTAATCCGCACCTCTGACGGCAAGGTGATCAAGGAAGGCATTGAGGACAAGTCCGTGGCCTTCCGTGAGGCAAAAGACGCGGAGGCGGCAGCGCGGCGATGAGACCCATGAACGATCACGTCTGCATTCGCAAGGAACGTGGCGAGATTGATACGGGCGGTCTGGTCAAGGTGGTGGAGGGGACCGTACAGGCGCCGTTCCGTGGTGTGGTGGTGGCGGTCGGCCCGGGCAAGGATCTGGCCAAAGGTGGGCGTCGGCCTCTGGGGGTTGCTCCGGGGGATCGTGTGTTCTTTGCCCGCTATGCCGGGGCGCCGGTCATGCACAACGGCGAAGAACTGCAACTCGTCCGTGAGGACAACATCCTGGCGGTGATCGAGTGACTGTCTCTACCCTGCCAGCCAGTCAGCTACGGCTGTACAACCTGGCGCTCTTGGAGATCGGCGAGCGGTCCATCACGGCGGCGGAAGACAACGAGTCGAGGCGGACGCTGGATGTGGTGTGGGATAGTGGGTTGTTGATTGACTACCTGCTGGGGCAGGGCCATTGGAACTTCGCGTCTCGCACATCCCATCTCACGTATGACCCGTCTATCGAGCCCGACTTCGGGTATCAGAGGGCGTTCGAGAAACCTTCGGACTGGATCAGAACATCGGCGTTTTCTGCGGATGAACACTTCTCGAATCCCCTGGAGGCATACGAAGACGAGGCCGAATACTGGTTCGCGGATGTCGATGACATTTACGTCAAGTACGTCTCCAACGATGCATCGTATGGGAATGACCTGTCGCTGTGGCCTAAGACGTTTGAACGCTGGGCGGTGGTGTATCTGGCCTCTCGTGTCTGTGAACGCCTGACCCAGAACCGCACGAAGGCGGATGCGCTGAAAGCGGCGGCTGATCCTGAATCGAAACGCCCGACTCTGCTGTTCGATGCCAGGGCGAAGGATGCCCAGAACGAGCCGTCGAGGGTTCTGCCTGCGGGCTCGTGGTCGCGATCTCGGCGGTCGAGAGGGGGCGAACGGGGCTCGCGTAGTCGGCTGATAGGCTAATGGGTAAGGACATCACACAAGTCTACGGGTTTAACCGTGGGCGCGTGTCGCCATTGGCGTTGGCGAGGCTGGATGTAGACCGGCTGGCCCTGTCGGCGGAAATCCAGACGAACTGGATGCCACGTGTATTCGGCGCCATGAAACTCCGTCCAGGGACTGGGTATGTGGGGACGTTGGATGG
>DHQM01000182.1:9976-10313 GCA_002408105.1 Gammaproteobacteria bacterium UBA5338 | reverse complement strand
AGCGTCGAGCCATTCACTGGTTGAATCCAAGTCGCTCAAGCTGTACCTCAACTCGCTGAACATGGAACGTTTTGAGTCCGCCGAAGCGGTGCGCTTGCGGATCCAGTCGGACTTAAGTGCCGCGGTGAGCGACGCTGTGGCGGTGCGCATCGGTCCGATCGACCGCACGCCCGCCGCACTGAACCTAGCGGGGCTTTGCCTCGATGGACTCGACGTCCAGATCGACGGCTACGTCTATGACCGGAATTTGCTTTCAGTGGCTCCCCAGGCAGGCAAGGTGCATGAGCGCCTGTACAGCCACGTCCTTCGGACCCTCTGCCCGGTGACGGGCCAGCCG
>DHQM01000182.1:6560-9803 GCA_002408105.1 Gammaproteobacteria bacterium UBA5338 | reverse complement strand
CCGGTGACGGGCCAGCCGGATTGGGGTTCGGTTTGGATCGAGTACACCGGCCAGGGGCTCGACCACGCCGCGCTCTTGAGGTACTTGGTGTCCTACCGCACACACACCGGCTTTCACGAGCAGTGTGCCGAGCAGATTTTCTCCGACTTGTGGTCTGTCTACGGCCCGGATCGGTTGACGGTTTGCGCCTGGTTTCTGCGTCGAGGCGGGTTGGATATCAATTGCTTGCGAAGCACAGACCCAGTGAATTCAGGATTTCCATGGGGACGCGCGCCGCGCCAGTGATGCCTGCTCCAAAACCCGGATACCTGCCGCTGCTGAGTCGCTTTCCCCGTTTGCTCGGATTCGGAATGGCGGCGATGCTGTTTTGCAACTTCGGCCAGACGTTCTTTATCTCCCTGTTCAATGGCCCCATGGCGGCGGCCCTGTCGATCAGCCAAGCAGAGCTCGGCCGGTTGTATGGTGGGGCAACCCTGATCAGCGGATTGTCGTTGATCTGGCTTGGCACGCTGGTGGATCGTGTTGCTACACCAGCCTTCACCGTGGTGGTTTGCGTGGTCGCAGGTGTAGCCGCGACCTTGATTGCGGCGGCAACCACTCCGTGGGTCTTGGGCGCAGGGCTCCTGTTGATGCGCATCACCGGTCAGGGCCTGTTGAGCCAGACCGCAGTGGTCACCATGAGTCGCCGCTTTACCACGGACCGCGGCAAGGCCCTGGGCTTGGCGACATTGGGGCTGTCTCTCGGCGAAGCACTCCTGCCGCTGGTAGCGGTGGCGTTGCTGGGTGTTGTCGGCTGGCGAGGCGCCTGGGCTCTGGTTGCGGCTGCCTTCCTGATCGTGGCTCCGCCACTTCTGCATTGGCTGGCTCGTGGCGACGGGCAGGCCGGTGTATTCCTCCGACTTGATGTGGACGCCACCGGCGAGGTGGCCGGCAATGACGTGGCTTGGACTCGGCGTCAGGTGGTGGTGGACCCGCGCTTTTACTTGGTGCTTGCCTGGTACCTCGCGCCGCCTTTTTTTTTGACGGGGGCGTTTTTTTATCAAGGCGTGCTGGCCAGTGAGCAGGGGTGGCGCCTGGCGACTTTGGCCAGCGGGTTCACTGCCTACGCCATAGCCCACGTGGTCGGTTCCATTGCTGTGGGCCCGATGGTCGACCACAGTGGCGGGAGGCGGCTGTTGTGGATGTTTCCAGCGGGCCTTGGCCTCGGGTTCTTGTTGTTGCCCGCAAGCGATGGCGTGGCGGTGGTCTGGGTGTATCTGGCCTTGGCAGGCTTGACCACCGGGGTCTCAGGTCCAGTGGTGAACGCCACCTGGAGCGAGCTGTACGGAACCTGTCATCTGGGG
This sequence comes from Gammaproteobacteria bacterium UBA5338, assembly GCA_002408105.1. Classification (GTDB taxonomy): domain Bacteria; phylum Pseudomonadota; class Gammaproteobacteria; order Pseudomonadales; family UBA5862; genus UBA5862. The sequence continues at coordinate 8,460 of DHQM01000182.1, read as the reverse complement.
GCGATACGGGCTCTGATTTCCGCACTTATGGTGCTGGCGACGGCCTGCGCTCCGGTCGTATTCGGCTGGTTCATTGAAGCGGGTGTGCATTTGGTGACGGCGCTTGGCGCGGGCGGCTTGTACCTGCTCATCGGCAGCTTGGTGTTGTGGGTGGCGGGGCGGCGTTTGAGCCGGGTTCCCGAGCTGGCCTAGCCGGAAGGACAGGGCTGCCAGCGCCTGACGGGCCCCGCAGTGGTCAAGGCGGTGTCACCCAGCACCGGTGCGCGCTGCCAGCTCCATCAACTGGCGCCAGTTGGTTTGCGGGAGCCGGGGCGCATTCGGGTGTTGACGGCCGGTGTATGGTGGCGATTGGTCGGCACTCGGTGCGTCCTTTTGCCACCCGTGGCCGCCCCGGTCCTCAGCTGCGGTGCTGCCTTCGAGGGCTGCGTTCGGGTCCTGCGCGACCACTTCCAACAGTGCGTTGGCGATCTGAGCGAGCAGTTCGGGTTGGTGTGGGTAGGTGCTGCGCAGTCGGAGCACTTCGGCCGCGACACCTGCAGCGGTCTCGGTTCCCAGCCTGGTTACCAGTTGGTCGCCGGTTGTGCGCGAGGCTGTCCCAGACAGACCGGTCCGTGTGTCCGCAGTCTGAATGTGTGAAGGGTCGTGGTCTGGGTCCAATTCGCTTGAAGGAACGGCTAAAAACTCTAGGGTCCGGTCCAGGATGTTCTGTAGTTCTTCGACAGCTGGGCTGTCCGGGAAGCAGTGGGCCACCGTGCTCGCGCGTCCGGTGGCGATGGCAACGCTGGTTTCATAGCCCAGATGGCCCAAGTCGACCGGGCCGGTCAGGTTGCGCAGCGCGAACGCCGCGCGCAACTGTTCCATGAGGCGTTTGCCCTGGTGGCTTCCGGTGACCATGTTTGCAATGGAGCCTGTCGGCGGCAACTGCGCGCACTCGCCCTGCAAACGGCGCAGCGACTCCAGTTTCAGGTGGGGGGAGGCCTGGGCCGTGGTGACCCAAAGCAAATAGTCACAATGGGCGATCCAGCGTTGCAGATGTGCGGGCTCAGTCTCAGAGAAAGCGGGCAGTGCAACCAGTGTCAGCCGACCGGTGATCCCGTTCAGGGTGCGCCAGTCGAAGTTTTGCCCGCTCGCCGCGCCATAGGGTGAGCGGGCCGACCAATGGAGCATTGCGGGGGGGGGATCGTCCGCCTTTGGAGGTTCGTTCTCACTTTTCCCTGCCGCCTGGACCAGGGTCCTTGTGGCGGTCCCCCGTGTCTCTATAATGGTGCACGCCATGCCTGCCGCTTTTTTAAGGAGCGCCTGCAGTTGGCAGCACAGGGTGGTGACCCCTGAGTTTGGGAGTTCGCTGCCGATTCCAATGATGAAGGTGCGTTGGGGCAAGGTTGCTGCTGCTGTGTGTATGTGACGGGAACGCTGGGGGGGGTGACCCAAGCGCACCATTATCCACGTTTCGGTGCTTGTATTCACCGCCGCTTTGACCGCAACGAAGCGTCCAGTGCTCAATGTGATGTAAGGGGCACGGGTTGATTGTTCCGCTGCCTGGGATGTACTGGATTCTCCATGGTTGCCGTTGAAGTACAGGATCACGACCCCACAGATTTCGCGACCTTGCCGGTCTATCCTCCGCTGCTGGTGCGCATTTTTGCGGGAATCCAGGCGGGTCGGCTGCGGCAGACGCCGCAGCTGGTGCGGCAATGCCTTGGGGCAGACCCCGTGCTCTTGGCCCGGGCACTTTCGGCTGAGGGCGGCTTGCCCCTCGGTGAGCACGCAGAAGGAACGGTCGACGAGTTGGCCGCAGTCGTTGCTCCCGATCGATTCCGGATGCTGGTTACGCTGGCGGGTGTTCAGCAGTTTTTTTCGCCTTTCAACCAAGGCGCCGCCTTCATATTTGAAGGGCGCT
>DHQM01000182.1:2237-6357 GCA_002408105.1 Gammaproteobacteria bacterium UBA5338 | reverse complement strand
CGAGCCAAGAGCACGGGGTGCCGGGCGCGCTGGCGCGCCGAAATTGCACACCGCCTTGCTGTGCAGTGCGGGTATTCCGTGCCTGGACAGGCCCGCTTGGGTGCCCTGCTCTGGGAATTGGTGGAGCTGGAGCAGGCCCTGCGTGACGATGGAAGCCAGCCCGAGGCATCTCGGGACCGCTGGGATTCGGACCTCATCGACAAGTGGGCCAAAATGGCATGCGAATCTTGGGCATTGCCGTTTCCAGTTGTTGAAACGCTGCGGTTAGCGGGTGCGACGGCCGCGGATCTCAAATATGCCCATCCGTTGGTGCGAATCGTTCGCGCCGCCTGGGAGTTTCCTGATACACCCGACCGGTTGCCCCAACTGGCCCTGCAGCCTTTGCTCGGCTCGTATGGGCTCGGCGCTCAAGACTACGCTGACCTCATTGTCGAGGCGAATGACGCCGTCACCGAGATGGAAGCAAGCCTCGGCCTGAAACCCGATGCGGGCGAGGCCGCGGACGCCGGGTCATCGGGCGTGGCGCTGGCGCACCTGGTGCGCAACCATGCTGTGGTCAGTGCGTTGTTCTCCAGTGAAGGGGCTGTGGAGCGCTCTGCCACTTGGCCGGATTTTGCCAAACAGGTCCATGCGGCGGTTCGCTTGCTGTATGGCGATGGGTTTGTGGTGCTGTTTTGGACCGACGAGTCTGGGGAGGTGCTGCGCCCCTGTAGCCAGTCAAGCGACCCGTTTCTGCGCGATTTGCAGGTTGAACTGTTGGATGGTGCAGAGCATCCCAGCGCCTTGGTGGCGGCTTTCCGCGCCGCAGCGGGTGAGGTCGTGCGGATCGAAACAGGGGCCGCTGGTCAGGCTCTGATCGATGAACAGCTGTTGAGGTATTCGGGCAGCGGGTCGCTCTTGTGCCTGCCGGTACAGACTGAAGGCGCTGCCAGGGGTGTGCTTGCGGTCAGCGATGCGGGGCTCAATCTGGCTGAGGCGCGCTTGGCCTCCTCGGTGTTTCAGCTGCTGCTTTCGCAGCTTGCGAGGCAGGCGCCGGGCGAATCCTGCACGATGGACCGGGCGGAGCAGCAGCTGCGTCAAACCGAAGAGAGAACGTCTCGGTGGATTCGTGAAACGGTTCACGAGGTCAGCAACCCCCTCAGCATCATTCAGAATTACGTGCAGATTCTTAGCATGCGCATGAGTGGTGACCCACAGACCCAAGAAAACCTGGATGTCATTCGTGATGAAGTCAATCGCATTGGAAGTCTGTTGGATCGTCTCGGTCGTGCGCCTGTTTCCGAGCTTTCTAGGCAGTGTCGTCCAACCAACGTCAACGAATTGTTGCGAGGTCTGGTGAATTTTTTTCAGGACTCCATTTTTGTTTCCAAGCAAATCAAGTGTCGGCTGGAATTGGCCCCACAGCTGCCGGACATCGAATCCGATGCAAGCATATTGAAACAAATATTCAATAACCTCATCCGCAATGCGGTCGAAGCGTTGCCGATGTCCGGTGAAATTTGCGTGCGCACACACGACCGTGTCATTCTCGATGACCAAACCTATATCGAAACAGTGATCGAAGACAATGGGCCCGGCATTCCTGAGCATGTGATGTCGCAATTGTTTTCCCCAGTGGTTTCACAAAAGGGAGCGGGCCACGCAGGCATAGGCTTGTCGATCGTCAAGAAGCTGGTCCATGAATTGGGGGGGACCCTCCGGTTGCGCAGCGACAGTCAAGGAACAGCGTGGAGTATTTATCTTCCGCGTGAAGTGCTGGAAACACTTTGAGCTTTGACCTAAGCTGTGCCGCGACTTAGTAATAACCCGGGCTTTTGGATAGCAGGGACGGCATCCACCGAGACATTGAATTGATTCGTGCATGCCGCGATGGCCATGCCGATGCGCTACAGGCGAGCGGGTGGTTTTCACCCCCAAAGGTCAAGCTGATGAGCAAAGCGCGATCCGGCTCCGACACTGCCCAACCAACCCCCAAGGTGTTGGTCGTCGATGATGAAGTTGCCCTCTTAAATAGCCTCGCAGAGTTGTTGCGGCTCAATCGATACGAGGTCGAAACCGCCAATTCTGGCCGCATGGCCCTGGAGCGGCTGACAGCCTGCAGCTATGACGTTGTGCTTTTGGACCTGCGCATGGAAGACATCAGCGGCCACGATGTCTTGGAGTATGTTCGCGACTTTGGACTTTCCTGCACTGTGGTCGTGGTGAGCGGGGAATCATCCTTTGACGCAGTCACGCGAGCTGTTTTGCTTGGAGCCCACGACTACGTCCGCAAGCCCTATATTCCTGATGAACTGCTGACCACGGTGGCCAATGCGGTCATGCACCGCAGGCTCGAGGCAGAGAACCAACAGTTTCAGCAGAAACTGCGCGAATCGGAAAAGTTGCACCGCTATCTGGTGGAGCAATCGCCCGACGTGGTGTATTTGCTAGGTCGGGATGGACGTTTCGTTTTCGTCAACAGCCGGGCTGAATCATTGCTGGGCTACCGAAAGACAGATTTGCTGCGCAAACACTATTCGGAAGTGATCGAGGAGGTGATTGTGCTGGATGGAACTGAGGCTGCTGAAGCCTCATCCGACATGGAACGTGCCCGCCGACAATTCATGGCTCGGGTGCGTACCAAGGCGGGCGATTTGCTCCACTTGGAAATCGAGACTTTCCCCGTGGAGTTCGACAGCATGCCCAAGGCGGCGGTAGAGGGCGCAGAGCTTGGTGCGTTCGATGGGATTTTCGGTATCGCGCGGGATGTAAGCGACCGAAAGCGCGCGGAAGACACCATCCACTTCCAAGCTTACCATGACCTGCTTACAGGCTTGCCAAACCGCTCCCTGTTCAAGGACCGCATTGACATCGCCTTGGCCCACGCGAAGCGGAACCAGAGCATGCTGGCGGTGATGTTCATTGATCTCGACCGTTTCAAGGTGATCAATGACACCTTGGGCCATGCGGCGGGGGACGAGTTGCTGCAGGCAGTCAGCACCCGGTTGCGGTCGTGCCTTCGCGAAGGTGACACGCTCTCACGTTTCGGTGGCGACGAGTTCACCCTGCTGTTGCCCCACATCCAGACAGAGGAAGATGCACTCCAGGTGACGCGCAAAATTCGCAGCCAACTGGACAAGCCATTTGCGATCGATGGCAACGAAGTGTTTTTGGGTGCAAGCATTGGGATTTCCGTATACCCCAAAGATGGCTCGTCCATGAATGCGCTGGTCAAGAACGCCGACATGGCGATGTACCAAATCAAGCAGCGCGGCCGCAACGGTTTTCAATTTTATCATGAGGAGATGGATGGTCTCAGCGGCCAGCGCTTGACCCTGGAAGGGGACATGCGCAAGGCCTTGGAAACAGGCCAATTTTCCCTGTATTTTCAGCCACAAGTCTCGATTCAGGACGGCACCATCGTTGGTATGGAAGCCCTGGTTCGGTGGCAGCACCCATTCCGGGGCCTGCTGTTTCCTGGCGAATTCATCACCATTGCGGAAGACAGCGGCCTGGTGGTAAGCCTGGGCGAGCAGGTGCTCCGTCAGGCATTGGCGCACTTGCGTGGGTGGATCGATCAAGGCCTTGATCCGATCCGCATCGGTGTGAACTGCTCGAGTTTGCAAATCGAACAACCCGGGTTTGAAGACCTGGTGCTCGGCGTGCTGGAGGAATTTGCGCTGGACCCCAGGTGGCTTGAGATCGAGATCACGGAAAACCTGCTGCTGCGGGACCTCGAACGGGTCGCAAGCAAGCTGTCCGTGCTGGCCCAGGCTGGGGTGAGCATCGCGCTCGACGACTTCGGCACGGGCTTTTCTTCATTGAGCTATTTGCAGCAGTTTCCCCTGCATACCCTCAAGGTCGACCGCACCTTTGTGCAGGACATCCGCGACCTGGAGAACGACATCCACCTAGTGGACGCCATCGCCTCAATTGCCAAGGGGCTGCGTCTGAATCTGGTTGCGGAAGGGGTGGAAACTGAAGCCCAGTTCAATTACCTGCGCCGCATCGGCTGTCATGAAGTGCAGGGGTTTCTGTTCAGCCGGCCGGTGGACGCTGAGCACGCCGGCGAGATGCTGCGCTCGAGTCAACAGCGCCTCTCGGGGGTTCCAGCCTAGCGCTGCCGAGGGCAGCAGGCCGC
>DHQM01000182.1:0-2067 GCA_002408105.1 Gammaproteobacteria bacterium UBA5338 | reverse complement strand
GCGGACCCTTACTGGTGGGTGCAGTTGGGCGGAATGCAGTCTTGCTCCCGCATCGCGATGGGCACAGTGCCCGCCAACGCCCAGAGCGCGTTCGGGTCGAGAATTTCGACCTCTTTCCCGTGAACGCGAATGCGGTCCTGTTTTTGAAAGCGTGTGAACACCCGGCTCACCGTTTCCACCGCCATCCCCAGATAATTGCCGATCTCGTTGCGGGACATCGTGAGCCGAAACGCATTGGCGGAAAATCCGCGGCGCGCGAACCGCAGCGCGAGGTTCATCAGAAAGGTCGCAACCCGTTCGTCGGCTGTTTTCTTGCTTAGGATGAGCATCATCTCTTGGTAGTCGCGCAGCTCCTTGCCCATCACGCTCATCACCCGTTGGCGCAGCGCCGGGAGTTCTTCAAACAGTTGTTCCATGCGTGCGAACGGGATCTCGCACACGGCTGTGGTTTCCAACGCCACTGCCGACACCGGGTGCGTGTAGCAGTTAACGGCGGCCAGCCCAACGATTTCGGTTGGGAAAAAGAACCCGACGATTTGCTCCTGGCCGGTGCTCGTGATGCTGTACGCCTTCAGTGATCCAGAGCGGATCGCGTAAATGGAGTCGAAACTGTCCCCCTGTTGGAACAAGTAGTCGCCTTTTTGCAGCGGGCGTCCGCGGTGAATGATGGCCTCGAGCTGGTCAACCCCGTGGTCGCTGAGCGAAAGGGGCAGGCACAGGGGGTGCAGCATGCAGTCTTTGCAGGCGATGCCGCGTGTCAGGCCGATGGGTTTGGTTGCTAGGACGGGGTTTTCGGGGGGATGTCCTGAATTCATGGCGTTGCCTCCGAACGGGGCCAACCTCAGACAAGGGACAGTATACCGAACTGGGGTGCCGATGGGTTTCAGTGGACATGCACCTCACCCGAGCCCGGGTTCGACGGGTTGGAGGGCCAGTGGGCGACCGTTGACAAGGACCAGAGGCCGAACAGCATGACACCAACCCCGACCAGCGCGCGCAGATTCGCGTTGGATGACCAGTGGCGGGCTCGCTCGAGTAGCCACCCACCTGTGAGCATTGCGGGCAGTGTTCCGAGGCCAAATCCGGCCATCAACAGTGCAGACTGCAGGGGGTCGGCGGTTGCAGTGGACCAGGCAAGCGCCGAATACACCAGGCCGCACGGCAGCCAACCCCACGCCAGCCCAACGACCCAGGCGCTGGCCAGTGTGCGCGCGGGCAGCCAATGGAGCGCCAAGGGCTGCACGCGCCGCCAGAGCACGCCGCCGGCGCGCTCCAGCGGTGCCAAAGGGGCGGTCCATCCCGCGACATAGGCACCCATCCCCACAAGCATCACCGCGGCGGCCACGCGCAGGAACCGCAGCGCTGAGGGCGCGCCGGCGGCCAGCGAGGCGGCAGCCCATCCGCTCAAGGCACCGATCGCCGCGTAGGTGGTGATGCGTCCCAGGTGGTATCCAAACAGGACCCGCCGGCGGCCGGCCGGCTCTGTGGGTTGGTTGCCCATCCACAGCAGTGCGCCCATGACACCGCCGCACATGCCGAGGCAATGCCCACTGCCAAGAAAACCGAGCAGCACTGCAGCAACGAACGACAGTTCTCCAAGGCAGTTCATGGCGAACGCTGGGCTGGGTCGTCATCGGCTTCGGCCGAGTCGGACTCATCCCAGAGGATGTCGTACCCACGCCGCTCAAGGTCTTCGAACTGGCGGTTGCGCACAGACCACCAGAACGCCCAGGCCGCCACTGCGAGGAGCAGCACTGCAAGGGGGATCAGGAGAAACAGGATTTCCATGGTGTAACAAACACGGGTATCACAGTGAAACAGTTGGGCGTGCGACTGAGGGAACGGATACTGCGGTTCGAGTCCGCTGGCGCGAGTGGTCAGAATGTGGTCCGCGGTACACCCGCAGGGCGTTCAGGACCACCACCAGAGAACTCGCGCTCATGCCGACGGCCGCGGCCCAGGGAGGCACCCCCCCCGCAGCAGCAAGCGGCAAGGCAACCACATTGTACCCAAGGGCCCAGGTGAGGTTTTGGCGCACGAGGGCGCGAGTCCGATGCGCGATGGCTC
>DHQM01000187.1:4680-4928 GCA_002408105.1 Gammaproteobacteria bacterium UBA5338 | reverse complement strand
GCACGCCAAGCTGGTGCCACATGCCAGCGTTGAGGTTCTCGTTTGGGGCCAACAACGCGAGGCCCAAGGTGCCCCACACGCCGCAACTGGCGTGCACTGAAATCGCACCGACCGGATCATCGACTCCGAACCGATGTTGCAAGAGGTATTCGCTGATGAACAGAACCGGTGCGGCCAAGAGGCCAATGACCAGCGCTGTTGCTGGGGTGAGCACCTGGCACCCAGCAGTGACGGCCACCAGGCCCGGG
>DHQM01000187.1:0-4420 GCA_002408105.1 Gammaproteobacteria bacterium UBA5338 | reverse complement strand
ACCAGGCCCGCCAGTATGCCATTCAGGGCTTTGGGGATGTTCACTTGACCGCGGTCGAGGCATAAGGAAAGCAGCAGTGCGGCGATGCCACCGCCACAAGAGGCGAGCAGGGTGTTCACCAGAATGACCGGCAGGTCGCCGTTGACGGCCAATGTGCTGCCGCCATTGAAGCCGAACCACCCAAACCACAGCAAGAACACTCCGAGGGTTGTGAGTACCAGATTGTGCCCAGGGATTGGGTTTGGCACTCCATGTTCATTGTAGCGACCGACTCGGGGCCCGAGGAGGGCGGCGCCCGCCAGAGCCAGCCAGCCGCCGACGGAATGGACCACCGTGGAGCCGGCGAAATCGATAAAGCCGAGCTCTTCCAGCCAGCCTCCACGGTCGCCCAGCAAGGCGCTTCCCCAGATCCAGTGGCCAGCGATTGGATACACCAGAGCGGAGGCGAATACTGAAACGAACAGGTAATCCAAAAACCGCATGCGCTCGGAAACAGCACCGGCCACGATGGTGGCCGCAGTGCCAACGAACATGGCCTGAAACAAGAAAAACGCGTGGTCAATTGGGGCGACCAGCATGCGCTCGGTGATGGTTGGGCTTCCCAATAGGCCCCCGATACTGGACCCAAACATGAGGGCAAATCCGATCACCCAGAAAGCGACGACTGCGAGCGCAAAATCGGCTGCGTTTTTGATGGCGACGTTGTAGCTGTTCTTTGCGCGAGTTGAACCAGCTTCCAAAGCCGTGAAACCTGCTTGCATTAAAAACACCATGGCGGCAGCGACCACCATCCACAGCATATCGACGCGCTCGGAAAGCACCTCGACTGCGGTATCGGCAAAGGCAGGTGCGGGTGGATAAAGCAAAAGTAGAAGGGTTGGAACCAGGAAGCGAAAGACAGACATCGGTATTCCTTGTGCGATCGGTTTTGAGGGCTCTATTAGTTATAGCCGATCTACAGCACGACATGACGCCCTAATTCGGGGCATGTCGTGCATCATGAAGGTGCGCTGAACTTTGGGTCGTCCCGAAAGAGATTTGTGCTTTGCGTGTGCCTAGAATTCCACGGCACTTGACCACTTCAACTTCCAATGCTGCAGCCTGGTGGTGAAGCTGTAGGCGCAAAACTGCAGGGGTATTCCTGATGGGTCTGGGAGAACAAAAAAAAGCGAGGCTTCCACTGCGGGAGGCAATCCGCTGCAGGCGCCTGGGATTGTAGCCTTTCAGGTTGCGAGCCCAGCCGATGACCGCACCCACAGTGGGGCTGTCAAGGCATTGCTCCAAGACCCAAAACATGGCTGCGCAAGACCCGGTGTGCAGCACCAAGCACTGCTCGATTTGCAGTGCAGATTGCTGCAAACCTGGGGGATAAGGCAACCAGGGTGGGTTGACGAGTACGCAGTAGCGGTTGTGTTGCTGGACCCGTTGAAGGGTAGGGAGAAACAGCTGCAGATCAGCCACACCAGGCTGTGGGTTGATGCATTCGATTAGGGCAGCTGAGGGCCAACCACCCCTGGGCAACAGTTGATCCAGTTGCACATGGCCGGTTGGTAACACAGAGAGAAAGGGCGCGGTGAGTGCCTCCCGGCCTCGCCACAGGCTGGCCTCCTCCTGTTGTAACCAAGGTGGGGGAGTCTGCATGCGGAAAGACCACCTTCGGATGCACTGGGGACGGTTCTGGTTGCTGCAGACGGGATGTGAGAAGGGGGCTGGTGCGCGGTTGATGCCGGATGGACTGAAAAATCGAGGTGGAATGCCCTAGAGGATCTTGGGGCGAATGACGCCCACCACCACGCCTTCAATGCACACCTCGTGGACTGCCATATCCACTTCGATGACGGAGTAGTCCGGATTGTCAGGGTACAGATAAGCCATGTTCTGGTTAAGTTTGATGCGCTTAACGGTGACTTCATCGTCCACTCGAACCACCGCAATTTGGCGGCTGTACACATCAATCGCTCGCTTTACCGCCACCAGGTCACCATCAAGAATGCCGGCGTCCCGCATGCTCATGCCGTGCACCCGCAACAGGTAATCGGCTCGATCACTGAACAGTCCGGGATCCACTCGACAATGGCGTTCGATGTGTTGCTGGGCCAGGATGGGGGCACCAGCTGCCACGCGCCCAACCACCGGAAGGCCCGGTTCATGGAGGTCCTCTTCAAGTAGGCGTATCCCCCTGGATGTGCCGGGAATCAATTCCAACAGGCCTTTTTTTTCCAGGGCTTTCAGGTGTCCGCGCACAGCATTGGTTGAATTGACACCCATGGCGCCAGCAAGCTCCACCAAAGTGGGTGGCATCCCATTGTGGCTGAGTTGATCGCGGATCAAATCCAGTAGTTCAAGCTGACGGGCCGTTAGTTTCATGGCCATGGCCTATGACTGCATAAAAATATAGTGCTTATTTATGCATATCTTTTGGGGCTGCGCAAGGTTTCTTTCGCGCCTTACTTCGGAGCACGGCAGCTGTTGGCAGATCCTGCCCGATTGGGTGTTGCCGACCTGGCCGCGGTGGTGCCGGGCCCACCGCCCCAAATGTGGTAATTTTGTAACCATCAATTTTTCCCTGCTGGTCCGAAGCCAATTTGAATCACTCACCCAACACACCCATGAAAGGTGTCCGCTCAAAGGGAATGCTGCTCCGCCGGCTGTGGCCGCGGCGTCAACTGACCGACTGGACACTTGTTTTTTTTGTCGTCCCCGCGCTCTTTGGTCCACTGGCTGTCGCTGCAGCCAAGCCTTACACCTTGGATCCAGACGTGAACGGGGGTGGCGTGGCGGTGGGGGCAGAGCACACAGTGGTCACTCAATTTGACGACACGCTGCTTGACATCGCGCGCCGCTACAACCTCGGTTTTTGGGAAATCATTCATGCCAATCCGGAGTTGGATGCATGGGTTCCAGGATCCGGCCAAGCAGTACAGCTGCCGTTGCGATTCGTCCTGCCAAAGGGGGCCCGCCAGGGAATTGTGGTGAACGTGCCCGAGTTTCGTCTCTACCACTTTTTTACTGATGAAACGGGCCAGGCTTGGGTTGAAACCTACCCCATCAGTGTCGGGCGCATGGATTGGACGACACCGCTCGGAAAAACAACGATCACTGCGAAGGTCAAGGACCCTGCATGGTATCCACCTGCATCAATTCGTGCCGAGCATGAAGCGGAGGGCAGGCCTTTGCCCACTGTGGTGCCGCCAGGCCCCGACAATCCCCTGGGTGCGCATGCCATGCGGCTGGGTTTGCCGGGCTACTTGATACACGGCACCAACCGGCCGTACGGCATTGGCATGCAGGTGACCCATGGGTGCATTCGCATGTATCCGGAGGACATCGCAGAACTGTTTACAGCCGTGCCGGCCGACACGCCGGTGCGGATCGTCAACCAGCAGGTGAAGGTGGGTTGGCAGGGTGATGTGCTCTACATGGAAGCCAGCCAATTTGGCGAGCGTCCCTTCCAAGAAGACGAGTACTACGCGCTGCTCAACGATGCGGTCAACTTGATTGATGAAGCTGTTGGCGGAATCCCACATGACATGGATTGGAGCCGTGTCAAACAGGAGATTCGCCAGCCGTCGGGGCGCCCAATCGCAGTGTGGCGCCGCGCAAGCTAGCTGCGCGCCACAGCCACCAAGGCACAGCCAGATCAGACTGCGTCATTTGGCACCAACAAATAAGGCCGGCAAATGCCGGCCTTTTTAGGTTGTATCCGCGCGGACATGGGCGCTCTGGGGAGCCCACCTTGCGCGGGTGACTCAGCCGGTTACTTCGACATGGCCTTCTCGTAAGCGCGCTTCAAGGCCTCTTCATTGCTGACCGCTTTCTTCAATGCCTCATCGGCGGTGGCGGAAGCAGCAGAGGCTGTGCGCAGCGCTTCGTCCACTTTCGCTTTGAGCCCATTGGCCGTGGTGTTGGCTTGTTCGGCCATGCGCTTGGCTTCGCGTGCATCAGCGGCTGCGGTTTCGACGGTTTCGTTGCTCGCGCAACCGTTCAGAAGAAGGGCCCCACCGACAGCGATTGCGGGGAGTGCCAGTGATTTTTTCATTCCAGCCATGAGCGTGTTTCCTTTAAGTGGTTCACGAAGAACAAGCGTCACTATTGTGGGAGATGTGCAGCGCGAACTCAACTGGCTGTCGCTGATTCACGTCAGTCTCTGTGGTGGGTCCGCGCTGTCCCGTAACCTGAGCCATAAGACCACACAGAGAAAAAAAAGTGCCACGGCAATGGACAACGCTTGTTGTTGAGCTGCCAGTGCCACCAAGGCGCAGCCCAGCAATGGGGCTGCGTGCACCCACGGACGCAGGGATTCATAGGCCTCGGCGCTGAATTCCTTTGCCAAAGGCCGCAAGCGGCTGGTCAGCAGCAGCAACAGCGGTAGACTCACCGCGAACGCCCAGCCGTTGCGAGCTGACAGGGCTTGATAAAT
>DHQM01000163.1:2104-3051 GCA_002408105.1 Gammaproteobacteria bacterium UBA5338 | reverse complement strand
GTGGGCAACAGGACCCACCCAGAACCATGGCCGACCTATCTCATTCCCCTCGTCCAGACAAACAGCGTGGCTGGCCGTCGGCACTGGCTGTGCTGTGGGCGGCGGGACTGCTGGTGTTGCTGCAAGGTTGCGCGCAGGCGACCGCGTCGCCGCGGCTGGTGGTGAATGGGGTGGGGCGGGTTGAGGCGGTGCCTGACCTCGCTGAGTTTTCCTTGCGCGTCGAGGCTGTTGCCGATACAGCGGTTGCCGCTCAGCAAGTGGTGGAACAGCGGATCGCACAAATACTCCAAGTGGCAGCGCAGCACCAATTGCATGATGAGCAGATCGACGCGTCCCAGGTGGTGGTGCGACCGGACTACCGCTGGGAGAAGCAGCGGCGTGTCTATCGCGGTGAATTGGTGCAGCGCCAGGTTCGGTTGCGCCTGATGGATGTGACGCGCTATGGGTCCTTGATCGATGCGCTGGTGGGAATCCAGGGGATCGCCCTTGACCAGGTGTCCCTTGGTTTTCAGGACCTCAAATCGCACGAACACAACGCACTCGGTCAGGCGGTGCGGGACGCCCAGGCGCGCGCGCGGGTGGCCGCGGACGCCGCCGGGTTGAGCCTCGGCCCCCTACAGCGCCTTGAAGCGGTCGGTGGCACGGGGGCGATTGCCCGGCCGCAAGTGGCGGCATTGCGAGCCGACGCGGAACAGGCAGCCAGCCAGTGGCAACTGCGTCCCCAAGAGATTGAGCAGCGCGTGCAACTGGAGTTCGCGCTGGAGTCGCCCTAGGTGTTGCGGCTACAGGCCATCGACGCGAAAGGCCGACCGGAGGAGCGGCCTGATCAGTGACGGCTTTTTGGGTAGCCTGGTGGCGAGCGGACCACAGTCGCCCGGCGCGCGCGTTGCGCTTGGCCGTTTTGGTTCTGCTGGTCGGATGGGCTGCGGTGGCTGGGGCCGGCCCCT
>DHQM01000163.1:0-1908 GCA_002408105.1 Gammaproteobacteria bacterium UBA5338 | reverse complement strand
CGGGCCGCCCCCGCCACTGGTGAAGCGACTCCTGCGTCGGCGGCCACTGCGGTTCGAGTGGTGGTGCGCCTGGATGGGCTGTCGGACGAAGCGCTGACCAATGTTCGAGCAGCGCTCGAGTTGCTTGAGTATACAGACACAACCCTGGCGCCCATGCGCGCCCGCTGGCTGTTCAGTGAAGGCAGCGAGCAGATTCGGGCCGCGCTGCGTCCGCTCGGATTCTATCGCCCCAAGGTCGCCGCCGAGTTGGAAGAGGCAGGTGCCGACTGGGTGGCCCGCTACCGGGTCGAGCTCGGAGAACCCGTACCCATCACAGCACTGCACCTGCAATTGCGCGGTGCCGGGGCAAAGGACCCCGAGGTGCGAGACGTCTGGAAACGCTTGCCACTTGACCGGGGAGAGCCGGCACGCCACGACCGCTACAGCGCCGCCAAGCGCGCTCTGTCGCGCCTGGCGGCCGAGCGCGGCTACCTGGATGCCGAGTTTTCCCGCAGTGCGCTGGTGATCAATGTGGAGCGTTACGACGCTCAGGTGTGGCTGCATTGGGACACTGGTCGGCGGTATCGGTTTGGCGCAGTGGAGTTCGCACAGGTGCCCCTGAATCTGGACTTATTGGAACGCTTCGTGCCGTTCAGGCCTGGTCAAGCGTACACCCAGGCTCAGGTGTTGCGGTTGCAAGAGCGGCTGGTCGACAGCGGGGATTTTTCCTCGGTCGAAGTGATCCCCACGCCGCGCGCCGATGGCACTGCGGTGGTCGACGTCCAGGTCCACCTCAAAATGCGTCGGCGCAACCGCTACCTGGGTGGCATCGGATACGGGACCGACACGGGTCCACGCCTACGGGCTGGGCTTGAGCGGCGCTATGTCAACCGGGCTGGGCACCGGTTTGAAGTCGACGCAATGGCGTCCGAGGTCATCAGCAACTTTGAGTCGATTTACAAAATTCCGCTGGCGGAGGCGGCCACCGACTCCCTCCAGTTTCAGTTTGGGTGGCACGATGAACAGTCCGATGCTGGGATTGCGGAAAGCTGGTCCATTGGCACCGCTGTTGAGCACGCGGGTGACCGCTGGCGCCGTGTGCTTGGGCTGGCGTATGAGCGTGAGCGCTTCACCGTTGGCCAAGATGAAGGGCTCAGCCAGTTGCTGATTCCCAGCCTGTCGTTGACCCGCGTGCGGGCCGATCGCGCGGTGCATCCCCGAAGGGGGTTGCGCCAACTGGTGGAACTGCGCGGCAGCGTTGAGGGCCCCGTCTCCGACACCAGCTTCGTTCAGCTGCGCCTGTTTTTCAAAGGGGTGCAGCCATTGGGCCGCGGTCGCTGGATTTGGCGCACCGAACTTGGGGCGAGTTGGGTCGACGAGTTTGATGAGTTGCCCTTGTCGGTGCGGTTTTTTGCCGGTGGCGACCAAAGTGTGCGCGGCTATGGCTACAAGTCACTGGGACCGGCCGACGGCACAGAAGTCGTGGGTGGACGGCACCTGTTGGTGAGCGCCCTGGAGTACGAATACCCGCTCAATCCCAACTGGTACGGCGCAGTCTTCACCGACGCCGGCAATGCGTTCGACGGAACCGATGTGCGTTTGCACCAAAGCATTGGCATCGGCATTCGCCGACGCTTGCCGGTGGGCGCGATTCGGTTGGACCTGGCCCACCCCGAGCCGATCGATGACTGGGCCTGGCGCATTCACTTTTCCCTGGGGCCGGACCTGTGATTTTGCGCCGCGCGCTCCAATCGTTGGTGTTTTTCCTGCTCGCGGCCACATTGGCCTGTGTCTGGCTCATGGCCACCGATCGGGGCCTTCGGGTTGGCTTGCAACTGGCGCAGCGTGTGGTCCCTGGCGAGCTGCGCTGGCAGGCGGTGTCTGGGCGGTTGCTTGGACACTGGCGCTTGGAGGGTCTCAGTTGGCAGC
>DHQM01000240.1 GCA_002408105.1 Gammaproteobacteria bacterium UBA5338 | reverse complement strand
ATTTCAACACTCGGCCCTTGCGTCCCGTTTCATCGACCCGGGAGAGGTCCACGCCGAGTTCCCGCGCCAGCTTGCGGACCGCGGGACCCGCGTGAGCTGTGCCTTGCGCCGGCTGCTCAGGTTCCGATCGCTGTGGTTTCGCCTTGGGTGCAGCGGCGGTCGCGCGCGACTCAGGTGCACCCCCGGTTGCCTGATCATCGGCGCCTCGCGCGGCTTCCGCGTGCCGTCCATCCGCTGATGTTGATTCTGTCTTGGACGGTGCAGCGCGCTGCGCTTTCTTCGCCGAATCGGTATGCACCCTCAAGAGCGGCATCCCTTGCTCGACTTGGTCCCCCACCTTGACTCTCACTGAAGCCACAGTGCCAGCTTCGGTGGCCGGAACCTCAAGCGAAGCCTTCTCCGACTCCAGCACGACAACAGGGGTGTCCATTTCAATGCGGTCGCCCTCTGCGACCAGCAACTCGATCACCTCTGCCGGCTCGCCGCCAATGTCAGGGACCTCAATCAAAGCGGCAGCCCCTTCCGAATCGTCACTCGTACCATCAAGCGGCTCACCAGTATCGCCACCCGCAGTCCCTTCGATGGCCTCGGGAGCGCTGGTTGACTCTGGATCGTCGCTTGACTGCTCGTGCACACCGGAAGCGGACTCCGCCGCGTCCGGTGACGCCTGCCCTGAAGCCTCCTTATCGGCAGGGGCCTCCTGTTCAGCAAGTTCGTCCTCATCGGCTTCAGCAACTTCGGATTCACCAGCGGCCACAACGGCGATTTCGGTTCCCTCCGACAGCTCATCGCCCACAGCGACGAGCAGCCGCTTCAGTTGACCGGCGGCGGAAGCGGGAATCTCAACGCTTGCCTTCTCCGATTCAACCACGAGCAATGACTGACCCTCTTCGATCTGGTCGCCCTCAGCCACTAGAAGTTCGATCACTTCGGCGCTGTCTGCACCACCCAAATCCGGCACCTTGAGAGTTGTATCTGTCACGCTTGACTCCTATGGCTCCACTGTCCAGAGGTGAACCATCGACTACCGCAGCCAGGGGGCGGCGGCTTCGGGATCAATCTTCGCGGCTTCAATTGCTTTCGAGACCTGCGAGATGTCGACCTGGCCTTGCTTGGCGAGGGCATACAACGCCGCCACGACAACGTGGTGGCGGCTCACTTCGAAAAAACTGCGCAATTTGGCCCTGCTGTCGCTGCGTCCATACCCGTCCGTACCCAGTGTGTAGTAGGCACCTGGAATGTATTCGCGAATTTGCTCAGGTACTGCCCGCATGTAGTCAGACGCCGCCACCACCGGGGCATCCATCTGCGCCAGGGTGTCGCTCACATGGCAGCTTCGTGGTTCGGAATCCGGGTGCAGCATGTTCCAGCGGGCGGCCTCCATTCCGGCTCTGCGCAGTTGGTTCCAGCCTGGAGCACTGAGCACACGAACCCGCACAGCATGCTCGGTCGCCAGGATCTCGGCTGCGGCCTCCACCTCCCGGAGGATTGCTCCACTGCCGATCAATTGAATACAGCCGACTGGGTCTTTCTCTTCGGGGGTCAGTTCACGCAAGACATAGAGACCGCGCTCGATGTCATCTTCTACTCCTTTCGGCATCGCGGGCTGCACGTAGTTCTCATTGAGTGTGGTGATGTAGTAGAAGCGGTTCTCGCCCTGCCGGTACATCGCGTCCACACCTCGTTGCAGAATGACTGCCAACTCGTATGCATAGGTTGGATCGTAGGCATGGCAGTTGGGAATGGTCGAGGCCAGCAACAGGCTGTGCCCATCCTGATGCTGCAGACCCTCGCCATTGAGGGTGGTTCGCCCCGACGTGGCGCCGATCAGAAAGCCCCTTGCCTGAATGTCGCCGGCTGCCCATGCCAGATCGCCCACGCGCTGGAACCCAAACATTGAGTAGAAGATATAGAACGGCAGCATCGGCAGGCGGTTGTTGCTGTACGAAGTGGCAGCCGCGATCCAGGAAGCCATCGAACCCGCCTCAGTGATCCCCTGCTCCAGAATGCGCCCGTCCTTGGCTTCGTGGTAGCCGAGAATCTGCTCCGAATCCACAGGCTCATACAGCTGCCCACCGGGCGCGAAAATCCCGAACTGCCGAAACATCCCCTCCATACCGAAGGTGCGTGCCTCATCCGGGACGATGGGGACCACGCGATCGCCAATCTCCTTGTCCTTCATCAGGCTGGTGAGCATGCGCACGAACGCCATTGTGGTCGAAATCGAGCGCTCACCACTGCCCTTCAGTTGGGTTTCGAACAGGTCCAGTGTCGGGGTGCGCAGTGGCGCCAGTTCACTGTGGCGCTGCGGCACGAACCCCCCGAGGGCTGCGCGTTGCTGCTTCAGGTACTGGATCTCGGGGCTGTCGGGAGCAGGCCGATAGAACGGCACTTCCTTGAGTTGCTGGTCGTTGAGTGGGATGTCAAAGCGATCGCGGAACGCTCGCATGTTGTCCCAGTCGAGCTTCTTCACGGAGTGGGTGTAGTTCTGTGCCTGCACTTCGGTGCCGAAACCATACCCTTTGATCGTTTTCGCCAAAATGACGGTTGGCTTGCCCGTGGTGCGCACGGCTGCAGCATAGGCAGCAAACACCTTGGCGGGATCGTGTCCGCCACGGTTGAGCCGATAGATGTCGTCATCGGTGAGGTCTTCGACCATGGCAGCGAGTTCAGGGTAGTGCCCGAAAAAGTGCTCGCGGGTGTACCCGCCTCCCTTGGCCTTGTAGTTCTGGAACTCGCCGTCGACCACCTCGTCCATGCGCTTTTGCAACCAGTTGCCCTGGTCGCGAGCGAACAGCGCATCCCACAGTTGCCCCCAAACCACCTTGATGACATTCCAGCCGGCCCCCGTGAACTGCCCTTCCAACTCCTGGATGATCTTTCCGTTGCCACGCACCGGTCCGTCCAGGCGCTGCAAGTTGCAATTGACCACAAACACCAAGTTGTCGAGGCGGTCCCGCCCGGCAAGAGAGATGGCACCGAGTGATTCTGGCTCGTCACACTCCCCGTCGCCGAGAAAGCACCAGATTTTGCGGTCCGAAGCGGGCATCAGGCCGCGGTTCTCAAGGTAGCGTGAGAATTGTGCCTGATAGATTGCCTGAATGGGTCCAAGGCCCATGGAGACGGTCGGAAACTGCCAATAGTTGGGCATCAGCCAGGGGTGGGGATAGGAGGACAGGCCCACGCCATCGACCTCCTGCCGGAACTGCTCCAGGTGTGCCTCGTCAAGGCGCCCCTCAAGGTACGCGCGGGCATAGATGCCGGGTGCAGAATGCCCCTGAAAATACACCAGGTCGCCCGGGTGCGACTCGGTTGGGGCGCGGAAAAAGTAGTTGAAGCCAGTCTCATAAAGCGTCGCGCTGGACGCGAAACTGCTGATGTGTCCGCCCAGCTCGTGCTCCGTTTGGCTGGCCCGCATGACCATCGCGAACGCATTCCAACGAATCAACGAGCGCAGTCGGCGGTCCATGAACAGGTCTCCGGGAATGCGCCTTTCATCGTTGGGGGCAATGGTATTTCGGTACGGCGTGGTCACGGCATTGGGCGCGCGCAACCCACGCTCTCGGGCATGCACAACCAGTTGCTGCAACAGGTACCCGGCCCGCTCCACCCCATCGTGGTCAATGACGCCCTCAAGCGCATCAAGCCACTCCTGGGTTTCTATCGGGTCCAGGTCTTCAGGGGTCGAATCGGTCATTCCTACACTCCTGCGTACGCAGCCCCACGATGGGGCCAATCAGTTCGGCCACAGCCAGGCTGCACCCCGCACACCACTCGAGTCACCATGCACCGCACGCACCAGCCGGGTCTCTACGCGGTCCGTAAAGATGTGGGGCAACCACAGCCGCGGCACATTGCTGTACAGACGGGTCAAGTTGGAAAGTCCACCGCCCAACACCACCACGTCTGGATCCAGCACGTTGATGACTGTGGCCAGCGCCCGCGCCAAGTGCGATTCGTAACGAGCCAACACAGCGGCTGCGTTGGGGTTGCCTGCACGGTCTTCGGCGGCAATATGCAGCCCGCTGGCTCGCTGACCCGTGGCCTGCTCCCAGGTCATCTCAAGACCTGTCCCCGAAACATAGGTCTCCACACAATTTAGCCGCCCACAATTGCACAGCCGCTCGCCGTTGCCGCAAAGAAGGGGCCGGGGTGGCTTCTCGGCGCCCTCAAGGTTTTGCCACGTCTCACCTGCTTGACCATAGTACAGTGGGTTGTGCCCCCATTCGCCGGCAATGGCATTGCACCCCCGCAGCAGCTTTCCCTCCACCACCACGCCGCTACCGGCACCGGTACCCAGAATCACACCCCAGACGGTGCGGGCACCTTTGCCGGCACCATCCATCGCCTCAGAAAGTGCAAAACAGTCCGCATCGTTCGCGAGGCGGACCGGGCGGTCCAAGCGCGCTTCAAGGTCTTCGCGCAACGGTTGGCCATTCAGACAGGTCGAGTTGCTGTTTTTGATGCGACCGGTAACCCGAGAGACCGCGCCCGGGGTACCGATGCCGACCGAGCCCTTGGTCACCAACTCCTGTTCAACGGATCCGACCAACCCGACGATGGCGTCCAAAGTGTCCCCGTAGCCGCTGTGGGGCGTGGACACCCGTCTGCGTGTCAGCGTGCGCCCTTGGGCATCCAGGGCGATCGCCTCGATCTTGGTACCCCCGAGATCAATGCCTATTCTCATCGGCGCGCCTGCTCCAAGCGGTCGCACAGCTCGGCAATGCCCTCTACGATCCGTGGTGCCGGCCGCGAAAGCAAGTCAGCAGACGCCGGATACAGGCGTTGTGTGCGGACTGCACGAAGGCCCTCGAACCGCGTCCAGTCCGCACGCATGCGATTGAATTCCAGTTCCCCCGCCGCCATCAACACGATCACTCCAGGGTCAAGCGCGACCACCGCCGCGGCGCTTACCGGAAACACCGAGTTTTTCGTGTTTCCGAAAACATTGCGACCGCCGCACCAGCGCAGCGCCTGCCCGATCAAATGGCGGTTGTTCACGGTATAGCGGGGCTGGGCGCTGATTTGAATGAAGACATCCACTCCGTCACCCGCATCTTCGGGTTGGCGCAGCGCTTCCAGGCGCTGCAAGAATTCAGCGGCCGCAGCCTCCCCGTGCAGTTGCGTGCCAAGCAGCTGTGAGACGCTGCGCATTGCATCGGCAATGCCGCGCAGGTCGCTCGGCTCGCTGCGGTAGAGCGCGACGCCGAGGGCCTCCAGGCGGGCCTGAAACCGCAAGGGGGTGCCGGAATGCCACAGCAGCACCAGGTCCGGCTGCAAGGCAACCAGCGCCTCAAAGTTCAACATAAAGGCATCGCCCAGGCGGGGGATCTCCCGGGCTGCGGGGGGGTGGTCAGCAAAGCGGACGGTCCCGACCAACCGGTCACCGGCGCCAACCGCGAACACCAGTTCCGTGATGTGGGGAGCGAGGCTGACCACACGCTCGGCAGGCCGTGGAAGCGCGACCACCCTGCCAGTGTCATCGGTGACTTGAATCGCCGCACCAGCACCCTGTAGGGCAACAGTCCACAGGCACAGCGTCCAAGTGGCTCGCCACAGTGCGCGGCGCACGCTTGGACACCACCTGCATGCAACCGCACTCACTGGATCAGCCGGCCCCAGCAAACAGCGTCCACAAAGCGAGAGACCCGAGCCAGAGCACCAATGAACGGTTCAGCAACCCCACAACCGCGTCGAGCTGGCGCTCGACTTGCGCGGCCTGCTCCCCCATCTCGCTGTCCGCGGCATCAGCGGCGGTGGGCACAGCAAGCGCTGGACAGGATGCAGCCGCAGCGCTGCCGAGCACGTCCACCGGTGGCATCGACGGGTTGCGGACGGAGGCGACCGCAACCGGTGCCGTTGCGCTGAAATCCCCCACCAGACAGAAAGTGAACGCCAGCACCCGTGCTGGCAGCCAGTGAATGAAGCCCATCAACTGACCACCCAGGTCAAAATCAGCCGCAGTTGGGCTGCGCTCGCGCACCAGGCGGAGAAGAACCACCGCCAGCGCCGCCACTGGGCCCAGCACCAGGTACCAGAACAACACGCTGAAGCCACACTCCAGGCGTCGGGCCAAGACCCTCGATACCACCGCTTGGGACAAATCAGCCCGGCTTTGCACTGGCTGACCTGGAACCACAAGCCCGCTTTGTTCTGCGACATGCAGCGCCGCCTGCAGATCCTCGCGCGCCGCTGCGGCCCGGAACAGGGCCAGGTCGGTACTGAGGTCGCGCCGATCCAGGGCGAACAACAGCACCGCAACGTGCATGACCAGACCCACCAATCCGAACAGCCAGTCGCCGAGCCAACACAGCAGGATGCCGAACACCAGAACCGGCGCACCCACCTCGAACAGCAGGGTGCGAGCCTGCGATTTCGGATCGAAAAACGAACGTGACCGAATCCAGTCACAGTACCGGTCGAACCAATGGTCGCGCAGCCACCGCCCACGGAAGTCAAAGAGATAGGCGACGCACAGGGCAATCAGTATCGCAAGCAGCTTCATCAATCCTCCCAATCGGACAAGGGCGCTTCAGCGCAATACTGAGCCCAATCCACTACCAACCACAACCGGCTGTCAAGCACAGTTCAACTCTGCCACCCGCGAGGGAGAAACATCCAGTCGCCGTGCCAGCAGCCGGCGCAGGTGCCGCCAATCAAATGCGGGACCAGGATCGGTTTTGCGAACCGGTGCGATGTGCTGGTGGCCCACGATGGCCGCCGGGGTCAGTGACGGGTAGGCCGCCATCAAATCGGCCACCAAAGCGGTCAGATGGGCGTACTGAACAGGTGTGTAGCCGCCGGGGGCGAGCCCTTCCAGTTCGATGCCGATTGAATAGTCATTGCATGCGGCCTTGCCTCGATAGCTCGAGCTTCCTGCGTGCCATGCACGTCGATCGAACGCGACATATTGGTGCACGCGGCCATCGCGGCGGACCAATGCATGGGCAGAGACCCGCAGTTGGTCCAAATCGGCAAAGGTAGGGTGCTCGGAGGGATCCAAGCAGTTGCAGAACAGGGCGTCGATTTGAGGGCCGCCGAACACGCCAGGCGGCAAGCTAATACAGTGAATAACGATCAACCGCGGGGCGCTGGCCGGTGGCCGCGAATCCTGGTTTGGGCTTGGTACGGCGGTCGCTTCTGACCACCAATGTTCAACCACCCGCCCCATGAACCATCGACCTCATACCTGGGCCACACACTGCCAAGCGCGCAGGCACCCGTTCGTCACGGGGGCTCCCTGTTCGACAACCATCTGCGACGGCACGTGCCTTTAACGAGTGTGCGCAACCGCTGCTTCATTGTCCAGCGTGGCCGGGCGTGTCGCGGGCTACTCGTCCTCCTCGGCGCGCAGATCGCTGATGACCGCGCTGAGGGCACGGTCGAACATGAGGGTATCGCTCATCACCCGCAACCGCCCTTCTGCATGGGCTTCGGCAAGGGCGCCATGGCTGTATTCTGCGACTTTCATGCCCACACGGTTCACAAAAATGTACTTGTCGACCTCACTCAGGTGGGCCGCCAGTTTGCAGCGCAGCCGCTGGTCACCTTGCTGCAACTCGATCCAGGTGCCCACCCCCAGGCTGGGCAAGGGCTCTTCGGTCGGAGCAAACAGCGGTCTGTCGCCTGAGGTCAGCTCCGGTCCACCCGTCGGCTCCCCGCGCGTTGCAAGTGAACCCGCGGCAGCGGCGCTCGGGTCCGCTTCAGGGTCCAGATTCACATCTAGATCCAGGCTCAAGTCCGGGACCATCGGAGCAGATTCTGCCTGCAGCTGAGCGGTCGGCACAGGTGCCTGTGGCGATGAGTCTGGCGCCGGCTGGACGACATCGGACGGTGCCGGCTGTGCGCTTTCTCCAACCGGTACGGGTGGTGGCTGCACGTCCTCGTGGCGTGGCACCTCACGCGCGCGCGCCATCTCCGCAACCTCTGTATCGGGCACCCCCTGGATCGGCGGCAACTCACTCAAGCGCAGGTGGGTACGCTCCAGCTCGGTGAAAAAACGGTTGCTTTGAAAGGGGTCTGCAGAGATTTGCTGCAGCCCATGGCGCAAGCTGCGCAGCAGGTGAGGCAAAGTGGCCAGCAATTCGCGCCGCTGCTCCGGGGTGCGTGATGGCACCAGGCTATCCAGCAGCTGCGTCACCACTGCTGAGGCATTGCGCCACTCATCGCTGTGCTCTCCATGGCGCAGTGCAACCAGGAACAGGTAGCGGGACCAGTGCTGCTCGAGAAAGGAATCCACGAATGCTGGAATGGTTTGGCTTGCCACTGCCGCCTGCACCGCTTCATGGGCAAGACGCTGCGCCTTCTCGGAACGAGCCCGCCCATCCTCGGCGTCGCGTAGGCGCTGCTCTGCAACCTCAGCACGCCGGCGCTCCTTCTGCGAAAAGCGCTCGAAATCAGTCCACAAGTCTTCAAAGATGGTGGTGTCCCGGTCGAACTCATTCTGCACACGGGCAACCACCTGCTGCATCTTGCGGTATACCTGGTCCTCACCACCTGCTGCCGTGTCATAGAGGCCAACGGACATGGACGCCATCTCATCGAGCAGACGCCGTGCGGGATGCGACCGCTCGCTCAGAAAACTGCGGTCCTGCAAGGCCAGCCGGATCAACGGCAATTGCAGACGGGAAAACAAGGTGCGCGCCGGACCACCAATGCCGCGGTCGTTGACGATGTATTTGAACAACAACGAAATCAGTTCAATCACATCCTGGTGTGCGCTCGCGATCGATCCAGAGCCCTCGCCACCCACCAGACCCTGCAGGGTCGCAAGCACATCCTGCGCTCCGCTGTCCTGCGCAATCGCCATTCCCGCTGGGCGTCGCGCCTCCAAACGACCCAGGCCACGCAACAGGTCATCCAAGGTCACGGGTGCAGTGGCAGAAGCCTGTTGCTGGGTTTCTTCTCCGCGTTTCTTGAGGAGCAGTTCGTGCAAGGATTCAAGCAGCACAGAAGTGGGGTCACCTGAATTGACATGGTGCAACCCTGCAGACTGCATCTGAGCGGGCTCATCAGCCACGGGGACCTCCTTCTGGCGACCGCGCACTGGCTGACCTTTCAGGTCTGGCAAAATGCCCGAATCAACAAGCAGTTGGTTGCACTCAGCGTAAAGGACCCCGAGCCGCTGAACCACCTGTCGTTCGAACAGCTTAAGCAACACCAGCTGGGCTTTGATGTCGATATCAAAAAGCCGCGCACAGCTCAGATAGGCCTCGGCAACACTTCGCGGCGCAAAGGGATGGTCTGCGCTCGATGCCGCCGGCGCGAGTTGGGCGAGGCGCAGCGCGAAGTGCTCCAGTGCAGGCGCAAATTGGTCCTCTGCCCGCTTGCACATGAGGTCAACCGCCACCCGCTCTTCCAGCTCATCATTGTCCACCAACGCGAGACGCTCTTGACTGTCAGGTCCTGCGTTCGCATCCGCGCTGCGCGCCGCCGAGAGCCATGCCGCCAGGTTTTGGTGAAGGCACTGGCCGTAGCTGTCCTCCATGGGTTTGCGCTTCAGCCGCACTTCACGCATGGCCTCGAAAAACGAGTTCTGCTCTTGGTTTGAGGCCGAGCGGTCCGCCAACTCGAACAGGGCGTCATCTGCGCAATCGTTCAGGCTGCGAACCCACCCGACGAGTTCTCCGATAAAGCGGTCCGCCATGCGCCCCAACAGGGCGGGAACAGTGGCGGTGGCTGGCGTACGACTGGGAGAACTCATTCGTAGCGGGTGAATGTTGGACTGGGTTTTCATCGACAGCTCCGCATGGCTCGCGCGCCGCGCGCGGATTCAAAGTGCACGATGCTCCGAATTTCGGTCACACAATAAAGGCATGAATGCCCCATGAGTATAGGCACTGTGCGGGGGCGCAAGGTGCCAACCAATCGGCAAACCGTTAACCGGATCACGCCAATTTCAGCGTCGCGCCCGGACCGGTATACTCCCGCACCCCTAGGCGCATTCGGGCCCTGAACCATGACCGACAATGAGATGACTGCGGCGATCGAGGCGAACGTGCAAGCCGCACTGGCTGAAGACCTCGGCGGCGGTGACCTCACAGCGCAGCTGGTCGATGCCGACGCGCACACCAAAGCGCGGCTGATCTGCCGGCAGTCCGCCACCATCTGCGGCCTGGCCTGGGCCGAACAGTGCTTCAAGAAACTGGACAATGCGGTGTCGGCGAGGTGGGTGGTGCAAGACGGCGATCAGGTCACCCCTGACAGCCTGGTGGGCGAGATCGAAGGCCCTGCCCGAGCGCTGCTCAGCGGCGAGCGGGCTGCGTTGAACTTTCTGCAGACCCTGTCAGGCACCGCAACGCGCGCCCGCCACTTCGCCAATCTTGTCGCAGGGAGCCCTGTGCGCATCCTTGATACCCGCAAAACCCTCCCGGGGTTGCGACTGGCGCAGAAGTACGCGGTTCGGGTGGGCGGGTGCCACAACCACCGCCTTGGCCTCTACGATGCGTTTCTGATCAAGGAAAACCACATCCTGGCAGCCGGCGGCATCGCCCAGGCGGTGAGCCGCGCCCGCACGATCTCGCCCAGCACGCCGGTTGAGGTGGAGATCGAGTCTCTAGAGCAACTTGAGGAAGCGATCGCCGCACAGTGCGACCGCATCATGCTCGACAACTTCTCGCTTGAGACCATGGCCCTGGCGGTGCAACGCACCGCCGGACGGACCGAGCTGGAGGCATCAGGTGGGTTGAACGATGCCGATGTGGTGCGGGTTGCAGCAACTGGCGTGGACTGCATCTCCATCGGCACCCTCACCAAGGACCTTCAGTCCATCGACCTGTCCCTGCGCTTGATCGAACCATGATGTCGAGCGGCCCGGTAAAACCGGCCCGCTCGAACCGAGGGACCTAGAGCAAAGGCGCGATCACCAGGCTGACGATCGCCATCACGTTGATCAGGATGTTCATCGACGGGCCTGAGGTGTCCTTGAAGGGGTCACCCACGGTGTCGCCCACCACAGTGGCAGCATGCACTTCGGAACCTTTGCCGCCAAGGTTGCCCCGCTCCACGTACTTTTTGGCGTTGTCCCACGCGCCACCGGCATTGGCCATCATCAGCGCCAGCAGCACGCAACCAAGCAAGCCACCACCCAGCATGCCGCCAAGCGCCTGGGGACCAAGGGTGAACCCAACCAACGGCGGCATGACCACCGCTATGGTGCCCGGCAACACCATTTTCTTTAGTGCGGCAGTGGTTGCAATGTCCACACAGCGGGCCGTATCCGGCTGCGCTTCGCCCTGCAGCAAGCCCGGTATTTCACGAAATTGGCGCCGAATCTCCACGATCATTTCCATGGCCGCGTCACCCACAGCCGTCATGGTGATTGATGCGATCGCAAACGGAATCACACCCCCAATGAACAGCCCCACCAGCACCAGCGGGTCGCCAAGGTGCAGGACGAAGCCCTCTACATGGTGCGACACGGTTTCCACGAACGCGGCAATGATGGCGAGCGCTGCCAGAGCCGCAGCGCCGATCGCAAACCCCTTTCCGATGGCTGCTGTCGTGTTGCCGAGTTCGTCCAGCGAGTCGGTGATTTTTCGTGTTTCAGGACCAAGCCCGGCCATTTCTGCGATGCCGCCGGCGTTGTCGGCAACCGGCCCATAGGCATCGATGGCCATGGTGATTCCCACGGTTGCCAACATCCCAACCGCGGCGATGCCGACACCGTAGAGGCCGGCAAACTGGGTCGACGTGAAAATGATGGCGCATATGGTCAGGAGCGGGATCACAACCGACTGCATGCCCACTGCAAGGCCCGAGATCATCACCGTCGCCGTTCCCGTCTCGCCGGACTTCGCGATCAACTCCACGGGCTTGCCGGAGGTGTAGTACTCGGTGACCAGGCCAATCACCATGCCACCGAGCGCACCGGCGACCACCGCCCACCAGACCGCGCTGGTGATGCCCGCCGCATCAATGAGAAAGTAGGCCGCTACGACAAACAGCACCGCCGCCGAGATGGTCCCGCTGCGCAAGGCCACCTCGGGGCTGCGGCTCGCCATCAGGCGCACCGCGACGATCCCCAGCACGGAACACACCAGACCCGCAGACGCCAAAGCCAACGGCAGGAACATCAGGCCCGCCCTGCCTCCATCCGGTGCAATCTGCTCAATCCACCCGACCGCCATGGTCGAGGCAATGGCAATGGACGCGATCATGGACCCACAGTAGGACTCAAAAATGTCCGAGCCCATTCCGGCCACGTCGCCCACGTTGTCGCCAACGTTGTCAGCGATGACCCCGGGGTTGCGCGGGTCGTCCTCGGGGATGCCCGCCTCGACCTTGCCGACAAGGTCAGCGCCGACGTCTGCACTCTTGGTATAAATCCCGCCCCCAACCCGGGAGAACAGCGCCACCGACGATGCCCCCATGCCAAAGCCGTGGATCATGTGGGCGGTTTCGGGGTCCCCCCCGAAGAGCCAGTACAGCGACCCGAGGCCGATCAAGCCCAACGAGGCCACACAAAGGCCCATCACCGATCCGCCGAAAAACGCGACGCTGAGGGCCGCCGGAGCGCCCGCGGTGTGCGCAGCGGTCGTGGTGCGCACGTTGGCTCGGGTGGCCGCGTACATCCCCATGTACCCGGCGAGGGCCGAGGAAATGGCTCCCACCGCGAATGCCAAGGCCGTTTGCCACGGCAGAAACACCGCCAACAGCACCAGCAGGATTGCAGCGAAGATCCCGAGCATCTGGTATTCGCGGCGCATGAACACCATGGCCCCCAGGTGGATCTGGTCGGCGATCTGCTTCACTGCATCGGTGCCCTCCGCGAAACGTAGGACCATGCGGTAGACAACGAAGGCAGTGACCAGGCCCAAGGCGCCGGCGACGGGTGGTAGGTAGGTCAAACTCTCCATGGCTCTCCCCAAATCGATCGTGGGTTGCATTTGCCGCGGCGACCGGCCGCAGGGCAGGAACGCGCTTTCGAGTGAAGACTGACCGCCGACTGAGATCGGCTCACCGTGCAAACAGAACGACCACTGGATTGGTATTGTTGTTATTGCGCGCAAGCATGCGCGGTCTCAACCGACACGCACGGCGACCACTGCCGGTTGACGCGCCTATGGTACGAGTTCATGGCCAATTTGCAATCAGCCGACCGCACCACATTCCCGCGCCATAGCGCGCCAATTCACCCAGCTTCGGTTATAATTTGGCCCGCGACGGACCGCGCCCTCGCGTTCCCATTTCACCAGCCCAGGATTCATTGGTTCATGAGTCTCAGCAGCATTCCGTCTGGCGCCAAGGTGCCCGACGAGTTCAACGTCGTCATTGAAATTCCCGCCCACAGCGACCCGGTAAAATACGAGGTCGACAAACTCACCGCCGCATTGTTCGTGGATCGATTTCTATCCGCCCCAATGTTCTACCCGTGCAACTACGGGTACATCCCACAAACCCTTTGCGGCGATGGCGACCCTCTGGACGTCCTGGTTGTCACTCCACATGCGCTGCTGACCGGTTCGGTCATCCGCGCCCGTGCTGTGGGCGTACTCAAGATGACCGATGAGTCAGGAGAGGATGCCAAACTCCTCGCGGTCCCCGTGCCAAAGCTGACCCCGATCTACGATCAGGTTCAAGAGGTGGACGACCTGCCACCCCAGCTGGTCGCCCAGATCCAGCATTTCTTCTCCCACTACAAGGACCTAGAAACCGGGAAGTGGGTCCGTATCGATGGCTGGGGAGACAGTGCAGAAGCCCGCAAAGAAGTCCTGCAGTCGATCGACCGCTACACCGACGCGCTTTAACCTGGAGGGCGCAGACCGCACAGTGGCCGCGGTTTACTGTGCGGTGTAGCCGCCGTCAATCACCAGTTCTGAGCCCGTCATAAAACCGGACTCATCCGACGCCAGGAACACCACGCCCCAGGCGATTTCGTTGGGCTGACCGAGGCGGCCAAGCGGGTGCAGCGATTCCAGGTGGGCACGCACCAGGTCCCCATTGTCTCCGGCCATGGCTTTGGTGACCATCGGGGTTTCGATGTAGCCTGGGTGTACCGAGTTGACGCGAATCCCGTAGCCGGCCTTGGCGCAGTGCAGCGCCGCCGACTTGGTGAGCAGGCGCACCCCGCCCTTGCTGGCGTTGTAGGCCGCCAGATTCGGGTCCCCCACCAAGCCCTCGATCGACGAAAGATTGATAATCGACCCGCCGCCAGTGGCCTTCATCGCGCGGATCCCATGTTTGGTGCCGAGAAACACTGCATCGAGGTTGATGCCCATCAGGTGGCGCCAGTTCTCCAGGCTGGTGTCTTCGACGGTGCCCCCCACTCCAATCCCGGCGTTGTTCACCACCACATCAAGGTGCCCCCAGTGGCTGAGGGTGTCCTCGATGACCTGTTGCCAACGGTCTTCGTCGCGCACATCCTGGTGCAGGTAACGGGCCTGGCCACCGGCGGCTTGAACCTGGGCCAACGTCTGCTCGCCACCTGCATCGTTGACATCGGTCACCACCACGCGGGCGCCCTCCTCGGCCATGCAAATGGCTTGCGCACGACCGAGACCCGAACCACCACCGGTCACCAGTGCCACCTTGTCCTTGAGTCGATTCATCGCTGCATTCCTCTCGGTTTCATTCCGCTATAAACGTGCAGCCAGTTCTGCACCCTGGCGAATCGCGCGCTTGGCGTCGAGTTCACTGGCCCGCTCAGCGCCTCCGATCACGTGGGTTTCAATGCCCGCCTCGCGCAGTGCTGCGGAGCACAGGTCCATGGGTTCCTGGCCCGCACAAACGACGACCTGATCCACGGCCAGGCAAGACTCGCCGCGCTCGGATTTCAGCCACAGCCCATCGTCATCCACCCGCAGGTACTCAACTCCAGCCAGCATCCGCACGCCGCGTTTGCCGAGGTTCATCCGATGAATCCACCCGGTGGTCTTGCCAAGGCTGGCGCCGAACTTCGCGTCCTTGCGTTGCAGCAGCCAGACCTCCCGCGGTGAGGGCGCGAAGCGCGGGGTCATCCCCTCGATCCCGCCTCGGGCACCCAGGGTTTGGTCGATGCCCCACTCCTCGGCAAAGGCCACCGGATCCAAGCTGGTCGCTGGACCCGCGTGTGAGAGCAGGTCGGCCACATCGAAGCCGATGCCACCGGCCCCCATCACGGCAACGCGGCCGCCGATGCGTTCGGGATTTCGAATGGCTTCGATGTACCCCACCACTTTCGGATGGTCCAGCCCACCGATGCCCGGGGAACGCGGCTGGACACCTGTGGCCACCACCACCGCATCAAAACCGTCACGAATCAGGTCCTCGGCTGCCGCTTGGGTGTTCAAGCGCACCTCGACCCCGGTGACCTCCAACCGGCGGCGGTAATACCTCAGGGTCTCATGGAACTCTTCCTTGCCCGGGATTCGCTTGGCGAGGTTCAGCTGTCCCCCCACTTCGGCAGACGCCTCGATCAGTACGACCTGATGCCCCCGGTCGGCAGCCAAAGTGGCGCAGGTCAGCCCAGCAGGCCCCGCGCCCACCACTGCGATTCGCCTTGAATGGCGGGTGGGCGGGTAATTCAATTCCGTTTCGGCGCAGGCTCTGGGGTTCACCAGGCAGCTGTTCAACCGGCCAGTAAAGGTGTGGTCGAGACAGGCTTGGTTGCAAGCGATGCAGGTGTTGATCTCGTCCACCCTGCCGGTGCGTGCCTTTGTCACCCAGTCGCTGTCGGCCAAAAAGGGCCGGGCCATCGATACCAGGTCGGCATCCCCTCGGGCGAGAACTGCTTCGGCCACATCGGGCATGTTGATTCGATTGGAAGCAATCACCGGGATCGTCACGGCTTCACGCAGCTTCGCGGTTGCCCATGTGAACCCAGCCCGCGGCACCATGGTGGCAATCGTCGGAATGCGTGCCTCGTGCCAGCCAATGCCAGTGTTCAGGAGTGTCGCCCCGGCCCGTTCCACAGCCTGGGCAATCTGCGCGACCTCATCGAAGCTGTTGCCGCCTTCCACCAGATCAAGCACCGAGTGCCTGAACACAATGATGAAATTCGGACCCACGCGTTCGCGCACCCGCCGGACGACCTCAACGGGGAACCGCATGCGGTGTGCAAACGAGCCGCCCCAGGCATCATCGCGGTGGTTGGTCCGGCGGGCGGTGAACTGATTGATGAGGTACCCCTCGGACCCCATGATTTCGACTCCATCGTACCCCGCTTGCTGGGCCAGCCCTGCCGCCCGAGCAAACGCCTGCACCTGTTCGTCCACTTCGTGGGTTTCCAAGGCCCGCGGCAGGAATGGGTTGATGGGCGCCTGCACCGCAGATGGCGCCACTTGATCGGACGTCGGAGCGTAGCGCCCTGTGTGCAGCAATTGCACACAGATTTTTCCGCCCTCGCGGTGCACGGCCTCGGTAATCTGCCGGTGCGGCTCAGCCTCCGATTCGGTGGTGAGGCGAGCGCCCGAGGGAACCGTCGACGAGGGGTGCGGAGCAATTCCGCCTGTGATGAGCAGGCCGGCCTCGCCGCGCGCACGCTCAGCGAAGTAGGCTGCCATGCGGCGAAACCCATCCGGGTGCTCCTCCAGGCCAGTGTGCATCGAACCCATCACGATCCGGTTGGGCAGTTGGGTGAATCCAAGGTCAAGAGGCTGGAATATCCGCGGATATTGGATCGGCGTCGACATGGGTGCTCCTTTTTTCGGCCAGCATACCACCACCCAGGCAGCGCTCCAGATGAACCCGACTTGAGGATTGCCAGCCGATCACCGATTCTTATCGGCGCTCTACACAACAACAGGGAGCCAACATGTCGACTCCGAACACCCCCTTACTCATCGGCGGTGGCCAGTACAAAGAACAGGACATCGACCCGCGAGAGGCGAGCAGCCCCCAACAGATGATGCGCGAAGCTGCGCACCTTGCCGCCATCAATGCAGGGTTGGATCCCGCCGTCCTGGCGCAGCTTGACCTGGTTATCACGACCAAGAGCGTGTCCGACCCGACTGAAAACCCGCCGGAAGCCCTGGCGAATGCCCTGGCCTCCAAGCACGCCAAGACCTGGCACTGCTCCACTGGAGGCAACAGCCCGCAGTGGTTGGTGAACCGCGTTTGCGAGCAAATTGCTCGCGGCGAAGTTGAATTCGTCCTGCTCGCGGGCGTTGAAGCCCTCGATGCCCTCACCCGAGCGGCCAAGGCCGGTATTGATCTGGACTGGACGGTACCGACACAAACGCCGGTGCAACTGCTCTTTCCCGAGCGCCCGTCGGTTTCGGCCCAGGAAGAAGCTCACGGACTGGCGCCTCCAGTCAACACCTACCCACTGTTCGAGCAGGCGATTCGAGGTCATTGCGGGCGCTCTCTGCGGGAGCATCAAGCTGCCCTCGGCGAGCTCTGCGCGCCGTTCACCGAGGTTGCGGCGGAGCATCCATGTGCCTGGTTCCGCACAGTGCGCACGGCCGAAGAAATTGCCACAGCCACTTCGACCAACCGCTACGTGGGCTTTCCGTACACCAAGTTCATGAATGCCATGATCAACGTCAACCAGAGCGCGGCGGTGTTGCTGTGCTCGGAGGCATTCGCGCAGCAGCACGGAGTGGCCCAGAACCGGAAGGTTTATCTCCATGGCTGTGGAGACTGCAACGACCACTGGAACGTGCTGGACCGGGTGAACTACCACAGTTCACCGGCCATTCGCCGGGTCGCCAGCAGCACCCTGGGAATGGCGAACATCGACATCAACGACATTGACTTCATCGATCTGTACAGCTGCTTTCCGTCAGCGGTCGAAATCGGTCGCAACATGTTCGGTATTCCGCCGGACGACCCACGTCCGCTGACCGTCACCGGCGGGCTGCCCTACTTTGGCGGCCCAGGCAACAACTACGTGATGCACTCCATCGCGACCATGCTCGACAAGGTCCGCGAGCACCCGGGAAGCTTCGGATTGGTGACCGGAAACGGCTGGTACATCACCAAGCACTCCGCTGGCGTCTACAGCACGAACCCAGTTCCGGACAACTGGGAACGCACCGCCCCCAACACAGACCAGGCCGCGGTTGACGCAGAGCCTGGGCCAGAAGTCGTGGCGCAGCCAACTGGAGCCGGAAACGTGGAAACCTACACGGTGCTCTTTGGCCGTGACGGGGCGCCACACAGAGGGATCGTGATCGGCCGCACAGCCAATGGCCAGCGATTCATCGCGGTCACGCCAGGCGACGTGCCGATGTTGGAGCAAATCTGTGCCAACGAGTTCCTCGGCGCCACTGGCGCTGTATCACAGCGCGACGGGCTCAACCTGTTTGTCCCCAGCTAGCAGCACCCCAGGACAAACCACACCGGTCAGGCTCGACCTCTACCGGCCCGGCCCACCTGCCACCGCTCGTCGATCCGCAACACATGGCCCTCTTGCTCGAGCTTTTCCAAGTGCGCAAGCAAGGAGCGTTCAGCAACCGGATGCAGAACCGGTTGAACGTCGTCATACACAGAACGAACGAGCGTGTGGAGGTCCGCTTCATCAACCTGCCCCAGTCGCTCCAGCACTTTGGCCTCGCGTTTAAGCCGGTGACCAATCAGCCAATCGATCACGGCCATTGGCTGTGGTAGAAGCTCGCCGTGCGCTGGAGCCAGTTGTTCAAGGGGATGAGACTTCAGTTTCTCGAGCGACTTCAGGTACTGATACATGTTGCCGTCTGGCGGGCCAATCACAACGGTTGACCCCGCCATGATGTGGTCGCCGGTAAACAGGATGCCTGTCTCGCGCCACAGGTAACAAAGGTGGTTGGACGCATGGCCTGGGGTGTGAATGGCTTCGAGTTCAAAATCCGGTCCCGAAACACTGTCTCCGTCAATCAGGATGAAATGCGGCTTGAACGTTTTGTCTTGCATGCCGTGCTCTGGGGCCGGCATGCCATAGAGCTTGGCGCCGGTGCGCTCAGCGAGAAGAGAGGCAGCCGGCGAGTGGTCGTGGTGGGTGTGGGTACAGAGAATCCAGCGAATCGGGCCCGGCGCGGCTGCAACCAGCGCATCAATGTGCGAATCAATTGCGGGGCCCGGATCGATCACCGCCACCTCGGATGTGCCAATCAGGTAGCTGTTGGTACCCGGCCCCGTCATCATGCCTGCATTGGGCGCAGTCAAGCGCCTCAAGCCTGGCATCAACACGTCGACCTGCCCCGGCGAAATGGTTCCCATGCAGCCCCCTTTGTGCGCCACCGCCCATCATTTGACGGCGAGCTTAGCGGGATCATTTGGAGGAAGCAAAAACCCACTTTTTTGGTCGGCTACGCCCCGCGACGGGCTTGCACCAGAATTCCGGATCGCCACAATGATGCGCTCAAAGCACCAAGGCCCCAATCTACCGAGCAAGGCGCGCAGTCCCCATGACCGAAATTCAACTCTTGGCCTCCACCCACCCCGACTGGACCGAAGCAGTACTGGCGGACTTTGACGCATTCTTGATTGACCACGCCAATGCGGAAAAAAAGGCTTCTGGCATGGCCCTGTCCATGGCCCACCACTATCCCGACAAACCCGAAATTGTCACCGCCATGGTGGACCTGGCCTTGGAGGAGTTGAGCCATTTTCGCGACGTTGTGCGCTGGCTCGTTGCACGTGGTCTGCAGCTCTCAAAGGACGTCAAGGACCCCTACGTCAATGCACTGCGCGAAGAGGTGCGCACCGGCCAATCCGCCTATTTTTTGGACAGGCTGCTGGTCGCCGGGGTGATCGAGGCACGGGGTGCCGAGCGGTTCACGCTCGTAGCTGGCGCACTGCCCGAGGGCCGGTTGCGGTCGTTTTACCTAGCGATCAGCAGGTCAGAGGCGCGCCACCACAGCCTGTTCACGCAACTGGCTGTGGCCCACTTTCCAGTCGATTTGGTGACAAGGCGCACCCAGGATCTGCTCGAGGTTGAGGCCAGGTTGATCCGCGAACTGCCGATCCGGGCCGCACTGCATTGATGAGGGGCGACGGCGCAGGCCGGGTGATCGAGCAGTACCTCACAGGGTACGCCGAGCCGGAAGCTCGAGGCCTGCTCGCGGCCCAGTCGGAACTGCCAGCCGCGGCATACGAGCAGACCCTGGTGTTGCCTGCCTACCGAGAATCCGCAGCGAGCCTCAGCCAGTTGCGTGCACTGCTGGAGCAGAATTCGACCCTGCTGGTGCTGGTGATCAACCAGCCCGAGCACGAACCGAATCCGCATCCGGCCAACCGGGCGCTGCTCGCAGCCGCCGGGTCGATGGGCCCTCTGCTCTGGTCGCGAGGCCGGTTTGCATTGCACCAGATCACGGACACACCGAGCGCGGTGTTGGTTGTGGATCGCTTTTGCTCCGAGCCGATTCCTACGCGCGAGGGCGTGGGCTTGGCCCGCAAGATTGGGACAGACCTCAGCCTAGCGTGCATCCATCTTGGCATGGTGCGCAGCCACTGGATTCACTGCACCGACGCCGATTGTGCCCTGCACCAAGACCACTTCGCACCAAGCCAAGCGCAAGGGCCGGCAGCCGCGGCGTTGGTCTTCCCGTTCGAGCACCTCTGCGGCGACGACCCCGTCGGCCGCGCAACCCGGGTGTGGGACCTGCGCTTGCGACACTACGTGGCCGGGCTGCGCCGCGCAGGATCGCTCTACGCGTTCCCAACGCTCGGCAGCGCGCTGGCGGTGCAAGCACCGGCCTATGCCCAAGTGCGGGGGTTCCCCAAGCGCTCCGGTGGAGAAGACTTCTATCTGCTCAACAAGTTGGCGAAGGTGGCACCGGTGGTGGACCTCGCACAGTCAAACGTCCCCGGCCAACCCATGGTTCGCATCCGCGCCCGGTTGTCCGACCGGGTGCCGTTCGGCACTGGACCCAGCGTGCGTGCGCTGCTCGACCACCCAGAACCAGAAACCGTTCCGGTGTTTGAGCATCCACAGGTGTTTGTGGAACTGGGAATGTGCCTCAACGCCTTGCCTCGGCTCGAGGGTGTGGAGCTGGGCGCACTGGGGCTCGGAGATTCAGCCAGCCGCGCCCTAGAGCACCTGGGGGTGGGTGCAGCAATCCAGCATGCCCGCGCCAACAGCCGCGGACCGGTGACCTTCACCCGCCACCTACACAATTGGTTCGACGCACTCAAAACCCTGCGCTGGCTGCACCTGATGCGGGAGGCCGGATACCCAAACCAGTCCCTGCAGCAGCTGCAACGCAGCGCAGCAGCCCTTGCCGGTTAAAGGCCCATCAGTTTCTTGACTTCAGGCTTGAGGATCTTGCCGTTGGCGTTGCGGGGCAGCGGGTCGCGCTGCATATCGATCCGTACGGGCACCTTAAAGCCGGCAAGTTGGCTCTTGACGTGCGCTTTGAGGGCCTCTTCGGAGACCTCCCCGCCCGGGCGAATCTGAACCAGGGCGCCGACCTCCTCACCGAGGACCCGGTGCGGAACGCCCACCACAGCCGCGTCCATCACGTCCGGATGGCTATAGAGCGCACTCTCGACTTCCACGCAATAGACGTTTTCTCCCCCGCGGATGATCATGTCCTTCGCCCGGTCGGCAATGAACAGAAACCCCTCTTCATCCATGTAGCCAAGGTCTCCCGTGTGCAGCCAGCCCTGGGTGAAGGAATCGGCGGTGGCCTCGGGCTTGCGCCAATAGCCTTTCACCACCTGCGGGCCCTTGATCCAGACTTCGCCAATGGTGCCGCGCGGCACTTCCTCGCCGTCGTCACCGACAACCTTCACCACCGAAACCGGAGCCGGACAGCCCGCACTGGAGGGGTGAGTTTCGTAGTCTTCGCCAGAATTGGATGTGGTGAGGGCAGAGGTCTCCGTGAGTCCATAGCCATTGCTGGGCTTCACCTGGGGAAAGGCCTCTTTGATGCGCGTCACCAGCTCCGGTGCAGAGGGCGCGCCCCCATATCCGATGCTGGTCACGCAAGACAGGTCGTGCTTGGCGAACTCCGGAGACTCAAGCACCTGCCAGACCATCGCCGGCACGCCGCCGAAGGACACCAGCCGCTCCCGTTCAATCAGCCGAATCGCCTCATCCGGGTCCCATTTGTACATGGTAACGATCTTGTTGCCGGCGAAGGTGTGGCTGCAGAGGATGCCGTGGCACCCGGTGGCATGAAACAGTGGCACGGACAGCAAGTGGCCGGACGGACCCGCCGGTGGCTCGGGCACCCGGCCATAGCGAATTTCGGTGCGTGCGCGCACGAAGGCGCCGCTGATG
>DHQM01000025.1:4035-4396 GCA_002408105.1 Gammaproteobacteria bacterium UBA5338 | reverse complement strand
GTACATGCTCGTCAGCGGTGCGATGCCAAGTCGGTCAATGGCTTGGCGAGGAAAGAGCACGGCGTCGACTTCGGCCGAGATGGGGCCGGTTTCCGGTCGCTGCCAGACAAAGCGGTAGGCACCGGCAAGGCTCGGTCCATCCAAGAGGGCATAGACGACGAAGCGGTTGGTGGCATCCGGTTGCTCCAGCCAGAAACGGGTGAACTGGGGAAACTCCTCGCCTTGGGGCAGGGCGGTGTTAACCGCAATGCCCCGGGCGGAGAGGCCGTACTGGTCCAGAGGGCCGGCGCTACGAAAGTAGCTGGCACCCTGGTAGGCGAGCCAGTCGGTGGTCATCGGCGGTGGGTGCAGCACGCGAAAC
>DHQM01000025.1:0-3768 GCA_002408105.1 Gammaproteobacteria bacterium UBA5338 | reverse complement strand
AAGCACGCGAAACCCTGCGTAACCAAGGCCCTCCGGCAACTGGTCCGCCAGCCCCGTGTCGCCAAAGTCGAAGCACTCCGGGTCGTACCGGACCGGCTCAGCGGCGCCGTTGCTGAGGCGCTCCAGGCGCACCGGGTGAGGGGCGTGCTGGTGCATGTGAAACAGCTGCA
This sequence comes from Gammaproteobacteria bacterium UBA5338, assembly GCA_002408105.1. Taxonomy (GTDB): domain Bacteria; phylum Pseudomonadota; class Gammaproteobacteria; order Pseudomonadales; family UBA5862; genus UBA5862. The sequence goes on along the minus strand of DHQM01000025.1, from coordinate 3,598 downwards.
CGGGAAATCGGTCTCGCTTTTTGTGCCAGAGCGTGCATCGGTCAACAAACTGAATGCTTTGGTGGGTGTCGAAGTCGATGCGGCGCAGCACTTCCGGAACTGGGGTTTCGGGGGCCTTGTACGGGTTTTGCGCCAGCGACTCGGCCCGCTTCTGCAGGGCACTGAAATCGAAGGGCTGGCCGTTGGCTGGTGAGGACGGCGCAGCCTGGGTGCCAACAGCGGCCTGCAGGGCGACAACCAAGGTGCATGTGGCGCGCAGCAGGCGGGTGCTCGAACGTGGTGGGCGGGTTCGGGTTGCAGCGGTTGACCCCATGTGACGATTCCAATTGATTTCGATGTAACTCGGTTGTTCTCTGACAACGCGGCTCCAGGCGGGTTTCACCGGCGCCCGGGCGCCGGTTTTCAGGCCAGTTGAATGGCGGTAAAGCCAACGCAGTACAGCAGCAAGACCAGGGTGCTCTCGAAACCGATGTTGGCGAACCCATAGCGTTCGCGGCGCAGCAGACCCAGCAGCAGCACGCCGGTCATGACCATGGTGAGAGACAGCAAAGCGAGTTGGTTCTGGTCGATCGCATGGTAGAGCGACCCGCTGCGGTAGGCGACATCGGAAAACGCGAGGAACAACACGTCAAAGCAGTTGCCCCCGATGATATTGCCCACCGCGAGGTTGAGTGCACCGCGGCGCACTGCCGTGATGGCAACGATCAATTCCGGCAGTGAGGTGGTCACCGCGGTAAACAAGCCGCCGACGAGTGTGGGGGAGAGTCCGGCCTCTAGAGTCAGGACTTGGGCGGCTTCCGAGAGCGCAAATCCTGAAGCGCTTAAAAGCACTGCGTACCCACCAAATCCAAGCCAAAGCCGGGACAGCCTCTCCTGCGCCGGTGGGACATCGGGAACATCCTCGCGGGTGTCGCCGGTCCGGTGCGGGTGCCACATGGGCTGGCGGTGGGCATGGGACATCAGCCGCAACCCGAACAGGTACAGTCCCAGCAGCGTGGGGCTGATCCAATGGATCCCGGCCCAGGTTGCGGAAGGCATGGAGTAGGCGAACACGGGCAGTGCCAAAAGAACGAGCAGCAGGGTACCTTGGGTGAGGTTTTCCGCTGACGCGGCGGCGTGCTCGAGGTTCGCGCGGCGATAGGCAATGTCCGCAAGACCCAGAAATGCGGTTTGCGCGGCAATGCCCCCGAGGCAATTGGAGATTGCGATGCCGGGGGCGCCTTGCAGGCTGGCGGTGACCGAGAGCACCGAGCCGGACAGCGAGGTCGTGCCGCCGAGCAACAGCGCCCCGATCAAGGCTTCGCCGAGGCCGGTGCGGTCGGCCAGTCGATCGCTCAGCGCAACGATGCGCACCCCGGCGAGGGCAATCAGGGGCGCACACAGCAAGAAGGTGAGAGTGGCGGAAATGGGCGACATCAGGTGGCTCGACGGTCGTCTCGCCCATTAAACCACAGGGGGCCCCTCGCCTGTGGCTAGGAATTTCAAACCGCCGTGCCGTTCAGGCGGCAGCGCACTCTACGGCACTTGCGAAGGTGCCGTAGAGTGCCCGCTGGGTCAGGTATTGCGACGGCGCATCCATCCGAATGCTGCCAGTGCGGAGAGCAGCAAAGGCGCGCCGGCAGGCAGGGGGACTGCCGAGACCCGGTATGCGCTGGTGGTGCCACTGACCTCGTTTGCGACCAGCAGGTATGCCCACCCGTCTCCGCTTTCTGTCGGGCCGATGGCCAGCAATCCTTCCGGAGAAATGTCGCCTGACTGGGTGATGAGGTCGAGGAAGAAGGCGTCGGTCGGGTCAGTGATGTCGAACACCATCACCGCGTTGGCGCGCTCCAAGCCCACGAACGCAAGCCAGCGGCCACTGAGCTCAAGCAACTCGACCGACTCTGGCTCGGGACCCTTGTTGTCTTCCCGGCCGGCGGCCCACAGGCTGGGGTACTGGCTGATCAGGGTTTGTTCGATCATGTCTCCGCTGTCCCAGACCAGGTTGCCGGTGCTGTCCCAGATCGAGAAGGAACGTGCGCCGTAGGCATGCAGCTGGTCGTAGTCGCCGTCGCCGTCGATGTCGCCATCGACGGTGGAGACTTCGAGGCGACCCAGCTGGTCATCGTCCTGGATGCTTGTGTCGGGAAACAGCGTTGGGTCGAGGGTGAGGTCTTTGATGCGCTCGTCTTCGTTGCGTGCGTCACCTTCATTGGCGGTGACCAGGTAGGTTTGTCCACCCACCGCGTAGGCGTCGATGGCATCGGGCATGTACATGCCGAATACGCGCTCGAAGACATTGACCTGGTTGACGCCATCCTTGTCCGAGGCGTCGATCCCTTGTCCCGGAACACTGTGGTCCTTCAAGCCCAAAGGAACGATCTCGGTCACGTTCTGGTTGGTCAGGTCAACGATGGCTAGCGCATTGGCTTCCTGCAGGCTGACATAGGCGGTGTTGCCGTCCGGGCTGACCGCCACGTACTCGGGTTCGAGGTCGGCCGCTGCCGAGATGCCGTCGAACAGACGCACGCCCTCGGCTTTCAGTGTGAGTTCGGTGCCGTTGAACGACGTGAAGCTTGCGTGCGAGACCGAGGCACTGCCAAGCCCACCAGTGATATCGATGATGCTGACCGAACCGTCGGGGTTTACGCCGTTGTCGGGCTCGCCCTCATTGGCGACCACCACTCGGCTGCCATCTGGGGTGAAGGTCAGCATGTCGGGAAGCGCTCCAACCGTGACGCTGTGGGTCACAGGTGCGGCAAGTGAAGTGTTCGCTTCGAACATCACCACTGAGCCCGGGTCCGTGACTGTGGGTGCCTCGACGGCGACCGCGACTTTGCCGTTTTTCACAGCCACACTGTTGGGGGCGCCACCGACGTCAATGGAGCCAAGGAACGCGCCTGTACTCCAGGAAAGCACATCAATGGCTCCAGCAGCTGCGTTGTTGGTGACAAACACCCGGCCACTGATCGGGTCGGCGGCGACGATCTCGGCACCGCCTTCGGCACCGGCGCTGTAGGTCCACAGCGGATCGATCTGCAGCCCAGGAAGGGTGGCCACAGCCGCGTGCAGAGAGGCACTGCAGGCGGTGCCCACAGACACGGCAATCCATCGGCGCAGTCGCTTGTTGTTTTTGAGCATGAACGGACCCTCGTGGTGAAGACGGAAATGGAGGCAGATTCAGCTGGTCAAAATTACAGCGCTATTCTGACTCTTTTGTGACGGCCGTTTGACCCGTCAGGCACTTCACCCGAGTCTGCGCTTAAGAAGCTTCCATCATGGATCCATCAGGGCCACCGATTTGATCTGCGCGAATATTGGCTCGCCCGAGCGCAGCGACAGGTGGTCGGCCGAGCGGCGCGTGATTCGCGAGAGCAGGGTGCTGTCGCCTAGGGCGAGGCGCACCAGCACCTGGGCGGGGTCGGGGTCTGGCCTTATGTCGATGACGCGGGCCGGCAGCACATTGGTGATGCTGGTGTGCGTTGCACGGGTCCGTGCAAGGGAAACATCCCGTGCCGAGATGCGCAGCTTCACTGCGCTCCCGAGCGGGCGGTCGATCTGCGCCACCCACAGCTGGGGCGCTCCATCCAGGCTGACTTCGAGATTCAACGCCTGGCGG